>CAZGYE010000250.1:0-8970 GCA_964530165.1 uncultured Planctomycetaceae bacterium
GCAGCCACAAGAAAAAGATGCCGCCGGTGGCCGCCATCGGCACGTTCAGGTAGATCAGCAGGGCCGGCTTCCAGGAGTTGAAGGTGCTGTACAGAATGACGAAGATCAAGAACAGGGCCAAAGGCACGACGACCATCAGCCGGCCACTGGCTTCTTGCAGGTTCTTGAACTGCCCGCCCCACGTAATGTAGTAACCCGGCGGAAGATTCACACGGTTGCGAAGGGCCCGCTTCGCATCGGCGACGAAGCGGGCCAAATCGCGGCCGCGGGTGTTCGCCTCGATCAATAGCCGACGCGAGATCGCCTCGCGTGTGATCATGGCCGGCCCCTCTTCCACGCTGAGTTCGACCAACTGTTCCAGGGGAATTTGACGGCCGGTGGCGTCGGCAATCTTCAGGTGGCGAAACTTCTCCACGTCCTCGCGCCAGTAGGCGGCGACGCGGACCTGCAGCGGAAAGCGAGGCTGGCCCTCGATCACCTGGCCCACCACGTTGCCGCCGATGGAACTGACCACATCCAACACATCGGCCGCGTTGATGCCGTAACGCGCAATGGCTTCCCGTCTGACTCGCACCCGCACGTTGGGCAAACCGGCAATCTGCTGGGCCCGCACGTCGGCGGCGCCAGGGACCTGGCTGACGGCCCGCACGATTTCATCACCCTTCTGTTTGAGCACGTCGAGGTCCGGACCGTACAGGCTGATGCCGATGTCAGCGCGAACCCCAGCGATCAACTCGGAGACGCGCAGCTCGATGGGCTGCGAGTAACTGAAGGTGTTGGCCGGCACGTACTGTTTGAGCGTTTCGTCCATGACATAGATGAGCTTCTCCTTATCGAACTCCAGATTGTTTTCGCGGAAGCCGCGGAAAACCTCCTGGCTCCACTCCCGCAGCCGGTCCACGTCTTGGCCGGACAATTTCTTTTTGCCGGTTACCTTTCGGTGCACTTTGCGGAGCACGGCCAGCAAGTTGTCAGGACTGCGAATGGTGGTCCACTTGTCTTCGGGCCAACGAGCGAGGCCGACAATCGCCAACGGCCACTCCAGCGGTGAGAGCGATTCCTGGGGTTCGAGAATGACGAAGACGTCGCTGAGCTCGACTCCCATGGGGTCGGTGGCGATCTCGGCCCGGCCGGTCTTCGAGACGACCGTGATCACCTCGGGGAATTGCATCAACACCCGCTCGAGTTGAGTTGTGCTTTGGATGGATTGCTCCAGGGCGACGCTGGGCAACCGCCAAGCCTGCAAGGCGATCGCCCCCTCGTCCAGCTTGGGGATAAAGACCGCGCCCATCCGCGTGGCGAGCAGGACGCTGAAGGCAAACACCGAAACCGCCGCGGCGATCGTCACCATCGGCCGGGCAATCGCCAATCGCAGAACCGGCCGGTAAAGTCGCTTACTCCAGCGGATGAGGTAAGTTTCTTTTTCACTCATACCCCTGCGCAAGGCCAGCGACGCCAACACGGGCATGAACGTCAACGCCAACACCAGTGACGTCAACAACGCGAAGATGACCGTGAAGGCCATGGGGCGGAACATCTTCCCTTCCACGCCCCGCAGCGACAGAATGGGCAGGTAAACAATGATAATGATGCCGACGCCGAAGACCACCGGCCGGGCCACTTCCTTGCAGGCGTCGCGGATTAAGCTCATCGGGGCCGGGTGGGGGTCTTTCTTGCGGTGCTCGGCGACCCGGCGCACCAGGTTCTCGATCATCACCACCGAACCATCGACAATCAACCCGAAGTCGATGGCCCCCAGGCTCATCAGGTTGCCTGAAAAGCCGGCGTACAACATGCCCACAAAGGCGCCCAGCATGGACAGGGGAATCGCCAAGGCGACGACCAGGCCGGCCCGCAAGTTACCCAACAACAACAGCAGCACCAGGATGACCAGCGCCCCGCCCTCGGCCAGGTTCGTGATGACCGTGTGGATGGTGCGGCGGATCAGTTCGGTGCGGTCGTAGAAGGTGTCGATGTACACACCCGGTGGCAGCGAATCCTTGATGAGCTCGATCTTTTCCTTGACGCGATCGACCACCACGCGGCCATTTTCGCCCATCAGCATCATCACGATGCCCACCACGGCCTCGCCGCGGCCGTCGCGGGTGACAGCGCCCTGGCGCAACAGGGGGGCAAAGTGGACCTCACCGACGTCGCGCACAAGGATCGGAGTGCCGTCCTCGCGCTGGTCCAGGACAATGTTGGCCACATCGTCGAGATTCCTAATCAACCCTTCACCACGGACGATCCGTTGCTCTCCGTAGTGAACGATGTAGCCCCCGCCGGCATTGCTGTTGTTTCGCTTGAGTGCCTGGAAGAGTTGGTTGATGGAGATGCCATAGTTCAAGAGTTTGTTGGGGTCGATCGCCACCTCGTAGGTCTTCAGCTCGCCCCCGAAGGTATTGACCTCGACCACGCCGGGCACGCTGCGCAGCATGAAGGCGATGTCCCAGTCGAGGATCGAGCGGAGCTTCATCAGGTTGTCATATTCCGAGCCGGGTTCGGCACGGACCTCGAACTGGTAAATCTCCCCCAACCCGGTGGCGATGGGTCCCATTTCCGGCTCGCCGAACCCTTCCGGGATGTTCTCTCGGGCCTGCCGCAGCCGCTCGGTGACCAGTGGCCGTGCCCAGTAGATGTCGGTGCCGTCCTCGAAGACCACGGTGACGTTCGAGAGGCCGAACCGTGTGACGGAGCGGATTTCCTTCACGCGGGGCAGGCCGCTCATGGCCGCCTCCACGGGAAAGGTGATGAACTGCTCGACCTCCACGGGCCCCAGCGCCGGGGCAGTGGTCAGGATCTGGACCTGAACGTTTGTTACATCTGGGACGGCATCGATGGGTAACTGCACCATGGACGCAAGGCCCAGTACCGAAAGCGCCAACACCAAGACCAATATGACGAACCGGTTGTTGAGTGCTGCGTCGATAATGCCGTTGATCATGGAAGGCGTTCCTTCTGGGGCAGCCGTACTCTTCGCCGTGCCTCACTCGTCCTCGCCAATCAGTCGCTCGAGCAACTCCGATTTCAAGGCGAAGCCACCCTTCACTACGAGCCGTTCCCCCTCGCTTAAACCGGCGGTGATTTCGAGGGCCCCGACCGTTCGGCGCCCGATGCTGACGTCCCGCCGCCGGAACTCTTCGCCGCCTTGGTGCACGAACACAAATGGCTTGCCTTTGTGCGTCTCGACGGCCGAGACCGGGACCTGTAACACGTTGGAAAAAGTCCGCCCCGGCAACTCCACTTCGACGAACGTGCCGGGCTTGAGAAGTCGCTGCGGGTTGTCAGCCACCGCCATGAGCCGCACGGTGCGGGTCTTCTCGTCCACGATGTCGCCGGTGTAGAACACCCGGGCGGAGAACCGCTGTTGGGAATAGCCGCTGGGACGAAAGGAGAGCGTTTTGCCCCGCAGTCGTTCCAACAGCGGCAGGTCTTTCTCGAAAATGTCGGCCTGAACCCAGACGCTCGAAAGGTCGGCCACCTCCAGCATCTGGGTCGATGGACCAACCCGCTCGCCGAGAACCACGTCCTTGGCGATCACCGTACCGTCGAACGGAGCTTTCACGGGATAGTAGGCGATTCCGGCTCGTTCGGCGAGCGGGTCCATCTGGGCGACCTCTTCTTCGGAATAACCCAAAATGAGCAGCAGCGATCGACTGACTTTTTCGGCAGTGCGCGCCTGCTCCAGATCCTGCTCGGTGCGGACCAACTCCCGCCGGGACGTAAACCGGATTTGTTCGATCCAGCCATGGTAGGTCGCCATGGTCGCCTCGTAGTCGGCCTTGGCTTTCAAATAGTCTTTGCCACTGGCGATTCCTTTTTCGGAAAGCTCCTTCAGTCTTGCGTGATCGGCGATGGCCTGGTTGAGCCGAGCATACGCGGAAACCAACTGCTGGCGGTATGTCCCCATCACCTGGTCATGAAACTGTTTCTCGATTTCCGGGATGGGCGTCTTCTCCAACAGGGCCGTCGTCAACTGCTGCGTATTGTGGTGTATCTCCTTGTTCCATTCATAATTAACTTGGGCGAAGCGGGCATTCAGCCTTTGCTTGACCAGCTCCAACTTGGCTTCTCCGACCGCACGGCTGTCGATGACTGCCAGAACCTGCTCCGCTTGGACTTCCTGGCCGTAATGAACCGGTACTTGACGCACGATGCCTTCCACGAGTGAATAGATGTGGGCCAGGCGATCTTCGTTCAAGCCAACCTTCCCAGTGACCCATTTGACCTCGGTCATGCTGCCCCGCCTGACCGGAGCGATTTTCAGGCCGGCTGACTTCCACTTCTGTTGAGGTACATGCACAACGCCCAATTCTTCATAGCCGCCGTGATCGGGATTGCCGTGATCATGATCGTCCTGTCCATCAGATAACACACTGTGAGCGGCAGCCGTCTGTTCCGAAGAATTCCTTTCCGGCGCCTTCGGTAACCAATGATCGCTCGCGCTCCACGCGATACCGGCAATGAGAACGACGGCGGCCAAGACGATCCATTTGCGCGATCTGTTGGGAAGACGAATTCCCATGATTTTCTCCCACATCAACAAAAGCCAGACCCGATGACGGCGCAGCATCGCACCGTGACGATGAATGACAGTCGTTCCAAGTTTGGCCGTAGCGGAAGTCCCAAGACTTCAGAGACTGACGAAAACTCCGAATTCTGTGCGAATTCGGCGACGACGAGCCGCTAGCATCGTTCAAACTTGGAACTACTGAATGACGGCATCCCTCGAGCGAGCAGATGTTGCGGCGTGCTGCGCCAACCGATCGCAGCGCGACAGAAGCGCGGCCGTCTTCGCAAGCTCGAACAGTGCAGGAGAAATCCTACAGCAGCCAGACCTGAGTCTGTACTCGCACCGGTACAGCCGACAGAGACTCGAACGGGGCCGCGTCGTGCGTCTGCCTCAGCGAGCGGCCGGTTGCGGCCGAAGAGCCGCACAGCGGCGGCATGTTGCGGGACGGCCGCCCGGAGCAGCTCGGCTGCCGAGTGCTCGAGGAATCGACGAACAGGCAGCGAGCCTCTTCGCAAGGCTTATGATCGCGTCTGTGGTGGCTGTGTCGGCCGTGTTCTTCGCACGAAGCGGCCGGATGCGCCTGTTCGTGGTCTCGCGCGGTTCCATCCACGAGCGCCGAATGCGTGCGAATCTCAAACGCCGCCCAATTCGCTTCCCACTCGTGGAGATGATGCCAGCAGCACCCGAACAATGCGTGGGCCAGCATTGTCGTTAGCGTCACAGTGGATGCTGTACAGTGCACGATTCCGGTTCTCCAGCCATCTGTTCGCGGCCCAATTAGATGATTGCATGTTATTTCAGTCGGGTCAATAGAGACGCGATTGGCCATTTCCCAAGAGCACTGCGCAGACATGCCGAAGTACCCTTATTGGGAGACCTCCAGGCCGTTGGTTAACAGCAAACCTTCGATCTCCATTTTTGCGGTCCACCATTCTTGCAGCGCTTGCAGATAGGCAATATTCGTCTGGAAGTAGGTGCGTTGAGTCGCCAACAACCTGACGGAACCAAACTGATTCGGATATCCCTGGGTCACCAAATCCAGCGCTTGCTTGGCGTCTTTCAGAATCTGTTTTGAATACCGCTGGACCTCGTAGCGGGCGCTGGAGTAGCGTTCCATCGCGCGAGCCAGCCGGCTCTCCAAGTCTCGCCCAACGCGTTCGACTTCGCGCTGGGCCGCAATCAGCTCCGCCTGCGCCGTCTGAATGTTTCCTTCATTGCGGTCGAAGAGGGGCAGCGACACGCCCACCTGCACCTGGGCAAATGCGAACCGAGTGTCGTAGTCGTAGAGCGCTCCTGTCTGCACGTCGAGATTTGGAATCGGTTCAACCTGCGCACGGCGAAACTCCACGCGTCGGCGGGAAACGTTGGCATAAGCGGCCGCCAGTTCCGGGCTGTTGGCCGTCAAGGCAGACAGCGTGTGCTCCCAATTCAGCTCTTCCAATTCCCAGTCGAACTCGCCGGCCAACAGATCTTTGTCCGACTTGCTCGCCGAGAGACGCATGGGATGCGGAAGAGGAGTCCCCGCGATCGCCTCCAATTGCCGCTCGGCAGCCGTTTTTCTGTCTTGGGCGTTTTGCAGCAGGATTCTCGCCTGGTTCTCCACGACGCGCGCTTGCAAGACGTCGGCCTGCGGAACCTGCTGTGCCTGGAAGAGCGCCGTGGCGTCGCTCACGCCCTTCTCGCCGATCTTGACCAATTGTTCGCCCAGCTCGACGGTCCGCTCTCGCACCAGTACGTCGTAAAAACCTTTGCGCACCGAAGTGAGCACGCGATACCGCTGCGCCTCGTACTGATAGCCGACTCGCTCGATTTCGTGGCTGGCGGCATGACGATTCAGTTGAAGCTTCCCGGCTGTCACAAGCTCCTGACCAACCTCTGCGCCCTGTTGACCCGCGTTGCCGTTGTCGCCGATTTCCCCTCCTTGGTACGAAACGACGGGGTTCGGATACAAACCGACTTGAGTCCACTGACCGTAAGCCGCATTGACGTGAGCTTGTGCCTGGGCCAGCGTCGGATTGTTCTCCAGAGCAATCTGCTCCAGTGCGGAGAGTCCCAAGGCCTGCTGTTCCGCGCCGGCCGTAATGACCTGATTATCTGTATCACTCTCTTCAGCCGCGGCGACGACGACACGGGAATCGGCAGAATTCGCTGACACAGTAGAATTTTCCGTCGCGTTCGGCGAAAGGGACGCCGGCCGGAAAATCGGACGCGTCTCTCGCAGGTCGCCGACGTGCGCGCAGGATGCAAGCATCACAATCAGCAACAGCCACAAAAGATCGAACAGCTTGAGATTTCGCATAGTCAGCCACCATTGAGGTTATCGGTTGCGCCGGCCGTTGCGATTGAATCGGATTGATTGATCGTGCCGATTATAGTCCAGATTATTCATACGTTGTTTTTGTGATACCCAAACCGACAACTTGTTGTCGCAATCCACTGTGATACCCAAACCGACAACTTGTTGTCGCAATCCACTGTGATACCCAAACTGACAACTTGTTGTCGCAATCCACTGGCTACATAGCACGCCCAGCGACGACAAGTCGTCGGTTTGGGTTTTTAGAAATCAATTCGGGCTAGAACCCGGCTGCTTGGCCGCCCTTCCGGGGGTCGCTTGCGCCGCACACACCCTCGGGACTGCGAGACGCCGCCTGCGTGACCGCAAGGCTGCCCTGAAGTTGGACGACATGTCCTCGCTGCTCAAGCGGTTCCCGGCATTGCTCGATGAGACCCTTTTCCATAGACAACGTGTTCGGCAGCCATTGATGGTGGATGCGGGGGTGCCGGACGGCTTCGGCCGGCGTCATCCGAAAACGTGTAAGGTTCAGCAGCACCTGTAGCGTGGAACTGATAATTCGCGGCCCGCCGGAGGCGCCGAGCACATGCACCGCCTTGCCATCTTCGAGGACAATCGTCGGCGACATGCTCGACAGCGGTTTCTTGCCCGGCGCGACGGCGTTCGCTTCGCTTTGGATCAGCCCGAACAGGTTCGGCTGACCGGGCACGGCGGCGAAGTCGTCCATTTGGTTGTTCAGCACGATGCCGAACTTCGGCTCGACCACGTAGCTGCCGAAACCGGTGTTGATGGTTTCGGTGCAGGCGACCGCATTGCCTGCGGCGTCGATGATCGAAAAGTGACTGGTTCCGCCGTCATCGACCGGCAGGAAACGTCCGTAGGCTTTCAGCGGTTTCGTCTTTCGGGAATCAATCCGCGCGGCCAGCCGTTCGGCGTACCGGCGGCTGGTAAGCCGTTGGATCGGCACGTGGGCGAAATCGGCGTCGCCCAGAAACTCGGCGCGATCGGCGAAAGCGTGCTTCATGGTCTCGGTCAACAGGTGCAGATATTCCGGGCTGTTGTGTCCCAGCTTCTCCAACCGGCTTTCGGGATGCGTTCTCTCGTAAGCGGCGAGCATGTTGAGGATCTCCAACAGGGCGATCCCTCCGCTGGACGGCGGCGGCATGCCGAGCACGTCCAACCGGTCGAATTTCCCGCGCACCGGCTGGCGAACGACGGGCTTCGTCGACGCGAGATCCTCCATGGTCAGCAGTCCCCCGCCGCGACGACTCTCGGCCACGAGCGCTTCGGCAACCGGTCCCTGATAGAAACCGTCGGCTCCTTTTGCGGCGATCAGCTCCAACACCGTCAACTGCGGCGACTTGAAACGATCGGTCGGTTTCCACAGCGTCCCGTTGTTCAAGTATTTCTCGTAAAGCGCACCGAACCGCCCGCGGTAGTCTCGATGTGCGGCGAAGGAGCGCAGCGTCGATTTCTGCCCGTTCCGGGCATGTACGTCGAGTGCGATTCCTCCGCGAGCCAGCCGGATTGCTGGAGCGAGCACCGCCTTCAAATCGAGCGACCCGTAGTGCTTCTGCGCAAAACACAAACCGGCGACGCTTCCGGGCGCCGCGATCGCCAGATGTCCCTTGCGGCTGAGATCGCCCCGCGCCTTCTTCGGATCGGCGGGATCGACGAACATGTCGCGGCTGGCTTTCTTCGGTGCTCGTTCACGGTAGTCCAGCGCGACGGCTTGCTGTTTCTCGGCGTTCCAGATGAGCATGAACCCGCCGCCACCGATGCCGCAACTGGCGGGTCGAACCACGGAGAGCGCAAACGACGTCGCCACCGCGGCATCGACCACGTTTCCACCTTGCCGCAGGACCTCCACGCCCGCCCGGCTCGCCAGCGGATGATCGGCCGCAACGACCACGCTGTGGTAAACCTGTTGCGGGGAGCCGGCCGGCCGCTCCTTTCGGGCCGTAGATTCAGCGGCACAGGCAATCCCCATCAGGTAGGTGAACGTCACGCCGGCAGCGGCTGCACGATGCATCAGTCTTACCTTGAGGTATAATGGAAATTGTTCTTGGAACATCTATGAATCCCCTCGCGGTCGAACCCAACGGTGATTATACTAGTGGTCTGTCAATGGTGAAATGACGGGAACAGTTGAAACCGAAAA
>CAZGYE010000251.1:0-8838 GCA_964530165.1 uncultured Planctomycetaceae bacterium
GGGGGTTGGTGGGGGGAATAGCCGTAAGCCACCTTCAGTTTGCCATAGTGGCCCGACTTGACCGCTGCAACCATCTGCGCTGTGCTGCCGGACGAACGACTCTGCGTCCCGTGCTGCACGATCCGCTTGTATTTGCGGGCCGCCTTGACCGCGATCCGGCCTTCGCGGACATTGTGACTGCACGGTTTCTCGACGTAGACGTCTTTTCCGGCTTGGCACGCCCAAATGGTGATCAACGAATGCCAATGGTTCGGCGTCGCGACCGAGACGACGTCGAGGTTCGGGTCTTCCAGCGCCTTGCGGATGTCTTGCACTGTTGTCGGAACGTTGCCGCCGGTATCGGTGATCTGTTTCACCGAGGAGGCGAACAGCCGGGAGTCGGGATCGACCAGGTAACTCACCTCGACGCCCTTCATTTTCGCAAAGGCGGCCATGTGCGATCTGCCGCGTCCGTGCACACCGGCGACGGCCACACGAATGCGATCGTTGGCGCCCAGGATGTTCCCGGACGACTTGGTCCCCCCAATAACGAACGTTCCACCTGCCAGTGCAATCGACGATTTGAGGAATTGACGGCGGTTGAGTTGCACCATGATCGCTCCTTTCGTGATTTCGGACGAACGCTCTCAGCACTGCCACTCTCTGAGCGCTTATAACCAAGTGTCGGACCACTTGCAAGCCGATTGAAGATTGACGATAAACGGCTGACAATTGACAATGGGGCCGTCGTGACGCCGATTCGTCAATCTTCCCTCGTCAATCCAGAGAAAGCCATGCAGATCATCATCACCGCGGTCGGCCCCGATAATCAGGGATTGGCAGACCCGATTGTGCACTATGTCACCGGCGCCGGCGCCAACATTCACGAGATCCAGATGTACGACCGCGACTCGGAGCAGTTGTTCGCCATGTTGTTGCGGACCAAATGGCCCGTCGCAAAGGAGCCGGTTGCGGTGTTGCGGGAGCGAATGAACGAAATCGGCAAGTTGAAAGGTCTCTCGATTCGCATTTGGTCGCGGGACGAACACCAACGGCCGCCCAAGTTGGCCCTCTGCACCACCTACCGCCCGGAACCCGCGTTGGCGGTACTGCGGGCGATTCGTGACGATCGGCTCAAAGCGACGCCGGCCGTGATGATCGGGAACCGTCAGGCCTGCCGGGGGGTTGCCGAGCAGTTCGGAGTCGATTGGCACATGATCGGCGACGAAAAAGGCCACCCCGACAACGAGCGCCTGATCGAACTGTTCGACCAATACCAGGTCGATTACATCGTGCTGGCCCGTTACATGCAGATCCTACCGCCCGCGATCTGCTGGAAGTTTGCAGGGGGGCGCATCATCAACCTGCATCACGGTCTGTTGCCGCCGTTCCCCGGTTTTCACCCGTACGAAGACGCCCATGCGCACCGCATGCTCACCTACGGCGCCACGGTCCATTTCATCGTTCCCGAACTCGACGCGGGCAACCAAATCATCCACCAAAGCACGTTTACCGTCTTTCCGGGAGCTTCGCTGGCAGAGATCAAGCGGAGGGGCCAAACCGATCACGAACCGGCCTGCCTGCTCGAAGGAGTGCGTCGCGTCGTCGACCGCGAGGTCGATCTGCATTTCCACCGCATCGTCCACACCTGATTCGGCCTTTCCAATCAACATAGACGCGAAAAATTGCACGCGGAGGAAAATGTCATACCAAACAGCCCAAGGCAGAGAGCATCCCTGTCGAGGCCGGCGCGTCCTCAATCTGACCGACGACTCCGAAAAGTCGATCGGCCAATGGAACACGATGAAAGTCACCGAACCGGTCGAACACGTACCAGCCGGAAGCGCAATCGACCTCACAGGCCTTGCCGTTGCATCGAGCACAGTTTAAGAAACCCGGTTTCTGCGAGAATCGCGAGAAACCGGGGTTCCCGGTCAGTGTGATTCTCGCCGCGCCGCCGAGTCGGCTGCCGCCGCCTTGGCCAGCTTGGCGCCTGGCGGCCGTTCGGAGCTGATCGACTTCAGGAATTCCACGAGGTCCTTTTTGTCGGCGTCGGTGAGCTTCCGCGGTCCTGTGAAACTTTTGAGATCGTTGGGCGAACCTTTCACGCCGCCGGCGGCGTAAAGGTTGACCACCTCTTCGAGAGTCTTGAGACTGCCGTCGTGCATGTAGGGGGCCGTCCAACGCAGCTCGCGCAGCGTGGGAACTCTGAACTTGCCGGCGCCGCGCGGCATGGCGCCCGTGGACTTGCCGGCGCCGCGCGGCTTGCCGGTGATGTTGAAGCGGCCGAGGTCCTTGTACTTCTTGCCGTCCCAGCCGACGCCGAGACGCCAGAAGGCCCCGTTGGTCAAGTCGCGGCCGGTATGACAGGTCACGCAGTTGGCCTTGTCACGGAAGATCAAGTAACCACGTCGGGCCGAGGCATTCAGCGCCGACTTGTCGCCGCGGGCAAACCGGTCGAAAGGAGTGTCGCGGCTGAGGAGGCTGCGTTGGTAAGCGGCGATGGCCTGAGCTGCCGCCTGGACGGTTGGAGGATGGCCGAACTCTTGGCGAAAAGATTCGGCGTACCCTGGGATCGAGCGGAGTCGCGCGACGAACTGATCCGGACTCATGTTCAACACGGCCGGATGCTCGAGGGCTCGGAAGAGAATTTCCTCCAGCTTTTCCGCACGCCCGTCCCAGAAGAGGGAGCGACGGTATCCCACATTCAGTAGCGTCGGCACGTTGCGGGGGATGTTTTGTCCCCCAAGACCGGTGGTGGTGCCCCGGCCATTTGTGAATGCATGCCGGGCTTGGTGGCAGGTCGAGCAAGCGATCGTTTTGTCCGCCGACAGACGGTTGTCCTCGAACAGGCGCTTGCCCAGAGCGACCCGACTAGGCGTGGTGGGGTTGTCCGCCGGTGCTGGCGGCAGCGGCCGGGGCGCTTCGGGATCGTTCACCACCTCCGCCGTGCGCCCATTGAACTGGCAGCCTTTGAAGACCGCTTGCAACATCTCCTCAGTAACGGTCACGCCCGGGCGCAAAAACAGCGTGTAAATTTCTGCGTAAGGCCCAACCTGGACCGAATGGACCCCCGCGACGCTGGTGAGTACCGACCGTACTCCGAGTTCATTGATGCAGAGTCACCCCGAGACGCCGCGCAGACGCATGTGTAGTTGGGCGAGCTGAGGATCCTTGGCCGCTTGCTTCTCACTGGCGACACCAGGAACCGCCTGGCCCGCCAGCGACCATGTCAGAGCCGCTCCCAACACCGTAGCGGCGAACAACGATTTGTGTCTCATTTGTTTTCTCCTTTCATGAGTATCGAACAGCCGCATCAACTTCCCACCTGTTCCGACGCGAAGAACAGGGCACACTGCTCGGACGCAAGCTTGGACGCGAACACGATCGCCCTGAAACTCACGTGCAGAGAGCCTCTCAGTCGTTACATCATATCGTGTAATTCTGGAACGTCAAGCGGTCGTGTACGGATCGGCGGCGGTCAGCGCGTGCGTCGTCTCGATCGTTGGTGGTGGGCAGCGGTGATCTTTCCCAGCGAAACGCAGTGTGCATTTCGCAGTGTGACAGTTTGCAGTAATGCCCGAAGGCGAATGATTTCGCCGCCGGACTTGTCCGGCGCGCCGAGAACGGTCTGTTTCTTCATCACGCGGAGCCGTGCAAGAGCCTCAGAAAAACTGCGATGATCACGGACACCGCCAGCGCCGGAAAGTTGTACTCGGCAATCGCCAGCCGCTGCTTTCCTGTTAGGATGGCGGCGAACGGGATCGCCGACGTGTCCGCTTGGAACTGCCTGACTTCTTCGCGGCCGGCGGCAAGCGTGCGTTTGTCCTGATGAACAGCGCTGACGACTCCGTAAACGACAAAACCGCCGAAAAACAGCCAGTCGCCGACAAAGGGATTCGACAGGGCGTGTGCGATTCCGAAGATCGCGAAGCCGAAATTCTGCGGATGCCGCGTCACGCGTTGAATCCCGCGAGCCCGGTCACGGAAGTGGCCCGTCATTTCCGCCAGCGTGGTCAACGGGCTGGGCGTCGCCACGCTCTGCACGACGACAATGATCGCCAGAAGCATCAGGGCTTGCGTCGCCAGCCGATGGCCGTCGGTCGCGGTGAAAAGAAGTGCGCCTGCATGCTTGTGTGGAAAATAGACGTGGCACAGCGCTGCAAATGTGACGAGGGCGACCAGCGAGTAGACACCCTTGAAACCCAAGATTCCGATCTTCCGGATTAGGAAGGTGCGCACCGGCACGCTCGATCCGAGCACATGCGTCCCGCCGAACATGAGCCACCAAAACAGGATATTCCACACGTCTCCCACGACGACCTCCACAGTCGATCGTCTCAACCTACCGTATGCTGGAAGTGGCATCAATGGGGACACGTCTCTTGAAAGGTTGCGGCGGCGCTGTGCATTGCACATAGTGAAGGCGATTTCGCGAGATGGAGCAAGAAATCACTGAAAGGAACAGCATGATCACACCCGAACTTCACAACAGCCGGTTCATGAAGGCCGCACGGCTGGAAGCGACCGACACGACGCCGATCTGGATCATGCGACAGGCGGGACGCTATCTGCCGGAATACATGGCAGTCCGCAGCAAAGTGACGTTCTTGGAACTCTGTAAACGCCCTGACCTCGCCGCTGAAGTGACAGTAACGGCCCAGCAAGTGCTGGGCGTCGACGCGGCGATTCTGTTCGCCGACTTATTGCCGGTTCTGGAACCCATGGGGTTCAAACTCCAGTACCCCAAAGGCGAGGGTCCGGTGATCCACAACCCGATCCGGCGGCCGGAAGACATTGCTCGTGTGCACGAAGTTGAGAAGGTGGATGATCTCGCGTTCGTGTTTGAAGCGATCCGTCTCATTCGCGATGCGCTGTCGGCGGACATTCCCCTGTTGGGGTTTGCCGGCGCTCCGTTTACGCTGGCCTCGTACGCCATCGAGGGCGGCGGCTCGCGCAACTACGTGCAAACAAAGAAGCTGATGTTCGGAGACCCAACGGTGTGGCACGCTCTGATGGAACGATTGTCAAGGAGCCTGGTACGCTATCTGAACGCACAAATCGAGGCGGGATGCCAAGCGGTTCAAGTCTTCGACAGTTGGGCCGGTTGCCTGTCGCCGGGCGATTATCGGCAGTTCGTGCTCCCGCACACGAAAGCCGTCGTCGCTGGAGTGCCGGACGACGTCCCCGTGATCTACTTCCTGACCGGCAACCCGGCTTTGGTGCCGCTCGAGCGCGAATCTGGTGCGCAAATCATCGGGCTCGATTGGCGGGTCGACTTGAAGGACGCTTGGCAGAAGCTCGACCACGCTCTGGCCGTCCAAGGCAATCTTGATCCGGTTTCTCTGTTTGCCGACTTGACGACGCTCCGCCAGCGCGCTGGGGAGGTCCTCGATGCCGCGGAAGGTCGTCCCGGTCACATCTTCAATCTCGGCCACGGCGTCATGCCCGGCATGTCGGCCGACAAGGTCAAAGCGTTGGTCGAGATGGTACATGAAATGGGGGCGAAGCAACCGTAATGTCAATTCGATGAGGCCGTCTACGGAGCGATCGTCGGCAGCGCCTCAAGCGTCACCTGCACTTTTTCCCGCCGATTGTCACGGACGACTGTCAACGTCACCACGTCCCCCACATTACGGCCGTCCAGAAGTTTGAACAAATCGGACACCTTTTCGACCGGTTTTTCGTCGACGGCGACAATCAGATCGCCCCAGTGAATGTGGCCCGAAGCATCGCTGCTGGTGGGGACGAGACCGGCTTTCTCGGCGGCGCCGTGATGAATCACGTCGCGAATTAAAACGCCCTTCTCCTGAAATCTTCCGCTGCGTCGCAGCCGGTCGAATACGCTGTCTTCAAAGATGTGGATTCCCAACCCGGGGCGGTCGGCTTTCCCGTAACGAATCAACTGCGGCACGATGCGGTTGATCGTATCGACGGGAACGGCGAATCCGACGCCCGCAAAGACGCCCGACGGGCTGTAGATGGCCGTGTTGACACCGATCAGCCGGCCGGCACTGTCCAACAGCGGGCCGCCCGAGTTTCCAGGGTTGATGGCCGCGTCGGTCTGGATGACGCCATGGATCGTTCTTCGCGTGACCGACTGAATGTCCCGGCCGAGCCCGCTGATGACGCCAGTGGTCAGCGTCTGGTCGAGATTGAAAGGATTGCCGATCGCGAACACCTTCTGCCCCACCTGCAAATCGGCTGACGTACCGATCGAGATCGGCCTCAGCCGGCTCTTGGGCGCACTGATCCTCAGCACGGCCAGGTCTTTGTCGGGTTCCACACCGACCAACCGGGCGTCCCACGGCGAGTTGTCGGCCAGCGTGACCCGCACACGGCTTTCGTTTCCACCCTCCAAAGCGCTCTGAATGACGTGAAAGTTAGTCACCACGTGACCGTCAGTGTCCCACACAAAGCCGCTGCCGGCTCCCTGCGGTATTTCCAATAGGTTCAAGCTCAGGCGATCTCGCCCAATCGCCATGCTGGTAATGTGAACGACCGACAGCGACGCCTGGTTGAACAACTCAATTTGCGACTTTTCGTCCTCGGCAAGATCTCCGCGCGCGGTGATCGCCCGGGGCAACGCACTAGAAGGGTACAGCAGCCAATCCAAACCGCCGGTCATCTGAAACAGCAAGCTGGCCACCAGAATCAACAAAACCGCCACCAGCCAGCCGTTAACCTTCGACGCAGGCGAGCGATCGGGGGCTGGATGCAAAGAGAAATCAATGTCTTCCATGCACAATCATCTCCGAGCTTGTTTGGACCGATTTCAGGAATCTCGCCGAAGCGAGCGAGCGACACAATTATTCTAGCAGAAACACCGGCAAACAAGGCAACGATGGAAGTGCCGTCACATCAATTCAGCAACCTTCGAACTGAGCTCGCTGACCGCTTTGACCAGCCGGTTGCGCTGCTTCTCCGGCAGAAGCCGACATTCCTTCAGCAATTCCGGCGACAGCGCGTGATTGACGCGTTCGAGCGTGTTGGTCATGCGCTTCACGAGCTGTCCGGGTGACGGTTGAGGTCTCTCGGTAAGGGTCACGTCCGAAGTTTGCTCCTGCGGCGCCGGGCTGCCGGCTCCTCGACGATACGGTGCGTAGTCGGCGTCTTGGGAATTCGACTCGCGCGCCACAGCGGCAACCATCTCCAAATTCTCACCGCTCCGGGTGGGTGTTCCCGAACTGCCGCGGGCCTCACGATCACCCGCGCTCGCAAACGTGGCTGGATCGCGAACCGCCGTCGGCTCGATGGGCAGGGAGCGCGCCATGGAATCGCCCGCCCAATCGTCTGCAGCCGGCTCTGTGGTCAGGTCTTCGCCTCGCTGTGCGCGCCGCCAAGCCCGCATCTCCGCGACGGTCGTTTCGTTCTCCTCAGCCCACGCAAGACATTCGGGAGCGTCATCCCAGTTCAACGCAACATAGAAATGCGACCAGCTGAGCGATGGAGAGTCGTGGTACACGTCGCCAAACGTTTCCCAGACGCGACGTCGCTGATACACCTGATCGCCGCTGAGGCCAATCGAAGCACCAAATTCCGCGTCGGTGCGTCCTTTGGCGTATTTCTTCGTCCATTTGCAGGCACATTCCCCGACGACCCAGTTCGAGCGGCTCACGGCGTCTCGAGCTGTCAGAACCAGTTCCTCTTCGGTTTCGCGGACTGCGAAGTCTGACTTGCTTGTCATCGCGGCTCTTTCACGTCTTGGGGACTCTTGCGGACATCATGGTGCTCGATCCCCTGCCGAAGTGAGGGACACAAATCCTAACCCGACACCCGATTGATTGCCACCGACCAGATGGAATTCCGGCGCAAACCGACAAATCAGCCACGCCGGAGCCGACTGGAAAAAGTCCCTTGACCCAACTATTGGCGGCCAGTAGGATTCGGACGCATGTGGTTGCCAAAGAACTCCGTTCGGCGCCGTAGCCAAGTGGTCTAAGGCAGCGGATTGCAAATCCGCCATCGCGGGTTCGAATCCCGCCGGCGCCTTCAGCCGAAAGCGTTATTCGGTAACGCTTTCGGTTTTTCTTGCGCCGTGCGTTTCCACGCGATTGCCAAAACAACCGCTCAAGTCATTCGATTCCCGCAGTCGATCATTCCTCTAGCCGACCAACGTGCGCCCGTGGTCCGTCTGAGCTGAGCCGTCATCACGCCGAGGTCACAACTATATGTCAGCCAATGAGGAACAGCAGCAATTCCGGCTGGGATTCCTGAGTGCCGTGGAAGTCCCCGACCACGGTTTCATGGGCGGATTGCTCGTGACGAACCATCTTGGGCGGCCGTTGGAGTTTCAGTGTACGACGCCAGTCAAGCCAAATCGGACACAGGAGATTTTGTACGGACCAACACTTGTCCCATTTCTATTGAGTGATCTGATCGGGCGCACCTTGGTGGAAAAAGCCGCAGTCAAACCGGACCTCATTCTGACTGAGCAGGAGGAAATCCTCGAGCTGCGGAATCACGTTTCGGTTCCTGTTGCGTGTCTGGCGGATTCGGCTCCAGGAGGCGGTCCGCCGGAAGGCCGCGCGACCTTCGACGAGTCGAACGATGTGATCGAAAACGCCGGCGCGAGTGCTCCTGCAGCGGCGAGGGAAGCCGCCCGGCCGGTCGAGGGCGCCTGGCTGGGACGGCAGAGGCTGCAATTCCACGACGCTCATCAATCGGACCGCAGTACCGTGGCGCTGCACGCCTCGGCCATTCCCCGTGACGCCGATTTGCGGGAACCCTTTCAGCGGGTCCGCGAAGCGCTGAGCGAAGCGCTGCAACCGGGGACCAAGCGGTGAGCGACGACCGGCACAACATCCAAGGAAAAAGGTAACTGTTTAGCCGAATGTAGCGATGAGGAAATTAGGAATC
>CAZGYE010000252.1:0-8760 GCA_964530165.1 uncultured Planctomycetaceae bacterium
GATGACGATTTGCTCGCCGGTAGAGCCGAAGAAGACTCGCTGTTGGGCGGCATCGGCGACGATCTGCTCGACGGCGGCGACGGCGACGATTATCTCAACGGCAAGGCCAACAACGACACGCTCTTGGGCGGGAACGGCAACGACCGGATGTTCGGCGGCGGCGGCCGGGACTCGCTGGACGGCGGCGGCGGCGACGACCGTGTGAGCGGACAGGGCGGAAACGACACGCTCACCGGCGGCGACGGCGACGACACGTTCCGCGGCAGCACGGGAACCGATCGCATCGTCGAATCGGGTGACGTTGACTTCACACTCAACGCCACACAACTCGTCGGCCGCGGGACCGATCGACACATCGATATCGAACAGGCCGTGCTGACCGGCGGCGATTCGAGGAACGTGTTGGATGCGAACGGGTTTGCCGGCAACGTCACCCTCAACGGCGGCAAGGGGGCCGATAGTCTCTTCGGCGGGGACGGCGACGACGTGCTGAGCGGCGGACGCGGGTTCGACATCCTCAACGGGCGCGGCGGCGACGACTCGCTCGACGGCGGGGACGGCGGCGATGGGCTCTCCGGCATGGACGGCAACGACTGGCTGAACGGCGGCAGAGGCGACGATACCGTGCTGGGCAGCAACGGTGACGACACGCTCTTCGGCGGAAGCGGGCGCGATACGCTTCTTGGTGAAGACGGCATCGACAAGGTCAACGGCCAAAGCGGTCCCGACACGGTCGCCGGCGGCGGCAACGGCATCGCCAGCGCCTCCGGCTTTCCGACCGACACCGTCATCGGCGAGACCATCGATGACAGCTTCACGTTCAACGCACCGTGGGTGAACGTGTAGCAGAGGTCTCGAGGCCCCGTCGCCCGTCAGCCGCGGGGGAACATCCACGGGCATCCATCCGCTATTCCTCTGCAGTCTCTGTGGTCAATCTCTTCCATTTCTCGAACTTGATCCGTATAATACACTGGAAGCACATGAAACGGATTTCACAGTACAATGCTCGTGCTGACCCGGCGCAAGAATGAAGCAGTCCTCGTCGGAAACGACGTGAAGGTGACCTTGCTCGATGTTCGCGTCGGTGAGGCGACAGTCGCTGGCGCCCAAGCAAAACTTGGCTTTGAAGCTCCTCAAGAAGTTTCCATCCAGCGGCAGGAAGTCTTCGATCGCATGAAGTCGAAGCGTTCCTCCGGGTCGCATCGCTCGAAACCCGACATCGCGGGAAAGATACAGCCGGTTCGTGATGCGGCTGTTCGGCTGCAGATCCAAGTGCCGCCGGAGATTTCCATCTACTGCAGCAGAGCTTCCGAAAATGCATCCGGACACCGCCGCATTGTCCCGCCCTGCCGAGGGGAATCGATCTCAGTCGACCAGGACCATGCGCTCGGCCTGCCGGCGATTCGGATCATCAACTGTCGGAAAGAAGACAACATTCTCATCGGCAATCATCTGCTGATCACAATTGTCGACGTTTATCGGTTCGTCATGGATCCAGCACCGCCGCGGAGCGGCCCTGCGGGGGCGAAAAAGGGGACAGGTCCAATTTGTGCGTAGCACCCTGCGGGCCGTCCCGGCAAATTGGACCTGTCCCCTTTTTCGTCGGCACAGTGATCGACGCGGCAGTCGAGGCCGATTGGCTCGACCGCGACCGTCGGTTCGCCATCGCAAAGGCCGGTACGAACCAGCCGGGAAGGGTCTCTGCAAGCGGCGTGACCACCGCACAAGACGCCAGCGGCGGCTGCGACGGCATCAAGAACGGACGCTGGGGGTTCCACACGGCCAGCGGCGAGAAAGACGCCTGGTGGCAGGTCGATCTGGGCCGGGAGTACCGGCTCGATCGCGTGATCGTCTTCAACCGCACCGACAACGGAAAGGCGCCGCGCACGCGGACCATTCGTCTGCTGATCGCCAAGGACCCCAAACCGGGCGATTTCCAGCAAGTCTATCAGCACGACGGCAGCGTTTTTTACGGCGTGAAGGAGAACAAGCCGTTGGTGGTCCGCTTCAACGACAAGCAGATCACGGCCCGCATCGTCCGGCTGCAGGTTCCCGGCCGCTGCTCGTTCGCGTTGGACGAGATCGAGGTCTACGCGGCCGACGATCCGAAGAAGAACATTGCCCTGGGCAAGCCGGCCGACCAGAAGAGCGTCGGCCCTTATTCGTATCCTGGAACGCTGGGCGAATCGGTCCAGACGGCCGCCGCGGCGCTGCCGAAAGACGGCGGATTTACGCTGTCGCACACAAGGCAGACGGTCGATCGCGCACGAAAGTTGGCCGCTCGGCTAAGCGGCCAAGCCGACGCCGCGCGGCTGTCTCCCCTGACCGCAAAACTCGACCGGCTCGCCGCCCGACTGAAACAGCTCGAAACCGCCGGCGACGCCAAACTGGAGGTGCGAAAAGCAATCTATTTCGAGGCCCGGCGGCTGGCCCGCGGAATCGCCTTCTGCAACCCGCTGCTGGACTTCGACAAGCTGCTGTTCATCAAACGGCACGACGCCCAGGGCGTCCAGCACATGTGCGACCAGTACTATGGCTGCAACGCCAAACCGGGCGGCGGACTGTTTGTGCTGTCGGACCCCTTCGGACCGAGTCCGATACTGACCAACGTGCTGGAGAACTCGGTGGTCGAGAACGGCCGCCTGAAAGGTAAGAAGCTCGACACGGGATCGTTTCTCTCCCCCGATCTGTCGTACGACGGCAAGACGATTCTCTTTGCTTACACCCAGGCAAAGGGCTGGGACAAGTACCACGGAGCGGTGGCGTATGAATGGTCGCCCACGTTCAGTTACCACGTCTTCAAGGTGAACGTCGACGGCGCCCACCTACGCCAGTTGACCGACGGCGATGGGGATGATTTCGACCCCTGTTTTCTGCCGAACGGCCGGATCGTCTTCATCTCCGAACGTCGCGGCGGCTATTTGCGGTGCGGCCGGCATTGTCCGGTCTATACGCTGCACTCGATGAACCCCGACGGCAGCGACATCATTCGCCTCAGCTACCATGAGACCCATGAATGGCATCCCAGCGTCAACAACGACGGCATGCTTGTCTATACCCGCTGGGATTACGTCGATCGTGACACCAACATCGCCCACCACATCTGGACGTGCTACCCGGACGGCCGCGACCCGCGTTCCTTCCACGGCAACTATCCCGAGCGGCGCGAAAATCGGCCGTGGATGGAGATGAGCATTCGGGCCATTCCCGGCTCGCACAAGTACGTGGCCACCTCGGCCTCACATCACGGACACGCTCTCGGGTCGCTGGTGCTCATTGACCCCGTGCCCGCCGATGACAACGCCAGATCGCAGCTCGAGCGACTGACCCCCGAGGTCCCCTTCCCCGAAGCCGAGGGCGGCAAGTCGCACATTCGCCAGTATCAGTGTTACGCCACGGCCTGGCCGCTCTCGCAAGACGACTACCTGTGCGTCTACGACCCAGCCGCCAAGCATCACAGCATCTACTGGATCGACGCCAACGGCAACAAGGAGCTGATCTACCGTGATCCGTCGATCGCCTGCTTCAGCCCGATTCCGCTGCGTCCGCGACTCCGGCCGCCGGTGATTCCCGACCAGACGACGCAAACCGCCGCCGCCATAAAGGCCGCGGGAGAGGTCAAGCCGGCAACCATCGCTGTGATAAACGTCTACGACAGCGATTTCCAGTGGCCGGCCGGGATGAAGATCGACAAGCTGCGAGTCATCCAGGTGTTGCCGAAATCGACGGCGCCGCCCAACCAGCCCCGCATCGGCGTCGCCAACCAGACCAACGCCCGCGCGGTGTTGGGAACGGTTCCTGTCGAGGAGGACGGCAGCGCGTATTTCGAAGCGCCGCCGGGCAAGGCCATCTACTTCCAGTTGCTCGATCGAAAGGGAATGGCCATGCAGTCGATGCGCAGCGCGACCTACCTCCATCCCGGCGAACGGCTGACCTGCCTGGGTTGTCACGAAAGAAAGCGCCGCACGCCGCCCCAGCTCCAGCGTACTCCGCTGGCCCTGCGCCGCTCGCCGTCGACGATTCAACCCGACGTGGACGGCTCGAATCCGTTCAATTACGTGCGGCTGGTGCAGCCCGCCTTGGACCACAATTGTGTCGTTTGCCACAAGAAGAAGAAAGCCCTTGACCTCACCGGGGCCGTCACGAGCAATCACGGCTGGACCCGCTCGTACACCAGTCTGGCCGGGACGTACGGCTTCTACTTCCACGTCTACAACGGTTCGATCAACACGGGCGTGCACGGCGGCAGCCGGACCATTGTCGGCAAGTTCGGCGCCCGGGCCTCCAAACTGCTCGAGTACATGGACCAGCGGCACTACGGCGTCAAACTGTCGGACGAGGACTTCCATCGCCTGACGCTGTGGCTGGACTGCAACTCGGAGTTCTACGGCGCCTATGAGAACACCGCCGCCCAGTCCCTGGGGCAAGTGGTGCTGCCGTCGTTGGAGTGACAATTTTCTATTGTCGATTGACAGCCTGGAACAGCAATCCTTCAGCGTGCAATCGTCAATCCCTCAGACGAACTGCCGCAGGTGCTCGATGCTGGCGGCGGCCTGGTCGACGGTTCCGCATTCGACGGCCATGCAGATCTCTCGATCCAGCGGCGCGAGGATCTCGAAGATGCGGCCCCAGTCGATGACGCCCGCACCGCAGGCGCAGCCGACCGGCGTACCGGTCACTGTGCCCCGCTCGTCTTCGCCCTGCGTGACGCTGATGTCCTTGGCGTGCAGGTGCACCAGCCGGTCCCGAACGTGTTCGAGCCACGAGTACGGGTCCTGACCGCTCAGGAAGCTGTTGCCGGTGTCGAAGTTGATCCCGATGGCCGGCGACGAGACGAGGTGGAAAATTCTGTCCAACCCCTCAGGAGTTTGGCTGTAGATTTGGTGCGGCTCCAGGCCGATTTGAACGTTGCGGTGCTCGGCCGCCCTGGAGGCAATGGTCAGCACGTATTGCATCAGCGTGTGATCGACTTCCTCGCCGGTGAAGTCGTGCTGCAGGCCCTCATCGGTGTTGACCACGGGAGCACCGGCCTCGGCGGCGAAGCGGATCGCCTGCAGCAGGAAGTCGACGCCGATCTCCGGTTTGGCCAACGGTGCGTGGGCGCTCAGGGCGGCGAGCTTCACCCCCT
Organism: uncultured Planctomycetaceae bacterium; assembly: GCA_964530165.1. Lineage (GTDB taxonomy): Bacteria > Planctomycetota > Planctomycetia > Planctomycetales > Planctomycetaceae > CAZGYE01. The sequence continues at coordinate 5,129 of CAZGYE010000252.1, forward strand.
GCTGCTCGCAGACCGCACGCATCTCGAGCGGGTCGTCGAGCATCGAGAAGCTGTGGAAGTAGCCGGCTTCGCTCAGCACTTCCCGACCCCAGTGGACCATCGGCTCGACAGACTGGTAACCCAGCTCCGCCGCTTTGGCCACTCCCCACTCGAAGGACTTGTCGGCCGAACGGACAAACTCCATGTTGACGCCAAGCGTGATGGCCGCCATGCGAAGACTCCCCTTGAACGACGAAAGCGTACGCAACCGTGAACGTAGACAAGCTGTGCTCGCTTCACAATAATTGGATGCTGTTGACAGGTCAACGAACCCATCCCCAGGAGAGCCAGCTATGAACCGCCGTCAGCAGCAGATTTCGGAAAGACTTGGACGCAGAGAGTTCCTGCAAACCGCGTGCGGCGCCGTTGCGGGGCTGACGGCGTCGTCGGTCCTCTCTTCCCGCCGCGCAGACGGTGACACGAAATCGGCTTGGAAAATGCACCTGTCAACTTCATCGATCCACTACTTGCACCTGCCGGTGGAACAGGCGTGCGAGCGGATCGGTGCGCTTGGTTTTGAGGGCGTCGACATTTGGTCGGCCCACGCCGGCTGTCCGCACCTTGACGACGTGCTCGACCGCCTCGGAGCCGACGGGCTGAAAAAGGTGCTCACCGAAGACAAACTGAAACTATTCGCGTTCTCCGTCTATGCCGGCGGCTACCGGAAATATGCCGAACTGCTGGGCAAAGCCGGCGGAGGCGTGGCCGTTCGGGGAAGTACCCGGCCGGTCAAGCCCAGCGAGCTGAGGGCCCGCATGCGCGAGTTTCTGGAAAGTCTAAAGCCCGATGTCGAGCTGGCCGAGAAGTATCATTCCTACGTGGCCATCGAGAATCACGGCCACACGCTGCTCGATTCGCTCGATTCGTTCAAGGCGTTTGTCGACTTGAACAAGTCTTCCCGGCTGGGAATCGCGTTGGCCCCCTACCATCTTCAGGCCGGCAACATCCCGGTCGAGGAAACGATCGCCGTCTGCGGCAAGCAGTTGTTTTTCTTCTACGCCTGGCAGAAAGCCGGCGGCGTCCAGCAGCTTCCCGGCCACGGGCCAACAGATTTCACCCCGTGGATCGCGGCCCTGGCGAAAATTCGCTACGCCGGGCACGTCAATCCCTTCATGCACGGAGACCTCAAACCGGACGAGATGTCCCAGGCTCTGGCCAAGTCGCGCGATTACCTCACGCGGTGCTACGAATCATCCTGAACCGAAAGGAACTGTAGCGCACCAACGAGTTTCCGACCGACTTCAACATGAACCACGCGGCAGGCTAGGCGACGCTCACCTCGACGCGCGTTTCCCCAGCAGCGACGCAGCCCGGCAAATCCGGGACATAGGCGCCGTACGACGTGTCCCCTTTCTCAACCACGATCGCGTATTTCATTGGTCAAGTCCTGCTTGTTTCAGGATGCTCTTGAGAGTGCTTTCGCCAAATCGTGCAAGTACTCGGGAGCGAAATCCGCGCCGTTCGGCCAAGCCAGTGTATGGCCCTGGATGGAAAAGCGACTGAAATACTCGACGTCCCGCAACAGCTCGAATATCGGCCCCACCAGCGATTCAGACAGATCGATTTCCGCATCCGTCCCATCGTTGAACCACACGTGCACGCGATGCTCCTTCACGTGCTTCGCGTCTGTAACATGCAGAAACATTGACTCACTCCAAGGGATCAATCCTGTTCAGCGGCTGTTCCTGCCGGGCAAGTTCCCAGTTCGCGGCCAGATCGTCCTGATGCAGGTTGTACCACTCCAGCACGGCTGCCAAGGCACGCCTGGGGAACTTGCCCTCGACGATGCCGCTGTCAATTTTTACGGCAATCTCGTACTCCCCGTATTCGGCATGAAAGTGCGCGGGCGAGTGGTCACGGTAGTACATTCGGATGACGATTCCGAGGAATCGACTGATTTCGGGCATTCAGTTGACACCCCTTTAACCCCCAAAGAACAACTTCAGCCGCGTGCAGGGCATTCGGCAGACGGTTCGTACATCATACCACGTTTCCATCTTCGCCGCAGCCCGACCAATCACCGCAGCCGACATCGGAATGTCAGGCCTTGGCCTAACATTCCCTTTTACTGATCTATCCGGAAAAGTTGGCGCAATCGGCATTATCTGACCGATAGAAGAGTTTGTACGGATGCCATTTGAATTTGCGAAAGGATTCGCCCTATGTTTGCCACGCCGTGGTGGAATATTGTCAGGTTCTCCCTTGGTCTCGGACCTCATTGTGGCCGCAAAACACGCCGGCCAATCTATTCGAGTGGACCGGCACAGGCCGAAGGGCTGGAAGACCGCACGCTGCTGAGTGTCTCGCCGGTCTTCACCGCCGGTACAGGCAATCTGCAAATCACCTCAGACGCGGCCGACGCGATTGCCGTCACCGTCAACGGCAGCGGCGAGGTGCTCCTCAACAGCGCGTCGGTTGACGACGGCGCCGGCGGGAACTTACTGGCCACCAATGTGCAAACGCTCGACGTGCTGGGCGGCCCGGGGGCGAACGACATCAGTCTCAGTGGCAGCAACGCGGACTTCACCGGTTTGACCGGCGTCATGGTCAACGGCGGCGACGGAGACGACACGCTGGTCGTCGGATTTATTCCCACCAACGGCTTGACGTTCGACGGCGGCAACCAAGGTGTCGGCGGCGACGAGCTCGAAATTGACGCATCCGCGGGTCCGTTTTCCACGGTGACGTACACCGCTACGGGGGCCAGTTCCGGCACGGTGGACCTGGACGGCGCCGTCATCACCTACACAGGGCTGGAGCCGATCATTGACCACACCACTGCGGCCGACCGGGTCTTTACGATCGATTCGGCGTCGTATCCCGACAGCCAAAACATCCACCTGACCGACGAAACGATGGCCGTCGGGTACTCGCTGATCGAGTCCTGGGGCTTCCCCGGTTTCGAGAGCGTCAGCTTTGCCAACCCCACGAATTCATTAACGATCAACGCTGGCGACGGAGGTGATCTCATCACTCTGGACGGGCCGGATGCCGCCTTTAGTGCTTCGGTAAGCATCAACGGTGGAATGGGATCCGACCAGATCAACGCCGACAACTTCAGTCTGCCGATTGTCGTCAACGGTGGCGACGGTTCCGATATGGTCGTTGGCACACCGTTCGACGACCTGATCGATGGCGGCGCGATGGATGATGATCTGAGCGGCGAAGGCGGCAACGACACACTCATCGGCGGCGAAGGCTTCGATGTCCTCGAAGGCGGACTGGGCAACGATCTGCTCGATGGCGGTGACGACATCGACATCCTCTCAGGTGATGAGGGCGATGACACGCTCGAGGGCGGGATCGCTTTCGACATCCTCCTCGGCGGAGCGGGGAATGATTTTCTCGACGGCGGTCTCCACGACGACACACTGTTTGGTCTGGGCGGCGACGACACGCTCGTCGGCGGGGACGGCTTCGATCGACTCGTTGGCGGGGACGGCAACGACCTGCTCAACGGCGACAACGGCGATGATACGCTCGAGGGCGAAGCGGGCAACGACACACTCCTCGGAGACGCAGGCTTCGACCGGTTGCTCGGCGGTGACGACGACGACCTGCTGATGGGACACTCCGGCAACGACGTCATGGAA
>CAZGYE010000253.1:0-8718 GCA_964530165.1 uncultured Planctomycetaceae bacterium
AACTCAACACCCCACTCACCCAAACCTGCCGCGGAGCGGTTTAGTTCAACTTGTTGGACAGAAAGTGGGATTGAATCAGGTGTACGGGAGCGGCCCCGCGAGCGACACCCTCGACATCCTGATTTGATGAGACATAATGCAGATTATGTCACTTGCGTTGCAGATTGCCGAGAATTATCGACGTCTTCGTGCCCGGATGACTGCTGCGTGTGTGCGGGTAGACCGCGCGGTATCGGACGTGAAGCTTGTGGCCGTCACCAAATACGCCCGCTTGGAATGGGTGCGGGCTCTGCTGACGCTCGGTGTGCATGATCTAGGTGAGAGCCGGCCTCAGCAGTTGGTTGAACGGGTCGCGGCAATCGCGGAACCGGTTCGCTGGCACATGATCGGTCCTCTGCAGCGAAACAAGGCGCGACGCGTACTGCCGCTGGTCACGCTGATCCACTCGGTCGACAGGCTGCGGTTGCTGAAGACTCTGGATGGGCTTGCCGACGACTTGGAGTTTCGGCCGCGAGTCCTGCTCGAGGTCAACATTGCCGGCGAAGCGAGCAAGCACGGCTTCTCAGCCGACGAGCTGCTTGCCGATTGGCAGACGGTTCTCGGCTGTCGAAACGTGCAGGTGGACGGCTTGATGACCATGGCCCCTTGGACGGATCAAACTGAAGCGGCTCGCCCGGTGTTTCGCCAACTGCGAGAGCTACGGGACCGTCTGGCCGATCTCTCGCCAGCATCGGTGACACTTGAGGAACTGTCGATGGGCATGAGCCGCGATTTCGAAATCGCCATCGAAGAGGGAGCGACCTTCGTTCGTATCGGCAGCGAATTGTTCGGAGGACTCGAGACTGGCTAGAGGTCTCGATAACGAGGCTGGCCGCCCCAGCCGAGTTTGCGGTGCAGGGTGGTGTAGTAGCTGTGTCCCGGAATGCGGGCGAGCTTGAACGCCACCGGCGCCCGGTGGACTTCAATGGTGTCGTCCTCGGCCAGCGGCCGTTTGATCTGGCCGTCGACGACCAGCTCGGCCCCTTCGGGCACATCGGGGACGGTCAGCGTGTAGACGCGATCGGCATGATCGACCACCGGGCGGTTGGTCAGCGTGTGCGGGCAGACGGGCGTGATGACGAATGCCTGCAGCTCCTGGCGCAGAATCGGACCCCCGGCCGAGAGGCTGTGGCCCGTCGAACCGACCGGCGTGCTGAGGATCAGCCCGTCGGCGCTGTAGGTGGTGACCGCTTCGCTGTCGATGGCAAGCTGCACGTCGATCATTTTCAGCGACGCACCGGCCAGCAACGCCACTTCGTTGAGCCCCAGATAGGTTTCGCTGGTTCCGTCGCCGTGCCGGTGCACGCATTCGAACATCAAGTGCTCAACAACTTTGTACCGCTGGGCCTGAATCGTCGGGAAATTCGTCCGGAACTCAGCGGGCGAGAGATCGGCCAGGAACCCGAGCCGTCCCAAATTCACACCAAGAATCGGCAACTGCCGCGAGCCGAGTTGTCGGCATGCGCGCAGCATCGCACCGTCTCCGCCGAGCACCACGACTAAGTCGGCCTCCAGAGGGTCGAGAGCGACTGCTTCGGCGACTTCGGCGGCGACGACTTCTGTCCCCGGCTGTTCCTCCAGAAACCGGGCCAGCTCCGCCCACGCGTTTTGAACACGTGGACTCTGATCACGGGCCAGCACAATCAAGCGCAGCAGAGAGTCAGACATGGGAGCGTCTCTTCCCGAAGTCCAAAAGTGCAAAAGTTGAAGAGTGCAAGTTTCGTGGTCAGAAGAGGATTATTAGGAAACCAGGAAACCAGGAATCTCGGGGATCGTCTTTCTCCTGTCTTCCTGGCTTCCTAATTTCCTCATGACTGCATTTGGCTGAACAGTTATCAACTTTTTCACTTTTCAACTCTTCAACTTTTCGACTTATTGTGCACAATGGACCAATCCAACGCAACTGGGGCGGTCTCGATGAACTATTTCGCACACGGCATGCGGTTTACCGCTCGGCCTTACTTTCTGGCTGGGACAGCCGTTCCCGATTGGCTGTCCGTGGCGGATCGACGGGTCCGCATGCGGCCGCGGCGGGCCTCGCGGCTCGTCGACGGAACGCAGTCCATCGTGGCGGAAGTGGCCGCCGGCGCGATGCAGCATCTCAAAGACGACCGCTGGTTTCACAAAACAAGGACCTTCATCGAGACCAGCAACGAGCTGACCTGCATGTTTCGGGACCTGTTGGGGCCCGAAGACGGATTTCGTCCGGGCTTCTTGGGCCACGTGGTGACCGAACTGCTGCTCGACGGCGTGCTGATCGAAAAGAACCCCGATCTCGTCGACGACTACTACGCCGCGCTGGACGAAGTCGATCCGGAACAAGTTCAGCGGGCGGTCAACCGCATGGCCCGGCACCAGACGACTCACCTGGCCGCGATGATTCCCCTGTTCCGGCGGGAACGGTTCCTGCGCGACTATCTGGAGCCACGTTGTCTCTTGTATCGCTTGAATCAAGTCATGCGACGCATCAAACTCAAGCGGCTTCCCGACGAAACGGAGGGGGTGCTCGCCTCGGGTTGGAAGATCGTAAGAGGCCAGGCCGGCGAGTTGCTGCCCACAACGCATTTCAAGGAATACCGCGATGAAGTACGGCATGAATATGTTGCTTTGGACGACCGACGTCATCGAGTCTGATTACGGCATCCTGGAACAGCTCAAGAACATCGGCTACGACGGTGTCGAGCTGCCCATCTTCGACATGGATGCCGACAAGTTCGCGCGGCTCGGCGGGAAGTTGGACAAAATCGGCCTGGAACGGACGGCGGTGACCGTGTGCACGGGTGATGCCAACCCCGTTTCCGAGTCGGTCGCGGTTCGCTCCAGCGGACTCGACCGGCTGAAACAGGCCGTCGACATGTGCGCGGCGGCCGGTGTCACAAAGTTGTGCGGTCCGATCCACTCCGCGCTGGGAGAATTCACCGGTCAAGGACCGACCGAGGAGGAACGCCGTCGCGCCAAGGCGACGCTGGCCCAAGCCGCCGACTACGCCCAGCAGGCTGGCGTGACGTTGGTGCTCGAATACCTCAACCGCTTCGAGTGCTATTTCCTCAACTGTGCAGAGGATTGCGCCCGTTTCGTGCGGGAGGTGAATCATCCGCACCTGAAGATGATGTACGACACTTTCCACGCGAACATCGAGGAGAAGAACATCACCGAAGCGGTCAAGTGCTGCGCCGACCAGTTGGTGCACGTGCACATCTCGGAGAACGACCGCTCGACGCCGGGCGAAGGAAGCGTCGACTGGGACACGACCTTCGCGGCATTGAAAGAAGTGGGCTACGACGGCTGGCTGACGGTTGAGGCCTTCGGGTTGGCGCTGCCCGATCTTGCCGCCGCCACGAAGATCTGGCGGCGGATGTTCTCTGCGGAAGAAGATCTGGCGACAAACGCGCTCTCCTTCATGAAGTCCCGCTGGGAGGGGTCGCTCAAAAGTATTTAGCCGCGGGGCTTGCCCCGCGCACTGCAAACGCAGGATGTCTCAGCGCGCCGGGCAAGCCCGGCGGCGAAATCACGTGTGCAAAACAGCACATCGGCCGCCAAGGGCCATGTCGGCGCGCGTTGGGGTGCGGGCTTGACCGGTACAGGGTCCACGTCCTTGATGGGCATCATTGTGAAGCCGACCAGGATGAACGCCAACGTCACCCAGCCGAGAATGACTCGGCCTTGTCCCAACTCGACGTCGTCGTCGGCCGTCGGCGGGTGTCGCGGTCCCATCAGGACCAGCAGCACCACCATCAACGCATACGCGGGGTAACCCGTGTAAACCATGAAACCCACGGCTCCCACCAGCAGCAGGATGGCCACCGTGTGCGCCCGCCTGCCGATCAGCGTGTACAAGATGTGGCCCCCGTCCAGTTGTCCGATCGGAATCAGGTTCAAGGCCGTGATGAAAATCCCCACCCAGCCGGCAAACAACAGCGGATTCAGCACCACCTCCTGGTTCTGGGCCAGCGGACCGTGGACCGTTTCGATCATCCATCGGAGAATGGGCGGGTCACCGAAAATCCATCCGGTGTAGCCGGCAGGGATGACTGCAAGCTTAGATTGCAACACGCCGAAGTAGGCGACCGGCAATGCCAAGGCGAGTCCGGCCAGCGGCCCCGTGACCGCGATGTCAAACAGTGCCTTGCGATCAGCTACGCCGGCTCCCTGCACGATCACCGCTCCCATTGTTCCGAAGGGAAAGATGGGCATCGGGATGAAGTACGGCAGCGTTGCCGGAACTCCATACCGCCGTGCCTGCAGGTAGTGTCCCATTTCATGGGCCAGCAGGATCAGCATCAGCGGGCCGGCATAGCTGATCCCGCTGAACAGCGCGGTGCCGAGCGTCAGCTCACCCGGCGGCGTCTGCATCATGCCGACCCAGAACGTACTCAGGCAGGTGGCGAGAAACAGAAGCAGCACCAGCCGTTTGCGGCTGCGCAGCGGACGCCGTGGCGGAGGGCATTGGTGCGGCGAGCCGTCTCGCCGCGGATCGATCAGCTCGATCGATTCGGGCACGACGACCGGACTCTCATGCGACTCGGGACGTTGCTCATCGTGCTCCATGTGTCTCGTTTCTCATTGAACAAGGACTGCCACCCAATCATTGTAGGCGATAGGACGAGGTGAGCCTATCCTAACCTGGATCATTCACAAGAACCCAAACCGACGACTCGTCGTCGTGTGGTGAAATACCTCAGAAAATGTCCCGTTGAAATTGGCAAAATCGACAGAAACGGCACACGTGCCGCTGGACCGTGGTTGTTGAGTCGGTTTCGCGCCTTAAGTTGGCATAGGGGGACGATCGGGTGCGATATATGTGACAAGTTTGCTCGTTCACAAACGCCTGCGCTGGGACAAAATGGAGCCGTGGCCCATCGGACCACAAATCAGGGGGAAATGGAATGAAAGGGATCAGGTTTGTAAGGAGTGCAGCCATTAGCCTCGCCTATACGGGACTCCTGTTTCCTCCAGGCAACCTGCGTGCAGACACACCCAATCGGCAGGCGAAGCCGCAACAGACGGTCCAAGCGCCAAGAATCGTTGACGTGGCTCTCGGGGCGGGCGGCACGGTGACCGGCCGAGTCATCGATGACCAGGGAATCGGCATCGCCAACGCCGTCGTTTCGATTCGTCAAGGCGACCAGGAAATTGCCAAGACCCTCACCGACAAGAACGGTCTTTACGTCGTCAATAACTTGCGGGGCGGTGTCTACGACGTCGTCGCCGCTGGGGGCAGGGGGGTGTTCCGATTCTGGGCGCCGGAGACCGCTCCGCCGTCGGGCCGCGATGTGGCGATCGTCGTTTCCGGCAGCGCGGTTGTCCGCGGTCAACTGGGATGGGGGTTGGGGGGCTCGTGGATGGGCGATGGCGTTCTCGCCGGCATCATCGCGGCCGCGATTGCCATTCCGCTGGCACTGGATCATCATCATAACACTCCCAAGAGACCCCATAGCCCGTGACGGTTCGCGTCCCCTCCCCTTGTGACTGGCGTCAATGAACCGTCTCTTTGAGCGGTCCTTCACGATGGGCCATGATGGACGCGTGGAACTGTTGCAGATGCAGAGAAGAAGACGGCTCCACAATTCGGGAAAGATCCATAAGCCGTAACGGCATCGCCGAATGTGTCCGTCGCACCCGTCATCGACCCGCTCGGTTCGATTCTCAAGCGTCGCCGGCGATTCAACCGAATTCCAATTTCAGGGCACCTTGATTTCGGGAATCGCCCGAATCACCCTTTCCCAGACTACCGAATCGGTATAGAATGCCCACACGCGCTTGAGTGTACGTGAACACGAGCGTGTCGTTTGCTGCGGCAGTCGTTCAGCCATGAAGGAGTGGACTGTGAGCGGGATCGTCCGTTTTCTTGCCGTGATGAGTGTTGTGATCGGCTTGGTCCGCACTGCCATTGCCGAGGATTCGACGCCTCGCGTCTCCATCATGCAAGCCGGCGCCAATGAGTTGCTGGCCGATGTCAAGTACATCGTCGGCCTGACGGACAAGAAAGAGCAAAAGCAATGGCCGGTGTTGAAGGACTACTTCGACGTCTTTCTGGAAGGAATCGATCGCACGAAGCCGATCCGGATCGACCTGCTGCTCGATGTGAAGGATGTACGATATCGTTCCAGTTTTCCCGTCACCAGTCTGAAGGTCTTCCGCGACGACAATCTCGACACGTTCGGCATCGACAGCAAGAGAAGAGCGCTGAACTTCTACGAGTTGAAGATGAACAAGGATCCCTTCGGCTGGATGCGGTACCGTAGGCCGTACGCGATCATCGCAGAGGAAAGAGGTGACGTCCCGCGGCACATTGCCGATCCACTGAAGGCAATCGCACCGGTGTTGGCCAAGAAGTACGACCTGGCCGCCGACATCCGCAACACGGCCGATGGGCAAGCCAAGCGGAAAGAGTCATTCAAAAGGATCCGCACGGAGCTTCTCGCCGCGGTGAAGCAAAAGCAGGACGAGGCCACCGAAGACTTCGAGCTGCGAAAGACGTTCACCACGTTTCCGTTGGACGAAGCGGAACGCTTTTTCGTCGAGGCGTCACAGATCACGCTCGGTTGGACGACCGACGTCCGAGAGCAGATAGGCCGGCTTGATCTGGAGCTGGCGCCGATTGCGAATACCGACTTGGAAAAAGCCGTCAAACTGCTCGCACAAGAACCAAGTGACTTCGCAAACATAAAGAAGGGCGAGCATTCAATTCTCAGCGGCCGGATCAACCATCCGCTCGACGGCATGCGGACCGAAAACCTGCTCGAAATGTGGGACAAGCTGAGTGCTCAACTGAAGCACAAAGCCGAAGTCTCGGCCAAGTCGACCGATACCGAGAAGACCAACCGCAAGAAGGTCATCGACCTGTTCTTCGACATGCTCAAAGCGGGCACCCAAATGGGCGTCGTCGATGGTTTTATCGAGGTCGAAGAGCACTCGGTCCACAAACACACCGTCGTGGCCGGCATCAAAGCGGCTGACGGGAATGCAATGATCGAGATCATCAAGCTGCTCGAAGCGGCCAAGATGGGGCAGCAGGTTCAAGCCGGCTTCGACAAACAAGGCGACGTCAGCATTCACAAGGTTGTTTTGCCGGACGACAAGCAAGACATCTTCAAGGACTTTCTGGCCGACGACGGGATCGTGTATGTCGGGACCAGCCCGGAGACCGTCTGGTTTGCCGCCGGCCAAGACGCTCTGGAAGCGCTCAAAAAGGCCGTCGACAAAGTCGCTCAGCCGAATGCCGGCAAAGCCGACGATCCCTTCGTCGATCTCTCTGCAAGGGTCGGGCCGTGGCTGAAACTGCGCGACAGGTACGTTGCCAAGGCCGGCGGAAAGAAAACCACCAAGACCAAGACGAAAAAGAAGACGGACGAAACCGAAACCACGGCAAAAAGTGTCGTCGCCGATCTGACAGCCGACCGCGACGCACTGCGAAAACTGGCGCTGCAGGCCTTTCAGCCCGACGACGACACCATCGAATTGCAGATAAAACGGATTGACAACCGCGTCGAAGGCCGCTTGCTGGTACGACCGGGCGTTCTCCGCTTTGTCGGCAAGCTCCTCGCCAAGTTCTCGAAGGAAAATCTGGACGAAGAATAACCTATCGGCGGGGTGGCCGGGTCTGACCATCGGGAAGGCCCGGAATTCTTGGATCTGGGCCATCGCTTTCGCTTTGACCCAGCCACCCACCTCAACTCCCAACCCTTCACTCTCAACTCCTACGACATCACCAATCCGCCGCAAATGTTGAAGGCCTGACCGGTGATCATGCGAGCCTCGTCGCCGGCCAGGTAGACGGCCATCGGTGCGATGTCTTCGGGAACCAATCGGCCGCCGATCGGCGTCAGCGACTGTTCGTGCTGATCGAGGTCGCGGCCCAGCCGCCGGGCGTCATACGCGATGCGGAGGTCGTTCATCCGCGTTTTGACCGGGCCGGGACAGATGGCGTTGACGGTCACGCCCTCGCCGGCGACTTCCATCGCCAGCGTCCGCGTCAGGCCGAGCACGCCGTGTTTGCTCGCCGCGTAAGCGGCGCCGTGGAAACTGCCGACGCGGCCGTTGATCGACGCGACGGTGATGATTCGTCCCCACCCGGCGGCCAGCATGTTGGGCAGCACCGCTTTCGAGAGCAGGTAAGGAGCCGTCAGATTGACCTGCAGCGAAAGATCCCAAAAATCGTCGTCGAAAGCGACGACCGGTTTCGGATCGCCGCTGCTGCCCACGCCGGCATTGTTGAGGAGAATCTCGATCGGTCCGAAGTGTCCCTCCACCTGGGCCACCAGCTTCGCCGGAACCTTCCGGTCGGACAGATCGGCTTTCAACGCCACCGCCTGGCCGCCTGCGGACGTGATGCGGGAAACGACTTCATCCAGTTCCGCGGTGCTGCGTGCGGCAACGGCCACTTTGGCCCCCTCGCCGGCCAGCGCCAGCGAGATCGCCCGGCCGATACCACGTCCCGCGCCGGTTACTAACGCCACTCGGTCGTGCAGTTTCGCCATTCGTTGTCCCCCTTTCCAAGGAAAAAGGTAACTGTTTAGCCGAATGTAGCGATGAGGAAATTAGGAATCCAGGAAGACAGGAGAAAGACGATTCCCGACATTCCTGCTTTCCTGGTTTCCTAATAATTCTCCGTTTACCACGAAATGCACTGTCGTGAGGAAGTTGCTCCAGACGGCTAAAGTGTTACGGAAAAAGTAA
>CAZGYE010000254.1:0-8695 GCA_964530165.1 uncultured Planctomycetaceae bacterium
TCAGAAACCGACCCTTGCGCCCCAACGACTTACGTCAACAACTGGCGAACTTGGGTTAGTGTCCGTAATGGACGTGGAGGTTCGAGTTCTCTCTTGGGCACTACAAAACGAGGGGTTTTCGGCATGTTCGCGTGCCGGGAACCCTTTCTTTTTTGTCCTCGGCTTGCGTTGATGGTCCCAAAATGGTCCCGTGGCGGAGCAGGCGAGAGGCCACACCGACGAAACCCTGCGACTCATTGACCAGGGCCACAAACCAGTGCCTGAAGGTCTGACGCACGCCCAGCTTGGCACCTGGATAATGACGGGCGGAAAAGTCGCAGTCGAACCTACGGCGGTGAGCGAGATCTCCTTCAGCGACTTATGCAGCGAGTACCGTGACGAGCTTCCGACCGGCGCAAAAGAAGACTCGTCGAGAAAGACTGAGTTCACGGTGAACCAGGACAGGAGTCCGATTCGTGGTTCCACAGCTTTCTCAGCACGCCGAACGACAGCAACAACAGCGGATGTTCGAGCTCATCGCCGTCGCCCACACTTGCTGCCACAGAATTCTTGTCCAGGGTATTAAAAACAGCCGTGGATGATGGAGGAATGCGCACTAAAGGTACCAAATTCGTCACAGCGACCGACGTGACCTTGCTGGGCAGTCACATCTTCAGTGGTTTTCGTTCATACGTCGGTTTTACCATGTCACATTGGTCCGTTTTTGCCGATAATTACGATGATACTGTTCGTTCCAGTGACGCTGTTGGGGTCCTCGATGCGGATGACCTGGTTGGGATTGCTCGTGTTCGCAGTTGGCTGCCGATCGGCGGGACCGTCAACACGATTAGCAACAAATCCGACAGCAACGCCCACGGAAGATTGGACGAAAGTGCACAGTGAGACGTCGATCGCTCAAGCGTCTCACACTTCCCCAACAATTGAGCTCACACTCAAGCAGGCTGTTGAGTTCGCGCTCGAAGGGAATCCTGACCTGATCCGGCGGCGCCAGGATGAGCCGGTCAGCTTGGCAGTCTTTCACACGGCGCAAGTCTATCCGTTCAACCCACAGTTTCAGGCGCAAGTGTTGCCCTCTGTTCGCAAGCGGGACGGCAGCAGCGCGGCGGTCGACCAGCAATACGCCGTGCTGCAGAGGGTCGAACTGGCCCACCAGCAGCAGTTTCGCGAAGACAGCGCGCGGGCTGACCTGAATCGCGTCCGCTGGGATCTTCAGCATGCGGATTTGCTCAACGTGGCACAGACGGAGCGGTTGTTCTTCGGGGTCTTGTACTTGCGCGAGGTTCGCGACCAGGCGCAGTCCGTCGCCGATATGAGCCGGCAATTGCTGGGGGTGGTGCAGCGACGATTCAAGGCGGGACAGGCCAGCAATGCCGACGTGGTACTGGCTCGGCAGGAAGGTCAAACCGCGCGGCGACAGGCCGATTTGGCCGAGGCCAATTATCAGACCCGGTTGCTTGACTTCGCTCGGCATCTGAATATCCAAGAGGCCGTTGCGCTCCAAGTCGTCGGAAGCCTCTCCGGCACCAAGTGGTCAATGACGCCCGGTGAGGATCAGCTCTCGGAGCTGGTTTCGGGACGGCCGGACATCATGGCGGCCCGCGCGGCCATTGACGTCGCCCGATCAAACCTGGCACTGGCCCGGGCCGCACGCACGCCCGACATGCAGATTGGACCCGTCTACCAGCGTGACGAAGCGGCCACGTCGTTTTGGGGTTTACTGGCTCAAATGGACCTTCCAGTCGTCAACACCGGAACGCCCTTGGTCCGTCAGCGGATGACCGAACTGCGACGACAACAGGTCGTGCTCTCTCAACTGGAAGCGAAGGCCCGCCTTAACGCCCGCGCGGCCATCCAACGTTACGAACGGGCCCGCCGGCTGGTCGAGCAGTCGGGGAGTGAGTTCTCCAAGCCATTGTCCAAGGTATTGGCCCCGGTCGAAGACGAGTTCAAGGCGGGGCAGATCGACCTGCTGCAAGTTTTTGCCGTACGCACCAGCCTGATTCATGCCCGCCAAACATACCTCGACTTATTGAACGAACTGGCCCAAGCCGCAGCCGAAGTCACCGCGGCCACGGGGCTGCCGGCTGAGTTGCTGTTTTCGTCCCGTCGAGAGGCGGAATCGCCATGACAGACCGCCCCGCTGCTCCACTCGAAGCCGCTTCCTTGCAGACAGTCGATTCCAGCGGGTTCGTGCTGCGGCATCGCAAGGCGATCCTGTTCCTCACACTCGCTCTGTGTCTGGCGGGCTGGTATGGGGCGCAGACCATGCCGGCGTCCGTCTTTCCGCGCACCGATTTTCCCCGTGTCGTAATTCTGATCGACAACGGCGTGATGCCCGCCGACGAGATGATGGCCACGGTCACGCGGCCGGTCGAAGAGGCGATGAAGGATATTCCCGGCACTGTGAATATCCGCTCGGCCACGAGCCGCGGCACCGCCGAAGTCAACGTGTTCTTCAACTGGTCGACCAACATGATCGACTCCGAGCAGTACGTTCTCGGCCGGTTGTCGCAGATTCGCGGCACGCTGCCGGCCACGGCCACGTTCGCGGTGCATCGGCTGACGTTTGCGGCGTTTCCCATCATCGGCATTAGCCTGACGAGCAAGACTCGCAGCATCACCGACCTGTGGGAGCGGGCCCGCTACGACATCAGCCCGCGTTTTCTGCGGATCAACGGCGTGGCGCGTGTCGGGATCGTCGGTGGCCGCGAACCGGAATTCCACGTCGTCGTCGATCCCGTCAAGCTGGAGGCCCATCATCTGACGCTTGAGGATGTCAGCCGGGCGCTGGCTGAAACGAACCAGTTCACGCCAGCCGGGCTGCATGAGGAGAATTATCAGCTTTATCTCCTTGTGGTCGACAACCGCATCCACCAGCCGAGCGACATCGAAGATGTCGTCGTCTCCTGGGCGAATGATTCTCCGGTCACAATCCGCGACGTCGCCTCCGTGCAGCGGGGGGCCGCCCCGCAGTTTAACATCGTGACGGCCGACGGCACAGACGCCGTGCTCATGAACGTCTACAGCCAGCCCGATGGAAACACGGTCGGCATTGCCGATGCGCTGCAGGACGAACTGAAGAAAATCCGCGCGGAACTGCCTCCCGACATGAAGACGGCTTTCTTCTACGACCAGTCGCTGTTCGTGCGCGAAAGCACCCGGAGCGTGTGGGAGGCAATGCTGGCCGGACTGCTGTTGTCGGTGCTGGTGCTCTTCGTCTTCCTGCGAAGTCTGGCGGCGACGTTTGCCGCGGCGGCGGTCATCCCCGTGAGCATACTCTTCACGCTGATCGGCATGCGCGCCAGCGGCATGAGCTTCAACATTATGACGTTAGGCGGCATTGCAGCGGCGATCGGACTGATCATCGACGACGCGATCGTCACCGTCGAAGCAATCTACGCCAAGGTGCAAGCCGGCCACTCGCCCTGGGCCGCCGTCGGCCTGGCGATTCGTGAAGTGGGTCCTCCGCTGGTCGGCAGCACACTGACGCCGGTCGTCGTTTTCATTCCGCTGGCGTTTCTAAACGGAGTGCCCGGCGTGTTCTTTCGGGCGCTGGCGCTCACGATGGTGTTCGCCGTGCTCAGTTCGCTGCTGCTGGCCGTCACGTGGACGCCCGTCGTCAGCGCGCTGCTGATCCGCCGTCGCGCGGGGCGCTCGCAGGACGAACTGGAACAAGGCGGGCCCGTGCTGCGGACGCTGATCGGTCTCTACGAATGGCTGGTGCGGCGGGCGCTGCGATTCAGCCTCTCCTCGGCCGTGTGTCTGATCTTGTTTGTGGCCGGCGGCGTTTGGCTTTACACGCAGTTGGACAGCGAGTTCCTCCCGGAGCAGGATGAAGGCGGTTTTGTGCTGGATTATTTTTCGCGGCCGGGCACGAGCCTTTCAGAAACGGACCGGATGCTGCAGCACGTCGAGCAGATTCTGGCCGAGACGCCTGAAATCGAGAGCTATTCGCGCCGCACAGGGGCGCGGCTGGCGCTGGCGATCACCGAACCGAACACCGGCGATTTTCTGGTCAAGCTGAAGCCGCACCGCCGGCGCTCGACCAACGAGGTGATCGACGGGCTGCGGGAAACGATCCGCGCGGCCGAGCCGGCACTGGAAACCGAATTTCCGCTGGTGCTGGCTGATCTCATTGGCGATTTGACGTGGTCGCCCAATCCGGTCGAAATCAAGATTTTCTCCACCGACACGGACGTGCTCAAGCAAAAGGCCGCCGAGATTGCCGCCGCCATCGAAACGATCCCCGGCGTAGTGGACGTGATCGATGGCCTTGTCGTGGCTGGACCGACAATGCGGTTCAAGGTTCGCCCCCAAGACGCGGCGCGGGCGGGTTTGAACCCGCAGCAGATCGGCACACTGTTGCAGACGGCGAAATACGGCCAGGTGTCGTCGTACGTTCTCAAGGGCGACCGGACGTACGGCGTCCGCGTCATCTCCGCCGGCAGTGCATCCGCGCGCGAGCAGCGGATCGAGACGATGCCGGTCCGCTCCAGTTCCGGAACCATGTTGACACTCGCCGACGTCGCCGACGTCAGCCACGAACCGGGCATCTTGGAGATGCACCGCGAGGACCTGCGGCAGCTCGTGGCAGTCTCGGCTCGCTTCTCCGGGATCGACCTGGGCCACGGCATCCAGGCGATCAAAGAAAAACTCGGCGAGACCGTCTCGCTGCCCGAAGGGGTGAAGATCGAGTACGGCGGGCTGTATCAGCAACAACAGAAGTCGTTTCGCAATCTCACGCTGGTGTTGGTCATGGCGATCGTGCTGGTGTATGCGGTGTTGCTGCTGGAGTTCCGGTCGCTGCTCGCGCCGCTGGCGATCGTCATCGGCGCCGCACTGGCGTTGTTCGGAGTCGTCGCGGCTTTGTGGGTCACGGGCACGTCGTTCAACATCGTTTCGTTCTTGGGAGCGATCATTGGCGTCGGGATCGTCGCCAAGAATGGGATTCTGATGCTGGACTTCGTCGATCATCTTCGCGCCCGCGGTTTGACGCTGTTTGAAGCCCTCGTGCAGTCCGGCCGCCGCCGGTTGAGGCCGGTGCTGATGACTTCTCTGACCACATTCCTCGGCCTGCTGCCGCTCGCGTATGGGCTGGGCGCTGGAGCCGACATGCTCAAACCGCTGGCGATCAGTGTGATCGGGGCCTTGTTCATGTCGTTGCTGCTGTCGCTGATCGCCACTCCCGTGTGCTATTATCTAATGATGCGCCCGCTGCGGCAGGAAAAACGACATGCAGCGACTGCCGCTTCGCCAACAATCTCCGGAGACGGACCATGAATGACGGCTGGCGTCGTTTCCAATACCAGCAAATCCCTGGGATTTTCAATATCCCAGGAATTTGGACGAGGACTTTGTGGCCGGTGTTGGCCACGCTGTTACTCCTCTGCCCCGTCGGTTGCCGGCATGCGGCCGATTCGGAACAGTCGGAGGAGGACGACCCACCGACCACACCCGTCCCCGTGCATGCCGTCGCTGCAGAGCGCACGACGCTGCATCCGTTTCTCGATCTGGTCGGCACGTTCGAGGCGATCCCGGAGCGGACGGCCACGGTCTCGCCGCAAGCCGGCGGCTGGATCGACACAGTTCACGTTGTCGACGGGCAGACAGTCAAGGCGGGCCAATCGTTGGTGCAGCTTGATGCGCGATTGGCAAAGGTCGAAATGGCTCGTGGCCAGGCCGTGGTGCAAGAAAAGGAAGCGGTGCTCAAGCGGCTGAAGCGAGGCTTCCTGCCGCAGGAAATCGAAATGGCCCGCCGTGAGGCGGACAAGGCCGAACGGACGCTGGAGGGCCTGCAATCCGAGTTCGGCGCCCTCGAACCGCTCCGGCGGCGGAACGAGATTTCGCCTGTGAAGTACCGGACGGCCAAGGCGAATCTCGAGGCTGCGCAAGCCGCTCACGCGGCGGCGCTGGCCAAGCTAGAGCTCTTGAAAGTCGGTACCCGTCCCGAACAGATCGCGGAAGCGGAAGCCCAACTTGCGACGGCCGAAGCCGACCGCGATGCGTTGGATCTGGCCGTCCAGTTCTGCAACGTCGCCTCGCCAATCGACGGCACCGTGACGAAGCTGTCGGCATGTCGCGGCACCTTTGTCGAACGGGCCACGCCGTTGGCGACGGTCGTCGATCTGTCGAGGCTGTTCGTCAAGCTCCAGGTCCCCGCCGAACACATGACGCTGGTCAGCGCCGGTGGACGCGTCGAGGCGCGGGTGACAGCGTGTCCCGGCAAGGTCTTCGAAGGAACGATCGCACGTGTCAGCGGCCAAGCGGACCCGGCAACCGGAAACCTGGAAACCTTCGCGGAGATCGCCAACGAGAACGCTGTCTTGCGTCCCGGCTTGGTCTGTCTGGTACGCTTGTGGCTCCCAGCCGTCCCGAATGCTGTCGCCGTCCCGATTGCCGCGGTGGCCGATCATTCTGGAAGGGCCGTCGTCACCGTCGTTCGAGATGCCAAAGCGTACGAGGTGGACGTAAAGCTGGGCGTCCGAGCGGTCAATCAGGTGCAAATCCTCGAAGGCGTTTCCGCAGGTGACATCGTTGTCACCAAAGGTGGATACGGATTGCCCGACGGCTGCCCGGTGCGAATTGCCTCGGAGAGCGCACCCGTGGAGACCTCCGGACTTTGATGAAGTCGTTCACGCGGCGGTCCCGGAGGATTTGGCGTTGACGAAATACGAAACTTCTCGTAGAAGCCACCTGGCTGGAGCACATTCATTCTTGAGAACAAGAAAGAGAATCGGACATGGACGTCGCCGAGGCTCCAGCAGGCACGCGGTCCACACAATTTGCGGATAGGAAATGCGCCCTGTGGCACTGTGGCAACCATTTATCCCTGGTCATCCCTGCATGGAACGAAGAAGACTCCCTACAGCAGGCGATTCAGGAAGCGGACGCCGCGTTGCAATCTGTGGTTTCGACCTACGAGATCATCGTCGTCGACGATGGCAGCACCGACCGTACTGCGGAAATTGTCCGTGTCGAAGCCGCGTCTAACCCACGAGTGCGTCTTTTGCAGCAGCCGCAGAACAGGGGATACGGAGCTGCTCTGAGAGCCGGCTTTCAATCTGCAAGATATGATCTCGTGGCTTTCACGGATGCAGACTGCCAGTTCGACCTGGCCGAACTCGAATACATGCTGCCGCTCACGGACCATTACGATATCGTCTCCGGCTACCGGATCGATCGTCAAGACCCGTTGCTGCGCCGCTTTTTTTCATGGGGCTACAACACGCTGATTCAATTTTTAATGGGCAGTCGAATTCGCGATGTCGATTGCGCATTCAAAGTGTTTCACCGGGAGAGCCTCTGCCGCATCCTTCCCGAAGCGGACAACTTCTTCGGGAACACCGAAATGCTCGCCAAGGCCGAAAACCAGGGCTTGTCGGTTGTGGATGTGGGCGTCCATCACCGCCCGCGGGCTGCCGGGCAAAGCAAAGTGTCATTGTGGGACGTGCCCAAGACGTTCAACTCGTTGCTCCCGTTCTGGTGGACGCGAATTCTCTTCACCGGTGAAAATCGGACCGCCGCAGACTCCAGCCGGCACTTCTGGGCAGCGCTGATGCTTCTTATGCTCCTCACCGGTGTCCTGCTGTTTCGGAATCTCTCGTATCCTCTCATCGAGCCAGACGAAGGGCGTTACGCAGAGATCCCGCGCGAAATGCTCTCCAGCGGCGACTGGATTGTGCCCCAGTTCTACCACCGTCCCCACCTCGACAAACCGCCGCTCTTCTATTGGTTGTGCGCCGGCAGCTATCAACTGTTCGGTCCCAGGGATTGGGCGGCGCGCCTGGTTCCCGCGAGCGCGGCGTTTTTGACGGTGCTCATCACGTTCCTGTTCGGTCGTCGGATTCTGGAGACGCGTTCAGCCTTCCTGGGCGCGCTCATGATGACGCTTTCGTTTGGTTTCGTCTACTGCGGGCGATTCCTGATCATCGACAGTGTGCTGACTTTCTTCGTCACGTTCTCGCTGTTCACGTCGTATGAAGCAATTCGTGGGGCTCGGCTCCGATGGTCCTGGTGGCTCGTGTCAGCGGTGGCCTCCGGACTGGGGATTTTGACCAAGGGACCAATCGCCTTGGTGCTGCTGGCGCCGCCCGTGCTCGCCTACTGCTGGCTGAGCCGTTGGGAGACACGGCCGAGTTTTGGAGCATGGGCCATCTATGCGCTCGTGGCGTTTGCGGTGGCCGCTGGGTGGTATGTGGCAATCATCGTTCGGGAGCCGAGCTTCGCCTATCATTTCCTTTGGAAACACAACATCGGCCGTTTCTTGTACGCTGTGGATCACCCACAACCTTTCTGGTTCTATGCGCCTGTGCTGGTCCTCAGTTGGATGCCTTGGGGATTGTTGCTGGGCCCGTTGCTCGTCTTCCTGGTTAGCCGGTCTACTCAGCTCCGCGGCAAACGTCCTTTGCCTTTAGGATTTTTCCTTTTGTGGGCGGGCTGGTGTCTGCTTTTTTTCTCGTTGTCGAGTGGCAAACTTCCACCCTACATCCTTCCCGCATTTCCACCCCTAGCGCTAGCGTTTGGGCATTTTCTGAGCTCCATGGATGCGCTCTCCAATCGCTCGCTTTCACTGCCCAGAACCACGCATGCGCTGTTTGAGAAAGGCGTCTTCGCCTTGTGCATCACGGGAATCGTCGTCAGTGCCGGGGCGTATGTCTTGCAGTTAGAACCACCGCTCGAGGCCGGTTATGAATCG
>CAZGYE010000255.1:0-8688 GCA_964530165.1 uncultured Planctomycetaceae bacterium
CCCCGGCCGGCCGATTCCCCAATGATCAATACCGGGCCTGGAATTTTTTCAAATCCGCAACCCGTCAGCACCATTCCCGCACAGGAACCGTCGGATTGCCGGCGTCTTGCGGAACCATGCTGAACGGAACGTCTTCGGCACGCGCGGATCATGCGCTGTTCGCTCGCTGCGTCTCCCTCGTCTCCGCCGTCGCCGTCTTTGGATCGAACGCTTCGGGGTCAAACGGACCACTCCACTCCATGAATTCTTCGTGCTGCTCATGGTTCGGGTCGGCCATCGCTTACCGGTGCTGCGCCCGCCGGTAGTTCTCAAGCCATTCGTCTAACGGTCTACGGGGCATCCCATGTTCCCTCGTCGTTTTCTCGTATGCTGCGTATTTCGCCAACTCTGCTTCCGTTGGTGCGCCGTTACCCTGGTTTTGCTCCAGAGGCAGCGATAATTGCTGCAACGGCCCACCACTGTTCGACTCGGGGATGGATGAGGGTTTGTCCTCAGACGTCTCTGTCCCCTGCGTGCGGGGGTGCGCCTGCTTCGAAGAACCGTTTCCGTTGCTTGAATCGGTCGTCGATTTGCTGGCCGGGCTACCTGCGTTCGGTGTGTTCGTGGCTTGCGGTGGGCTTCCCTTCTCGATCTCCAAGACAGTTGCCCGGCGTTCCTTGCCATTCCATTCGACGCTGACTTCGTCTTCTGCGCAGGCCCCCAGGAACTGTTTTCCGGGGGGAGCATTTGCGGAAACGACGCCGTTTACCAGGTCCGTTTCGTCTTTGGTGATCGTCAAGACGAAGTGGCGATTTGACCGGTCTTCGAAAGAAACGAGAATTCTGTCGCCGATTTCGACGACGGGTTCTGTTGATGCTTCATCCTTCCCCAGTTCAGGGTCTATCGTGCTTTCGTCGGTTTCCACGAGCCGGTGTTCTGTGTAGGGGTGTCGTTCGCTCCCGGTGCCGAGCGGATGGATTTTCAATCGACCAAGCGTTGCGACGAGATCGTCCATGCACACATCGGGGTCTAGGGCGAAACTGGATGCCCAGCAACGCCAGAATGTCCAACCAACCCGCTCCAGTATCTTCTGTCGATTCCAGTCTTCGAACCACCTGTCTGGGCCGTGATACCGGTCGCCATCAAGTTCGACGGCAAGCCTTCTGTCATCCTCGCCATCAACAACAAGATCGATATAGAATCCCCCGACAGTGACTTGCGGTGTCACTCGATAACCAAGGCGCACAAGCCGCTCAAAGACTTCGCGTTCGAAGTTGGATTCACACAAGTCGGCCAGTTCCTCAGCATCCTTGGCAGGCACGGGCATCGGATTGAAGAAGTGGTTGATGGCTTGCAACTTGAGATCCCGCGGATTCTGCAATTCTTCAGGATTTACCGAACGGAAGAGATACATTCGATCGCGGGCACGCGACAGCGCGACATTGAAACGCTGTTCCCATAACAAACCCGTCTGTGCGGTTGCCTTGCCAGGGCTCGCAATCATCGAGACGAACATGATGTCGCGTTCTTTGCCTTGAAACGTCGCGGAGTCGCCACAAGTGATCTTGTGATTCAAGAATGCCGATTCGCCAACACGTTCGATCAGCCGATTCTGAATCAAGTGTGCCTGTTTGTTACCAATCAAGGACACGACACCAATGGTCCGTTCCGCGTATGCCGGATCGTTGACGAGCCGTTCGATTTCGTCGACGATCGCTATCGCTTCTGCCCGGTTGATTTTTCGGGCGTCGCGTTGTCCATGAGGCAGATACACGTCCACCAGAGGGGGATCCAGACGCTCCGACGGTTTCGGAATGCGTACCGGCTCGATCTTTTCGGGATAGAACCGAAAACTGAACCGAATGATTGGCTCGACGCAGCGGAAGTGCTCGTTCAGCAGGACCCGTTCACCGGGAAACACCGCGAGTGCAAGGTCGTAAAGCGAACTCTCCGGCATCAACAAGTCGGCAAAAGGTTGATCCTGAAGAAAACTGTGCCGGAGCTGAAGGAGCTTTCTCTCTTCGATTGCCACTGTTGAAGGACGGACCTGCCGATCGTCGCCGACAACCAGGATCTTTTAGCTTCGAATCAGCGCGGGCAGCGCCATTGCATCTGATTGCGACGCTTCGTCAACAATGACAAGACCAAACAGCCCGAGCTTTGCCGGAAGCGATTCGGATGCACGCCATGTCGGCATGATCCAGCAAGGAACCGCTTCCACGCATTTCGACATCGCACTTCGTGCATCGCCTCGGTAGCGTCGAGCGCGAATACCCGTGCCAGCGCCGATGCGACGAATTGCCGTGACAAACTGCTGCAGTGCCGAAAGGCGTGCCCCACGACCCAAGCGTTGCTTGAGACCGAGATACGTTCTCAAACGAACGAGCTCGGTCATTGCTTTTCTCAGACGCCTGTCACACTTGCTTCGCTCTTCCGATAACTGCCCCAACTCTTCACGCCGGTCAATATGCCTCAAGTACGCCTCGATGCGGCGGAACTTCCACGTCTCTTGCCAAATGTCGGGCGTCCACGGATCGACTTCGTCGGTCACCGCCTCGCTTCGAAGTTTGGCTGCCCAATGTGCTGCACCGGATGCTTGGATGCAGTTTGCGATTCGGTCGATGGTCTCCAACTCCGGACGCAGGCCCACAACACGACGTAGTTCTCGGATCAAATCTTGCCACCGGTCTGAAATCTGGTTGTCCGAGTATGCCGCGTCCCCGACGCAATCTCGGCAGACAACACTCGATGTAGGAGAGGTCGACACCCAATGATTGACGTGCTTGGCGCAAGGAGCTGAGGTCGTCATTCGAGAACTGCGCACTGTATCTGTCTTCAAAGCCGAGTTGATCTGGAAGCCATTTGTGTTTGTCTGCACTCGCCACAATCTGCTCTGCGAGTTCGGCGGGCCGTAGGTTCAGATTGGCCACCGGCCGGGACGACGCTGCAAGCATCAAGCTGTGCTCAACGCCTGGCGGCGTCAACGAAAGAATCACGGCACGGCTCGCAACCCTTGATGACAATGAAGGTTGCCGTGGCCGTTTTCATGGACCTCGGACAGATGGTCGTTTCGATCGTAGAGCGAGAACTTTTCACAGCCGACTCCATTGATAGGCACAGAACGCAGCCCACGACGACTGCTGATGTTAGAACGATTCGAGTCGTGAATCAAGCATCTCCAGTGTTCGGTCCGCGAAGAAAATGCTGAACTGACAATAGGTTCCGGCAATTCTGCGATTGGGACGGCGCACCACGGCCGGGTGCATGATTCGGCCAACTCGCGAGTTTGGTCAAATGATTTGAAAGGATGGAGGATCATCAGCCCAGTCCGTTTGATCGCCGGTCGAATGAATGGGGATCCTGGATGCACACTGCCGGCATATGGGCATCACGAGCAGGCTGTCTTCGGCGTCCATGATTTCGGCCAATTCCCAGCGGAGTTTTTCCAAGGCTTTTGGGTCGAGCCGACAGCGGAAGATGCTGTATTGCACGCGGTTGCCGTAGGCTTCCAGCTTCTTGGCGACGAGGCGCAGGCGTTGAGAGTCATGGACGTCGTAGGCGATCAGGTGCCAAGTTCTTGTTGCAGCCATTTGGAAATCCGACGTTTGGCAGATGGATGGGAAACGGTGAACCGGTTGCGTGGCTAGCGAATCCGCAATCGGCCGAACAGGCCCGGAGAGCCGCTCCATTCTTTTTCCAGCAGCCGCACTTCGAGCTCGACGAGTTGGATGTAGTCCATCGAACGGTTGTTGACGGGATGCTTGTACGAATCGCCGAGTCGGCTCTCGAATAGGGCGATGGCTTTCTTGCGTCCCCCGTCCGACAGCCAGACGTGAGCACCAGCGCTCGTGAAGTCGTCGGCCGCGTTCCATTGGACGCGGTTGACGCTGGCGATGACCGGCATATCGACGAGCAGGACACGAAAAAGCTCCATCAAGTCGAGGACCAATGGTGGTGCAGCGGATCGCGGCTGGTGAAAGTAGCCAAAGGCCGGTTCCAGACCGACGGCCATCACCGTGCGCTGCACCAGCGCGAACGTCATGCCGTAGCCGAAACTGAGCAGACAGTTGAAGCGGTCCTTGGGAGGACGCTTGCTGCGTCCGCTGGGGTGTAGTTCTGCCGGAACGCGTTCGCTCAGAAGGCGCGGGACGGCGGCGAAGTAGGCCTTGGCGGCCATGCCTTCCAACCCCCGCAGCGAATCCAACGACACCGCAGCGCTCCGTTTGCGGAGCGTTTCGCGGATGCGATCCAGGTGGGGCCGGCAGGACCGGCGAGAGTCCGCATCGCCGCGAGTGCTTCGCAGCAGGTAGCGCAGTTGGCCTTCGACCTTCGCCTGCACGGTCCGACGTGCCAGATCGAGACAGAGAGCCGCATCGGACAGTCCCTGGAATTGGCGGATGCGTTGTTGCACGCGACCGGGGGAGTCGGTCGTGCCGGCCATGAACCGGCCGCCATATGTGAGCCACTGCACGGCGTCCACTTTTCCGAACAGTCCCCACGTATCACTGCTGACCTCGAAAGACCGCAACTCCGGCGTCTCATCGTCCAGCGGCAACCGCTCGACATGCAGCCTGCGCCCGGCGTAGACATTGGCATCGGCCACGCGGATTTCTTCGACTTCTTCGAGATAGAACAGCCGTTCGCAGTAGAGCAACGCGTGCAGAGACATGACGCGCAGGGGCGGATCGGAAATGTTAGAATCGGCTGCGATCATAACCGTACAGACTTGGAGTTTGTCACGGCGGATTGATTTGGGTCCACGCGTTCGAGGGAATCTTATCGGACATGTCTCCGGGTGCGTACAAATCGGAGCGGGTCCGGGATAGCTGGGAACGGTCAATCCACACCGTCAGTCGCGTTGTCCGTGGTCGTATCGCTGATTGCTCAGCGGTCACTCGCTCATACCAGTGGGTGGATGGGATCGTGTCAAGCGGTTCGATGCGGTCCGGTAAGAACGAATTGTCGCCAAGAAACGGCAGCCCATAGCGGTCGGCTGACAGTTCACCCGCCAACCCACGGCGAATGGCAATCTCCAAATCGGCGTCGTCATCAATTGCGATCATCGCCCGCAAGTCGACCAACAGTTCGCGCCGGACCGGCGTGATGTTGTATTTGTTGCCGTACGTGCTCGCGGACCGCTCCCTGCCGGAGGACCCAACCGGGTAGTTGTGCAGTTGCTGATACACCGTCTGTACCCGGGGAAAACGGTCTACCTCTGGCACCTCTTCAGCTTTTCGTCCGTCCTCGCCGACAGATACTTCGCCACCTCATTGCTCAGCACCGCCTGGACGTTGAACGCTTCAATGTCGCGGAAAGAGTCTCCACTTCCCACCGCGTAGGCCCCGCTCGATAGAAAGGAATTCAGCCTCGGGGCCTCTGCTGTCGTCGGGCCGTATTGCTCCAGTCCGTCTTCGAGGTCGGTCTGACTGACTGCCGGTTTGGTCTGCAAGAACGCGAGAAAACTCTGCAACCCTGCGAGGTCATCTTTCGAGTACACCTTTTCCTGGGCAGGCCGGTACACGAAAACTTCGCCAGACCCCTTCGCAGCCAATTCGCCCCGCCCGCGGCGGCAACGCCCCATCCGTTGAATCAGCGACGAAATCGGGCATTCCTCGGTAATGAGCACATCAGCGTCGATGTCCAGGCTCATCTCGCATACCTGCGTGCTGACAACCACAGCCGCAGACTGCCTGGCCCTCATCGCGTTCACCGTCTCGCGGTGCCGACGCACCCGGTCGTCCAGTTTGAATCGGCTGTGATAGCAAATGAGGGGCACGTTGATGTCCATGAGCTGCATCGCCATGGATTGGGCACGGCTGACCTGATTCACCACCCACAAAACTCGCTTGCCGGCCGCAATTGCCTGTCGCACCGCATGCTCGGTATCGTTCGCCTCGATTCGGGCAACCTTGTACCGTAGTGCATCGGCGATGTCGGCCAATTCGCCGGGGCGATCTTCGTAAACCCTTTCAACAATCGGAACGAGTTGTGATTTCCGCCCCGATTGCAGCGTCGCTGTCATACATAACACCGGTACGTCGAATGCCTTCAGGAATCCAAGTAGGGCGGAGAACATCTTGCGGTCGAAGCTATGAACTTCGTCCACCACGATCACACTGTCTGCCAGCACGGGCAGCAAACACATCGGGCCGTAGCCGTAACTCATGAACGCGAGGAATTGATCAACCGTCGCTGAAAACACGCGTTTCGACCAGTGCCGCAGGGCGAACAAGCGCGGATCCGTGTCGCTAAAGATGCAGCTATGCCGTATGTCTTCGGCGGGGAACATCCCGTCGAGGTCGTAGTCGGCGGTGCCGTGCATCAGGGCTGCGTCTGCTTCCGGCGCCCACGAAACGTAGTCCTTGCCTTCTGTCGCGGTTGCCCGAGTTGGATAGAGGAATAGAACTCGCCTTGCCGGTCGCACTTTCACCTGTGCGGCGATCCACCGCCACGCAGCCAGCGTCTTGCCGGAGCCACAAGGCGCGAGCAAAAGCGATCGAGACGGAAGAGCATCGCACTGAATCTGGAACTCGTTCCATCCACCGCCGTCCCAGTCGGGACTCCCATTCCACTTCCGCA
Source organism: uncultured Planctomycetaceae bacterium (assembly GCA_964530165.1). Lineage (GTDB taxonomy): Bacteria > Planctomycetota > Planctomycetia > Planctomycetales > Planctomycetaceae > CAZGYE01. The sequence continues at coordinate 6,559 of CAZGYE010000255.1, forward strand.
TGGAAGCCAAGAGTTCGACGCGCTTTGTGACTACTTCTCGGATAAACGGGAAATCACACAGATCGGTTTCCGTGAACTGATTCCGTACCCAATTCGTGATCGATAACCCAGTGCGCCGCAGCCCAGAACCCGCTGCATCAGCCACAATGAGGGCAGCCCGCACCGCGTTCAACATTCGCCCTTTCGGTTGAGTGGGCTCTCGGGTCGCAACGGTCAGGTTGCGAAGGTGTCCCTCTCTCAACTCATCCCTCAGGGCCGAAGGGTCATACGTGTAAGAATCATCGGTGAACCCCCAAAACTCCTCCGTCGGAAACTGGGGTAAGCCGCTCAAGTTCAGCCCGTCGCCGATCAACGGCAGCAGTTCATCCTGGAAGTCCGAGTGATCGGTCAACACTCGGACAGCCTGGTCCGGCGATGGCTCTGCAAACTGGCGGTCCCCGAATTTCAGATGGTGTGACCCGACGGCGGCCAAGACTAAGTCCCAGTCGATGTCTGTCCGCTGCCGCACCCAGCGGTTTACGCCCTCGAAGCCGAGGAGCAACACGCTGAGGTGTTCGTGTCGAAAAAGTTGACCGGTTTTCTCTCCGTTCAGCAATCTCTGCATGTCGTCATTTGCCTTACCCCAATCGTGAAAGAGACATGCGGCCAACAGATTCTGTTTGAAAACAGTCCAGTCAGCCACCGGATCGAGGCGAAAGAATCGGAGCCAGCACTGTCCCAAGCGAGACGGCTTTCCGTCCGCGCCGAATAACGCCTCTGACGCAGCAACGACGTCAATCGTGTGCTGCACGAGCGGCCTCGATGATCCGCCTACCGGCGTCGTCTTGGCAAGCAAGTTCATCACATGCCCCTTGCGACGGCGGGCACAAACACCCCGCACCCCATGTGCCGTCTTCCGCCGAGGCCCTGTTCTTGCAGGGCCAGTGACTCCTCGGCCGTCAGGCCTTCGATGAGGACTTCATAGCCGACGATTTCGCGGTGTTTGATCCGTAACGTGCGGCGTTTGCCCGCCGTGAGGATTGCTTCGTTCGAAACGCCCAGTTCGTCGAGTTGTCGGCGGGCCGATGCGGCGAATGTTTCGACGTCGAGGTCTGTGGCTTTCGTGTCTTTGACTTTGATCACGACCAGCCGGCTGCGGAGGGCGGATGCTGGCGTCAACGCACGGACTTGGGGAACGCCGACGCGAAGTGCGGCGGCGTCGACTCGCAACGATTTCCCGGCCAGCTTGAGCAGCGGTGCGAGCTGTCCGTCCGGCAAGCGGAACGTCAGCGAGCTCCACGGCATGAGCATCAGCCGGCGATCGCCCACCTGTCGGCCGCAAATCGGGTGAATGCCGACGCCGTTTTCCGAGTGGACCTCCGGCACCATGCGCGAGGTGGCCCCATAGACGGCATAACCGTGATCGGCGGGAATCAACTTCTGTGCCTGCAGTGCGAATGCGAGATCAAGAGTGTGCATTTGGGATTCATCCTCTTTTGGTGGCCGAATGATTCGTCTCTGTCGCCCCGCATTCTGAAATCGCTGTTGTCATCTCCGACAGTATGTCATTTCTCAATTCATCCGGCTTCTCCACGACTGCTTTCGCTCCGAAGCTGAGCACCCAGGACTTGACCTCTTCCAAGCTGCTCAAGTGGAACTCGGCGACCAGGCTTCCGTCCTGTTGCGGGAACAACCGCTGGCTGGGATGCCAGGCTGACTCTTCCACGTGGCGGCGGACCTCGGGCGAGAACCGGATGCGGACGCGCTTCGGTCTGCCCGGCTTGTGAAAAACGCCGAATGTGTGCTCCAGATGCTTCCGCAAATCAAAATCCCGCCCGAGATCGAACTTGAGCTGCTCGACCGTCGCGTCGGTCATGCGGTCCACTTTGAAATGCCGGATCTCACCGTGCGTGACGGAAAACGCAACCAGATAGAGCGAACCATGGTGATAGACCAGGCCGTACGGGTAGAGCTCGTAAGTGACCGGTTCGGTGGCCCTCTGTGACCGGTAAATGATGAACGTGATTCGGCGTTCTTCGCTGCCGAGCATCAGTCGATCAATGATCTCGGCCTGCTGGGAGTAGTCTCCGCAGCCCGATGCTGTCGTGCGGAACACAAAGGCCAAGCGATTCAGATACTTCAGCGCGTTCT
>CAZGYE010000256.1:0-8685 GCA_964530165.1 uncultured Planctomycetaceae bacterium
TGCCCCGCCGCGATCCAATCGCTGAACCGGTCGAATCACAACAGAAGCTCGTCCCGCAGGGTTCCGGTCTGCCGAGATTGTTCCGCCGATTGGGAGCGCGCTTTCGACGCATCACCATGCTTCACGGTGGATCGTAACCGCCGGCGCAAAAGGGGTGGCAGCGGAGAATCCGCCAGAGCCCGCGCAGACTTCCCGAAACGGCTCCGTACTTCTTCACCGCCAGAATGAAGTATTCGCTGCAAGTGGGGTGGAACCGGCATCGACGCCCGAAGACCGGGCTCAGCAGTTTCTGGTACGCCCGCGCCATGCCGATCAGTACGTACGCGGGAAGCCGCCGAAACCGCATCAGCCAACTCATCGTCCCTCCTCGACGCCCAGCCGGCGAGCCAGTTGAGCGGCAATGCGAACCAGCGACTGCCGGTAATCGGCCAGTTCCGCCCCGGAACCTTGCCTGGGAATCAGAATCAAATCGAGACCGCTCGGCAATGTGGGCCGTGACAACCGAAACGCCTCGCGCAGCAGCCGTTTGAGCCGCGTCCGCTTGACGGCGTTTCCATGTTTCTTCGAAACACTCAGACCGAATCGCGTGTGGCCCAGATCGTTCTTCGCGGCGAACACCAGCAAATGCCGGTTGCCGGCAGAATGTCGCAGCCCGTAGATGCGTGCGAAATCCCGCGAGCTCGTGATTCGGCTCGATTTGGGCAGTCCGTATGTTTTCACGGCGTCTGAGTTTCTTTGCCGTTCGCGTCCGAGCCGGGCGGTTGGGACTCTCGGTTTGTCTCGATCTCTTTTTTCGGCCGCAGGTACCAGAATTCGTCGGTCTGGGATTGCCGTGGAGGTAGCTTCCGGGCAATCCGGCGCAAGCGATTCCCCCACAAGACAATCAGCCCCAGCAATGCCAAACCGACAAAGGCGACCCCCACGAGCAAATAAACCGCCACCGTGGCGACACGCCTCTTGGAGTGGCGGTTCGCCTTTTCAGCGGGTGCAGATTGGCCGTCGGTTCCGGTCACTTGCGCCGGAATTGGGGCGGCATGTTGCGCCGACGCTGCCGCCGGACCTGCGATCACGAATACCATCAGGCACAACGCCGGCAGACAGGTCATTCGCGTGTGGCGGCCGGCGATCGTCGGCATCCCATTGGGCATCTTCACATTCACCGATCAAAAGCTTGTTCAGGGATTATTTCCCCATTATTATACTACAAGTGCTTTCTTGCTTCTCATCAAACGCGCACGTGTCTCACGTTTCATCGGACAAGGACCATGTCTCATCGAGATGCCGGAAGTCGGGGCTTCACACTGATCGAGCTGCTGGTGGTGATGGCGGTCATCGGGATTCTGGTCGCCCTGCTGTTGCCAGCCGTGCAGCAGGCCCGCGAGGCGGCTCGCGCGACACAATGCAGAAACAACCTGAAGCAACTCGGGCTGGCCCTGCACAACTATCACGACGCACACCGCGTGTTTCCACCTGCGGCCATTGCCACGCGGCCGCAGGTTAGCTTCACGATCTGTAGCGGTCCTCCTACACCTTGGGTGAAGGCGTACGACCTCTGGGACGAGGCCACCGCCGGACCTGGCTTTCACGGCACGAGCTGGCTGCTGCTCATCTTGCCGTACATCGATCAGGCCAACATTTACAACCAATGGAACTTCGAGACGAGCGTTTTGGGAAACACCCCGGCGGCCCAGACGAACATTCCAACGCTGTATTGTCCCTCACGCCGCAGTGAAGTCCGCGGAGAGGACATGCCCATCATGTTTCAGAATTGGACCAGCGGTGGAACGGATTACGGCGGCTGTGCCGGTGGCTGCAATGGCTTTCACGATTGCGATGCTCACGAGACGTTCAACGTGTCCAACGGCTCCCGTTGCGGTGGACCGTTGCGTGGTCCCTTTGCGACCAACGATTCGGTCGACCTGGGTGACATGACCGACGGTTCGTCGAACACGATTATGACCGGGGAATTGCAGAGGCTGAACGGCCCGGGGATCTGGCAATACAGTCAGGACGGATGGGCCGTTGGGGGTGTGGCAACTCTGTTCACGACTTGTGCGAACAGCATCACTTCGTGCAAAGGTCCGAACAGTGGTTTCTTTGAAGATGCCGGAAGCGAGCATGCCAGCGGAGCACACGTGGGCATGGCCGATGGGTCGGTTCGCTTCATCTCCGAGACAATGAACCTCAGCGTGCTGAAGGCGCTGGGGACGATCAACTACGGCGACGGCCCGTCCGGATGGGATTGAGCGTCACACTTCTTCAACGGTCTGCCAGGCTCTTCTTGGCGGACCCAAACCGACAACTTGTTGTCGCAGCGCACCGGTCCACGTCGCAACAGCCGACGACAAGTCGTCGGTTTGGGGTTCCTCCAACAATCCGGACTATCGGCAGAGCTGATCGCTGACCGCTCAAGAAAGACCGGAGCGGGCCTGTAAGCCGGGTTTTGTCGAGAGCGGCCATTTCTCTGACGACGACGGTTGCCCGCCGCCTGTAGCGACCGACCCGAGAGTGGCTGGCGGATCGGACCAATCCGCGACGGGTCGGCAGGCGGGTTTCCCCGACGCCGTCCCGCACTTCTCCCTGCTTGGTCTTGCTCCCGGTGGGGTTTGCCGAGCCAGATCGGTCACCCGACCTGCTGGTGCGCTCTTACCGCACCGTTTCACCCTTGCCTCCTGGGAGACGCAAGGCAAAAGTGCCAAGGCAAAAGGCAAAAGGAAGGAAATCTTCCTTTCACTTTCTACTTTTGCCTTTTTCCTTTTTCCTTGACGGCTTCCCCGATCGGCGGTCTACTCTCTGTTGCACTTTCCCGATCCTCGCGGATGGTGGGCGTTACCCACCACCGTGTCCTGTGGAGCCCGGACTTTCCTCTGTGAGGGCCATCCCTCGCAGCGGCCGCTCAGCCCGCTCCGGTCAAGCTAAAAGGTAAAAGGAAACAGGGAAAAGGTAAAGGAGAAAAGACAAAAAGGAGCTCTGGCTTCCTTTGACTGTCTACTTTTGCTTTTTTCCTTTCTCCTGGCAGAATTGACGTTTCGTCGACGAACCGATACAGTACAGTTGGTAAAGTTGACAGTTTTCGACGTGAGTTGATTCTCATTGGCTCCGTCTTTTCGTTTGCATTTCGCGTTGTGTTCGACGTTGGCGCGGGTCGCTGGAATCTGAATTCATGCTTGGCGAATTGAATCCCTGCGGAGGGGGCGATCCGATTCCGTTGCTGAAGAGCAAACTGCTCCTCGGTCGGCGCGGCAGTTGTGACATCTCGCTCCGCTTTCCCAACGTCTCTTCCCATCATTGCGAGCTGGAGCTGGTCAACGGCTACTGGTTTGTGCGCGATCTGGGCAGCCGCAACGGCATCAAAGTCAACGGCACGCGCTGTGAGTCCAAGTGGTTGATGCCGGGCGACGTCCTCTCGGTGGCCAAGCATCGCTACGAACTCGCCTACGCGCCGCAAGGCGAGGCGCCACCGTCGGAGAACGAGGAGGATCCCTTCGCCCAGGGACTCCTGGAAAAGGCCGGTCTCACCCGCCGGCAAACCGAGCAGATGGAGCGATCGTCGCAATCCGACGACGTTCACCCGCTGCGACATGAGATCCAGGACGACGAGAACCTCGACCTCACCGGCGAGGAACTCACAGAAAAGTGGTCGAAAGACGCCGCCGACGGCCGGTCCTGAATCGCAACGAGAAGAAGCCGCTGTGGCGAAAAAGCAAAAGAAGAAGCTTCGGGTTGCGTTTCGGAAAAACAGGCAGAAAAAAACTCGCGACAAGAACCTGACCCGCCAGGTCCTCACAGAGGCAATCGAGGCCGACGATTTGGCCGCCGGTGAACGGCTCAGTGGGAAAGGCGAGCTGACTCGCCACCGTACGATCATCGGCGTCTCGCAGCACGACGCGAACGGAATCCTGCGAGACGTCGAGGAATCGACATGCCTGACCGGACGGGTCCTCAGTGCCGTTGGGTTGAACTCGACCGTTCAGGACGAAGACGGCAAACAATATGAGTGCACGATTCGACGGGTTGTGCGCACTATGGCGCGTGACGAGCGCAGTGCCGTGGTCACCGGCGACCACGTGCTCTTCCAGCCGGGCGGTGACGAGCAGGGGGTCATTGAACGGGTCGAACCTCGCCGGGGAACGCTTTCCCGTCGCAGTCAGGGACGTGAGCACGTCCTTGTCGCCAACGTCGACCAAGTTCTGTTCGTCGCCTCCGCCGCCGATCCTCCCCTGAAGCCCAACCTCATCGACCGTTTCCTTATCAGTGGTGAGAAGGGAAACGTGCGGTCCATCCTCTGCATCAACAAGGTTGATCTGGTTGATCCGGCCGGTCTGCAAGGGATCGTGGGACTGTACGGCAGGATCGGGTACGAGGTCGTGTTGAGCAGTGCGACGGAGTTCACGGGCCTCTCGCGGCTGCGGACTTTGCTGAAAGATCAGCAAACGGTTCTCAGCGGCCAAAGCGGCGTCGGCAAGTCGTCGCTGCTGAATGCGATGCAACCGGACCTCCGATTACGGACGGCCGACGTCAGCGACTGGTCGCGTAAAGGACGCCATATCACCCGGCGAACGGTGCTCCTGCCTCTGGACTTTGGAGGTTGGGTCGTCGACACGCCGGGCATCCGACAGATGGCACTGTGGGACGTGATTCGCGAGGAGGTGGAAGGATTTTTCGTTGAGTTCCGTCCGTTCGTCACGCGCTGCAAGTTTCCCGACTGCACGCACACGCACGAGGCGGGCTGTGGCGTCAAGCGGGCGGTCGAGCGAGACCTCCTCTCGCCGATGCGGTATGAGAGCTACCTAAGAATTGTGACCGGCGATTCCGTGTGAAAGGAAAAAGTAGAAAGGAAAAAGGTAATACTCTAGCCATCTGGAGCAAGTTCCTCACAACAGTGCATTTCGTGGTAAGCGGAGGATTATTAGGAAACCAGGAAAGCAGGAATGTCGAGAATCGTCTTTCTCCTGTCTTCCTGGGTTCCTAATTTCCTCATCACTGCATTTGGCCAAACGGTTGAAACTTTCCTGCTTCCTTTTCACTTTTTCCTTTTGCCTTTTTCCTTTTGCCTTGATCAATCAGTTCTCTTCCAGTTTCTCGCGGAGCTCGTCGCGTTCCCTCCGCGTGACTTCCAGATCGAACATGAGGTACTTGATGTCGAGTCGAAGTTGGGACAGGGCCTCTTGAACGAGAGAGAGGATGCGCCGTCGCCGGCGGATCGAATCCACGACCCGGTTGTACGCCACTTCCACGTCTCCTGTGAGCGATTCGGGAAGCGATGCGATCTGCTTCCCCAGATCGATCAACTCGCGCGGTAGCCGGCCTGAACCGTCGTCTGGTTTTCCGGGTTGCTGTTTCATGCGAAGCCTGTCCTTTCTGCCGGAACGATCAGAACAGATTATGTGCCAAACAGAACTTTTTCTCAAAATATCGAACATAAGCTCTTAGCAGGCAGTGGGTTACAATCTTATCCTGCCGCCGGGGGCAGGCCCGGTTCACGTTGACTTCTTGCCACGCTTCGTCTTGGTGAAACTCGCAACGTGGTGTAATATTCCCAGCTTACGTCGGCGCACCCGTTCGACGGCGCTGTTGCCATTCGGATTCGTTTTCCGTGATCGAATTCGAGACCATTCCCAAATCCCAATGCCCAAAACACCTGGGACGCACGATTTTTGAACATTTCCAGTTGGAATTTGTTTCGGATTTCGGATTTCGGGCTTCGAAATTCAGCGGCGACAATCGTTCCAGTTGGTTCTGTGCGGCTCCTGCCTTTTGCCGTTTGCCTTTTGCCTTTTGCCTTGTACAGCCGTTGCGCCCCCGCGGCGGATTTCCACGCCGGCTTCGACGGCCGGCAGGTTAGCTGGCGGGTCTTGTACGACAAATCGCAAGTGCGACTGCTATCGCATCGCCGCAACGAACACATCTACTTCCGTGGCGGCGCCGCCGAGCATCTTGAGCTGGACACGGAGGCCAAAGGCCAGTTCGTTCGGATCGAGCACACGTTGCCGCCGGCGCGGATCATCGAGGAACTGAAGCTCTCGCTGTGGGTCCGGTCCAACAGAAGGGGTGCCGTGTTGATGCTGCGCGGGGACTTTCCGCATCAAAAAGACCCGCGCACCGGGGACGTGTTGAGCACCCTGGTGAGCGGTGACGTCTACACGCACCCCGGCACTTGGCAACAGTTGTCCTGTACGACTCCGACGAAGAAAATTCGTGATCAACTGGTGCGGCTGCGTTACCAGTTGAGCGATTCGCACATCGACACACGCGACCTGTACGTCGAGGGAGTGATTCTTTGGACCCAATTGACACCGGGAACGACGGAATTCTTTCTCGACGAGCTGAGTTTCGGGCCGATTGTCAGTCCCGAATCTCAGCAGCCGGTCATCTCGGCCGGGCGTGAAGACGACGAAGAACGTGCGGTTGAGTTTCGCCTCGATCGCCTGCTTGTCGACGGGCGCCCTTTTTTCCCACGCTTTGCTCCGTACCACGGCGAGGATCTCGACGGCTTGAAACAGACGGGACTGAACGTCGTCTGGTTGCCGAGCATCGGGGAGAGCCGACTGTTGACGGAGCTGCGGCAGCACGGCCTGTGGGCCGCGGCAACTCCACCCCGGGCCGTCTCTTCCACGGGAGAGGTCCTCGACGCGCGCAGTGCGAGTCTCATGCCCTTCGCCCGCGAAACGGCGCCGGTCTTGTTTTGGTACTTTGGCACGCGTGTGCCGCCTCGCGCGCGGAGTGATCTGATCGCCTGGTGCAAACAGGTTCAGGACGCCGACCGCCAATTCAACCGCCCCCTGATGGCCGACGTGACAGGAGACGAACGAGTGCTTTCGAGGCACATGTCGATGCTGGGAATCAGCCGGCACGTGATCAACACCAGCTTTCCGCTTCGCCGGTATCGCGACTACCTGATCCAGAAGCGAAAGATGGCCCGGCCGGGCACCTTCGTGTGGACTTGGATTCAGACCGAAGCGGTTTCGGCCACGGCTGCGGCTCGCCGTGCGGGGAATAAGAAACCAATCGTCGTCGAGCCGGAGCAAATCCGTCTGCAGGTCTACGCGGCGCTCGCCGCCGGATGCAAGGGCATTGGGTATTGGAAGCGGTCCTCGCTCGACGCCAACGTCCCTGGTGCAATCGAGCGGCGATTGGCCATCACGCTATTGAACCTCGAGCTGGAGCTCCTCGAGCCCTGGCTGGCGACAGGGAGCGTTGTGGGACAAGTTCCGTTTGAGATCACACGGCCACGCACCGAAAAGATCAGTCGGGGGCGTCTCGATTTCCGCCACTCTCAAGAGGCCGGGCGACAGCGAAACGCTTTACTGCGCGCCCGCGAAGACCAGATAAAAAGTGATGCAGCACGCACGACCGGCGAGTTGGAGGCGGCAATCATTCGCAGCGATTACGGAACGCTGCTGCTGCCGATTTGGTACGGACGTGACGCGCAATTCGTTCCGGGCCAACTGGCGGCCGAGAAAGCGACCATCGTGGTGTCCCCTGTGGAGGAATCGGCCTTGGCGTGGGCAGTCACCACAACCGGCGTCCATAGCCTCGACCGGGATCGTGTCGCCGGCGGCTTGAAGGTCACACTCGAAGGATTCGACCAGACGGCCGCCGTCATCCTGTCGTCGGACCAGACTCTGAGCGCGAAACTACACGCCAAAGTGGCGAGCATGGCGGAAAAGAGCGCTCGCGGCTGGATCGACCTGGCCCGGGCGAAGCAACACCGAGTCCGTCAGATCAACGACGAATTGCAGCAGCTCGGCGTTTCACAGGTCGACGCACCTCAGCTATTGGCCCGGGCTGGGGCGCTCATCAAGCATGCCGAGACGGCGTACCAACGCGGAAACTACAACGAAGCCCGGCAACACAGCAGAGACGCCATGCAGTCGCTGCGGGTCCTGCAGCGGGCGCATTGGAACGACGCGGTGAGACGTCTCAGCTCCCCGGTTTCCAGCCCGCACACGGTCTGCTTCCAAACGCTGCCGGATCATTGGCGGATGATTGTCGGCATGGGACGCAGCCCGGTGAAAGCCGACTCCAACCTCCTGCGTTCGGGAGACTTTGAGGACATCGACACGATGCTCGTCGAAGGTTGGAGGCACAAACAGCATCGGATCCAGGGGGTGCGTGCCGCCGCCGAACTGGTCCCCGAATCGCGACAGGGTAAATACTGCTTGCGTTTGGTGGCGGTCCCGGCGGCCGGGTCCGATCCGCCGGCGGTCATCGAAAGGAGCCCCGTCGAGGTCACCACGCCGCCGGTATCCGTCCACAGCGGTCAAATTCTGCATGTCAGCGGCTGGACGCGGGTGGTGGCGCCGGCCGTCGGCAGCTTAGACGGCGCAATGGTCTACGGCAGTCTCAGCGGGCCGGCCGGCGCGCTGCGCTGGTACCAACAAACCCCCTGGCAACGATTCCAGATGATCCGCGAGGTCCAACACAGCGGGCCATTCACCATCACCTTCGCCTTGAACGGCCTGGGCGAGCTTCAACTCGAGGACCGCGATGCGCTGGAGAAGATCGGCCCGTTCCATGCCGCCATACCTTTTGACAAGGTCCCCGATGATCCCTTCCAGGTCACGGAAAGAGATCGCCTTCATCGGCTTCTTGATCTCTTCGGGGGAGCGAACCTTCATTTTTTCGTGCAGGCGGGCCATGACATTGTCATTGGAGTCGGAACTGGATATTTTCGGTACCATT
>CAZGYE010000257.1:0-8677 GCA_964530165.1 uncultured Planctomycetaceae bacterium
GTTCGGATTGCAGGCTGCAACTCGCCTGCATGAAGCCGGAATCGCTAGTAATCGCAGGTCAGCTATACTGCGGTGAATATGTTCCTGAGCCTTGTACACACCGCCCGTCAAGCCACGAAAGCGGGGGGCGTCCGAAGTCGCCGAGCTAACCCTCGGGAAGCAGGCGCCGAAGATGAACTCCGTGATTGGGACTAAGTCGTAACAAGGTAGCCGTAGGGGAACCTGCGGCTGGATCACCTCCTTTCTAAGGATTACGATCTGCCGAGTCTCTCACGAAACTCGGCAACCAAAACTCTTGCTGCGAAGCGGAAACCAAACGACCGAGTCAGGCCGCCAACCATTTTTCAATAACCGAAAACTCCCGCCCATCACAACGATGGGCGGGAGTTGCCTTGCGCACCCGAAGTGTCGTTGGCGAGATCCTTTACTGCCCGGGCAGGTTGACCCGTTGACCGCACTGTTTGGCCCAGCGCATTGTCGATGTAAATTTGGGGGAGCGGGCGGGGTCGTCGTCGTAGTATTGCATGATGCCCCAGCTGCCCCATTTGCCCCAGTGGCCGACTGACGAGAAGTAGCAGAACAGGTCGCCGCCCGCGTCGGTCCAGGCTTGGTAGTATTTGCCGTAGATTTCGCCCATGCGGGGATGGCGGTTGGCGGCTTGGAAGAGCTGGGTGACCTTCTCGTTGTTTTCTCCGCCTCCGACGCCGACCAGATGCTGCCCACCCTCGTAGGCAATCAGCTTCAATCCGTACTTGTCGGCGATGCGTTTTTGCCCTTCGATCCAGCGGAGGGACTGCGGCAGGGCGTGATTTTCCACGTGATCGAGCACCTGTGCGACGGTCCATTTCTCGACGGTCCCGGTGGTCAGCCGGTTCCCCTTTCCTCGCTGTGGGAGATTGAAGCTGACGTACGGAGCCACGGCCAGGGCGTCGGCGTGCTTGTAGGCGTCGCGAAACGCGACGACCCGCTCTGAGACGTACGGATTGGCCGCTTGCGTGGACAGGACCCGCACCAAGCGATCTCGTCCGCCGAATACGTCTTCCCAGATCTCGAAGATTTGCATCGATCGATAAGCCGTGTATCGCCAGCCGGCTTCCCAGGGTTTCTCCGCGAAGCCAAGCTTCTTCCCCTGTTCACCGGCGTATCGCGACTGCGGGAACATGCCGTTCCACACCTCGTTGGAGTACTCGACGTAGACGCGAAGGCCGGGGTCGAGCTTCTCTCGGACCATCTTGGCGAAATTCCGCACGAACTGGTCGTCGGCCAGATGCGGCATGCAGAACCAGGCGTCGGCTTGGAGGCGATTGCAGAGATCGATCATCACCTCGAGCGCAACCCCTTTGGCCGAGAAGGTGGCGTGTTGCGGGGTCGGCCGCCCCGACCACGTGGAGATCTTCGAGCCGTTGGTTTTCATCCAGTCCATGAACCGCAGACAGGCGACGCCCTGCCAGCGATTGAGGAAGACGGGATGAAACGGGTTCTTTTCGTACGTTTGCTCAAACCCCGGCATGACGACGCGGATGTTCCGAACGTAGTCGTTCGGATCGGTTTCCATCAGCTTGAGGAAGAAGCCTCCTTGGGACGGGTCGATGTCGATCATCATCCGCCCCGGCTCGCTGGTGACGACCTTGGCCGCGTTCCAGAAGTCGAGTTTGCCTCGCCCTTCGTACAGCACGGTGTACCTGCCGGCGGGATAGTGGCCGGGCTTGAGGGTGCACAACGGCGTCTCGGCCCAGCAGTCCGGCTGCAGCCGGGTGACCCAGCCGTGCTCGTCCAACGCGAGTTGCGGCCCTTTCCCCCAGGGCTGACGTTTTTTCTGGCTGATCCACGGCCGGGAAAGGCGGAAGACGTCGACGAAGGGCAGTTCGCTATTCCAATCGGCCGGTCCGTTCAGATTGATGCCCAGCCGAGGTTTCGGCGTCGCAGGCTGCGCTGCATCGCCCGTCCCCGGAGAAAGCAGCGAACCAAGGGCAAAAACGACCACGATCGAAGTCAAACGTCGTGCTACGGTGGAGCTTCGATAGATCATGATTGGCGGCTTCATCAGACCGCCTTTTTTTCCTTCGGCTCAGCCGGCGGTTTCGACGCGACCTTGCGGCTGCGGACTCGCTGTGAAGCAACCGTTCTGCTCGAAAGCCCTTCAGCCGAGATCAGTTGAACGACCTGTTGGGCCAAGTCGTCCATTTCCATCACCAACGCGTCGACTCGGCCGGCCAGGTACGTGTACATGATCAGCGAAGGGATCGCGATCATCAAGCCGACCGCCGTGGTCAACAGGGCCAGCGCAATTCCGCCGGCCAGCTCTTCGGCTTTGCCCATTGCGTTGGAGTTGGCGATTTCATTGAAAGCCAGAATCATGCCGATCACGGTGCCCAGCAGTCCGATCAGCGGTGTGATGGTGGCGACGCCGTTGAGCACCCGCAGATGTTTGCGCAATTGACTCACCTGCCGTTCACCACCGTCGATAATGGCCTGTTCGACTTCCACACTCGGTTTGCCCCACTTGCGAACGCCGTGGGCGAAGACGGTGGCGACCGGGCTGCCGTTCTCCTGACATAACATCAGGGCCTTTGCGGGAGTGACTTTCCCCTGCCGCAGATGTTGGACGAACCGTTCGACAAACGGGCGCGGAATGACCCGACCGTGTCGCAGCACGACGAGCCGTTCGATGCCGAACCAGACCGCCAGTACCGAAGCAAACACGAACGGAGCAACAAAGTACCATCTCAGTGCTTCCAGCATCTCGCGGGGAGTGGTCGGAATCCCCACGCGACCGCTTGGCGTCGTCCGCCGGCCGTCGACTGTTTGGACTGTTCGCCTTTGCCCAGACGAGTTGTCTGAGGCCGTTTCTCCGGCCACTTGGGCCGAAATTGGGCGGGGCGGCAACAATCCGGCGACGAGCGCCAGACCAAGTGCCACAATGATTGCGGTCCGCCGGCCTGAGAAAGTGAAAGGCAGATGAGTACGGATGGACACAGGCACACAGGGATGTGACTGAGTCAGGTCTTGACCTTGTCCCTTTGTGCCTTTGCCCCTCTCCGCTTGGTTCTGTTCAACGGGCGACCAATTCATTTTCGCATTTCTCCGCATCATCTCGCGGCTCGTTGCTTGGCGGCCGGCAGCCTTGCTTTCGCCTTGGCTGCAAACTCGCTCTCCGGGAAGTCCTTTAACAGATCTTCGTAGGCGCGCACAGCGTCTTTGAACTGATTGAGTCCTTCGTCGCACAAAGCGGCCTGGTACAGGGCAGGGGCCTGCCATTGGGGATATTTGTATAGATAGTAGACCCTCAGGTATGCTTTCAGTGCGTTTTCGTAATCTTTCTGGATCAAATACGTTTCGGCAATCAGAAGCTGACTCTTCGCGGCCGTTTCCGTCCGGCGCGCACCGGGGCCGGCGATTGCCCGGCTGAACGCGGCCCGCGCCTCATCGAATTTCGCCTGATTTTTGAAACTCCGTCCGAGAATCTCGTCGGCCTGGTAGAGCAACGGCGATTGGGCATCCCACTCGCGAAACGCGTCGACCGTGCGGCGGACGTCGTCGTATTTCTTCATGCGCAGGTATGACTCGGCCAGCAGAACCCACACGCGCGGGAACCAGTCAGCCTTGCCGACCTGTTCGTTGTCGATCTCTCCCTTGAGTTTCAACATCGTTTTCTGTGCTCCGGCGACGTCGTCGAGCTGAAATTGGGCCTCACCCCGGTAAAACTCGGCCTGCCAGCGGTACTCGCTCTGAGGGAATCGGCTGATCAGCCGGCCGGACGTTTCTTGTACCTCTTTCCATTGCTCTTTTTCCACCGCAATGCCAATCAGGTGGGACAGCGCAACCTGCTGCACCTGTTGGTCGGCTTGGGTGCTCGACTCCAATTCCAGCAAGGACTTGCGGGCGGCGTCCAGCTTGCCGGCGAGCAGCTCGCTCTCGGCCAGGCTGAGACGCGCGTTGTCAGCCAGGTCGCTGTTGGGCGTTTCCGCAACCAAACGACGAAAGATCTTGTCGGATCGCTCGTAATCGCCGGCTTCGTAGTTGAGCAGCGCCCATTCGTCGAGCAGCGTGTCGAGGTCTTTTGGTTTTGGGAAACGCCCCAGCAGTTCTTCGTAGGCGGCATCGGCCTGCTTGACTTTGTTCTTCATCGTTCGCAGCACGCGGGCCGCCTGCAACCCGGATTGATAGGCGTAATACGCGACCCCTTTCTGTTCCGCACCGGGCGGACTTTGTCCTTCGGGCGCGAATTTGCTGAACGCCGTTTGATAAGCCGTCACCGCCAGTGCCAACTCATTGGCATCCTGCAGCGCCTTGCCCTGCATGTAGGCCGCTTCGGGCGCCAAGTCCTTGTCATCCGGATGCTCCTTGAGGACTCGGGCGAAGTTGGCTGCCGCCTCCCGGTACTTCTGCTGTTCGTGCTGGCACCATGCCAAACCGGAGAGGCCTTTTGCGTGGTAAGGCGAATCGGCACTCATCTCGACCAGGGGTGCGAACAGTGAAGCCGCCCACTGCCAATCCTTGGCGTCGTAGGCGATTTCGGCAACTTGATGCATGGTCGGAGCCAACAATGGACTCTGTGGATGCTCCTTCGTCAACGCACTCAGGTGCGATTGGCTGGCGGTTTTGTTCCCCTGGTGAGCTTCCGCAATGGCGAGGGTGGCCAGGGCCTGGTCGGCTTGCCCGCCTTCGGGAACCAATTTGAGATAGTGCGCCATGGCGCCGCCGGCATCCTCGTACCGCTTGAGCGCCAAAAGGCTGATCCCCTGAATCGCCAGCGCGTCGGCAAGCTCCGGCGACGCCCCTTCCTTCTTCAACTCGTCGGCGAGCGGTCCCACCACTTCGAGGACCCGTTTGTGATCGTTCAGCTTCTGCCACGTGCGAGCCAAGTGGAAGCGGGCCAGCGATCGGGTGTGGGGAATCTTGCTTTCGTGAAGCACTTTCTGAAAGAGCGCCACGGCCTGTTTGTAATTGGCGTCGCCTCCCTTGGCGTCGAGCACACGGCCTGCGAGCAGTTGATGGTGCATCCGCAAGGAGCTTTGCGGATACTCACGGCTGAAGCGTGCCACCAGTTTTTCCGCTTCTTCCAGTCGGCCGGTGGTCAGGGCCGTTTCGGCGGCGAAGTGCAGGCTATCGTCGGCGAGATCTCCCTTGGGCCAGCCGTCGACGAGCTGGAGGAACAACTTGCGGGCGGAATCCTGCCGGCCGAGCCGCAGTTCACTGTCAGCCCACTGGTAGAGCGTGCTTTCGGCCAATGATCCCTTCGGGTCCGCCTCGAACGTTGTCTTCAACACCGCAGCGGCCTGGGTGTACTCGCCGAGCTTCTTGTGACTGATGCCGGTCCAATAGTTGGCCGTTAGCGTTTGCTGCTCATCCTTGGCAGCCAGTTGGAGCTGCGTGATCGCTTTGCGGTATTCGCCGAGCTGGTGAAACGCATAACCGGCGTTCAGATGAGCCAGCGGCACCAACGTGCTTTCAGAAAAATGCTGCTGGAGCTCGACGTACGCATTGGCCGCTTCGGCGAAGTCCTCGGCGTCGAAATAGAGATTTCCCAGTTTCAGTTGTGCCTGCGGCGCCCGGGCGCCGCTGCGATTCGCCGCCAATTCCTTGTACAACGTGATTGCCTCGGAAGACTTCTTCAGTGATTCCAACGAGCGAGCAAGACCGAATTTCGCATCTTCGGCCATTCGGCCTTTTGGAAACAGATCCAAGGACTTGTGGAAATTGTCGGCGGCAGCCTGGTATTTGGAGAGCCGTAGCTGGGTGTCGCCCAGGTACGGCAACGCCCATTCCACGAAGTCATGCTTGGGGTACTTCTTCAGAAATATCTGGAACTCGACCTCGGCCGGCTTCAACTCGTCGAGCAGGTAGCTGCACTCTGCCACGCGGTACAGAGCATCGGCGAGGTATCGGCTTTGCGGATTGTTCTTGACGAACACGCGGAGTTGTGTGCGGGCTTCCTGGTACTCATCCAGATTGACCAGCGTCAGCCCAAGATAGAGTTGGCCCAACGGGACTTTCGCGTGCTTGGGGTGGCTCTTGAGATACTTGCGGAACTCCTCGGCGGCCAGCTTCCAGCGCCCTTGCTTGTACATTCCGACGCCGAGGTTGAAGTCGTCCGTCGCGTCGTCGGCCCCCGCGACCCTCGGACACTCCGCCGCCAAGCCGCACAGACAAGCCAGAACGATGAACGTTCGGAACAGGTCCAGCAATCGTCTCTCGCCGAGTTTGTCTGCCATCGAGGGTGTCTCGCTGCCCGGTCTGGCCGTTTCCTTCACCGCCCCACAATCCCACAATGTTAACTCCCCATGGCCGGAAACGGCAAGCGGAACCGTATCGGAAGCTGCGTCCGGCGTTGGGAAACCGGGCGTACCAAGCAGGTTTACTGTGGCGTTTCGGCGCCGGCACAGCGGATCAGGTGATCGTGGTCGACGTAGACCACTTCCCGCGTCTGGTCGGTGTGCGAGAACGGGACGGGCCAGTTGGAGCGAATCGTCTTTTCGTAGTACACGGTGCACTTGTAGTGACAGTGGTGCAGCCGGGCCGGACCGACCAGCGGATAGAACCGGCATTCATCGAGCCGATCGACGATCGGCTCAACGACGATGCGGACGTTGTTACGGCTGGTTTCTGCGAGGAAGGCGAAGCCGCGTTTCGTCTCGTTCGGCAGCGCCCGTATGACTTCGTCATCCGACGGCGGATCGAGGCAAAACAACGGGGCGTGCTCGCCTTCCACCGGGTCCAGAATGGGCACCTTGTCGTAGCGTTCTGCCTCGTGGTAAGCGTCTTCGACCATCTGGCTGTAGTACGCGCTGACTGGAATCAGCGGCGTCGTTTCCCAGAACAGCGAGAAGGCATACTGCACGGCGAGGAAGCCGTCGACCAGTTCGCAGCCGGTATTACTCAACGCCACCGTACCGATGACAGCCAGCAAGGCGATTCGTCGGATGTGTTTTGCGAGCTTTTCCATCAACGTCCCTTCTGCTACCAGTACTTCGGGTTCAAGAACCAGAACCACTTATCAGTGCGGGGGTCGAAGTTGAGGTTCCAATAGCCGTCGTCCCACTCGAGCTGAACACGTCGCCAGCCCAGGGGAATCTGGGGATACGGGTAGAAGGGGCCGATGTAAGGCCAGGCGCTGGCGCTGTATTGCTGCGGATAACTGACCTGGGCCGAGTTGGGGTAGTGGGCATACGAAGGCCACGCGTAGTTGGGCAGATGAGGCATGTCGTAGACGGTGTGCGAGGCGCCTTGGCCCGGATGTCCGTAGTTTGGCGGAGGACCGACGCCCGGCATCGCCGGACCGACGCCCGGCATCGCCGGACCGGGGGCGGCCGCCGGAGGGGGCATTCCATTTTGTGGCGGCATGGGTGGTTGCCCCGCTGCCGGCTGAAACGCCACAGGGACGCCCGGTCTGTTCGGCACGGGCCACGGGGCTGCATTGGGCATCGGTTGCGGACCGACCGGCATCGGCCTTGCGACAGAGCTCGCTTGCTGCAGGCCGACCATCAACCGGTTGTCGACCGATTTCACACCCCGAACCTGTAGAACCACCTGCGTTGCACGAACTTTTTGTTGCATGTCGGCAACGGTTCCGTTCAGCGCAGCGACGCCGTGCTGGTAGCGGATTTCGATGTCGTAACCGTTCAGCCGCGCGGATTTTAGGGCCGAGGCGATCTGCTCGGCGACTTGCTGGTTGTTGTGAATGGCCGTCATGTTCGTGGTGGTTGGAAGGTTGCCGCTCACCGGCAGGATTTGCCCGGATTTCGGGCCGTCGTCCCTCCGGTAACCGGCCGTTCGCACCGGCCATTTCTTGAACAGGCTGCGACGTGGCGATTTCGACGCCGTGCTCTTCTCGAGTCGCTTTCCTCCCACAGTGCGTGGGATCTGTTGTGGGATGAGACTCAAGCGATTCTCGACGTTCTTGACACCGGCCACCCGCTTGACGACCTTGGTGGCCTTCGCCTGCTGCTTGCGGTCGGCAATCATGCCGGTCAGCGTCGCGGTACCATTCTTGAATTCGATCTGGATGTTGTAGCCGTTCAGCTTTGCGGCCTGTAAGGCGGCCGCAATCTGTTCAGCAGTCTGTTGATTTCCGGTTTTTTTCGGCGTCCCCGGCGGTTGCAGCTTGTGGGGTGATTGAGCAACCGGCTTTTTCGACCGGGCATCCAAGAACGAGAGCGGCCCGGCCATGACGATTCCGGGCGTCACGGCGAGAAGCCACAGCAACACGATCCAGTGGCAATACCTGCGCATGAACAACTCTCCTTTCGTCTCCATCCGCGAGGGAGGCGACTTCGGCGGGCAAACTCCCCCTCAACACCGAAATTCGGCGCAGCATGAGGAGTGGATAGGCTGGATCTATAGATCGGCCGGATGAGTCCGATTAGGCCAATTATTCTGATCGTTTCGGAAAAATCGACGCACGGCCTTGACCGCGTCGATTGCCAACATCGCGTCAAGAGCCAGACTGGAAAGTACTTGCGTCTAAGCAGCGGCTCTTGGACCTCAAAATCTCATTGGACCGGTTGGGGGGTCTGTCGCACAAAAACAGGAAAATCTGTAATACTTTAGCCGTCTGCAGCAAGTCCGTCTCCACAATGTGTTTCGTGGTAAGAGGATCATGATTAGGAAACCAGGAAAACACCTTGTGTCCTATTGCCATTGCATTGAATTCGGCCTTGGTATTATAGATTCATGG
>CAZGYE010000258.1:0-8513 GCA_964530165.1 uncultured Planctomycetaceae bacterium
ACTGCGTTTTCAAACGCTCGAAGAACCGCAGAGTGTGGCCGCGTGAGGTATAGTCTCGCATCGGTCCATAGGGCCGCGACTGCCGCGGTTCGGCTTGGCGGTAGAGACCGCGTACCGGTTCGGCTTTGGGGTCGCCGACGTCGCGCGCGATTCGTCGCAAGACCCGTCGCACCGGGACGTACGGAAAGTAATCGTTTAGCCGGCTGTGCGGAGTGACCGAGACGAGCTGCACGCCGGCCAGAGAAAGTGACCGTCGTGAGAGCCGCAGATATTGTGCGACCCGAAAGTAGTGCCAATCGGTGTTTGCGGCGGCCCGGATCGATTTGTGTTCGCCGAAATGATAGTGCGATCCCGGTGGAAGCGAATCCAACGCTTCGGCAGACAAACCCGAATTCTCGCACTGACTCAGAAAGTCGTTGAGAAGCTGAGAGGGGCTGTAATTGACGCCGGCCGCCTTCGCTCGTTCGAGCTGTTGTTCCGAAGGCCGCACTCGCATTTCGCAGCCGGCCAAATAGATGATCCGAAACCCGAGCCGGTAAAGAACGTCGATCGCCTGGACCATCGTATCGGCCCAATCGATGATTCCACGGCCCTCGGGCGCCAGAAAGTCGGCGAAGCCTCGCTGAGCGTCCCGATCGAAGAAGAAGGTGTTGGGACAGTCGCACACCTTGAAGGTGGTTTCTGGAACGAGGTCCATTGCCCGGCGGCGATGTACGAACTTCATCACCCCCGGGTCGAGGTAGACCGAGCGGTGAAACCGGGCGGAAGGGTCATACGACGTCCAGAATGCGGGCCGCAGCAAATGGGTCCCGGCCAGATTCAGGCACATTCGAGGAATGGGCGACGCGGCGATGGACTCACACGGCAAACGCGACAGCGACGGACCGCCACCGACGAGCCAGCAAGCAGACGGCGTCGGACCGGCAAACACGTTCTCCAGTTGAACTGGAACTCGCGTGTGATCGGTATTCAGTCGGTAGAAGATTGGAGACATCAGGTCTGACGAGTTTCGACAATCTTAGCTGAGCGCAATGCCGTACTTGCCGGATAGATATTCTTCCACGTCAGCACGACTGGCGTTTGAGAAGGCTCCGTCATAAACGATCAACGCGGCCAGGTCGCCGCCCCAGCGCTCGCTTTGTCCGATTCGATTGAACAGTCCGTAAGTGCCGCCGGACGAGCCGTACGAGGACCAGCTTCTCGACGGGCTGCCGATGACGGTTCCGTTCTTGTAGAAATCAACGTTCGTCGCCCCCACCACAATCGACATGAGCACCCACCCGTCCGACGTGCTGATCGTGCTGGTGGCGCTGTCGACACCCGATCCAACTTTGCCGAAGGTGGGCTTGTCGCCGGAGGCGCTCTGCCAGCTTTGTATCCAACCGCCGTCGTTGGTCGAGACGATCAGCGAATCATGCCCGCTCGTACTCCGATTCATCACGGCGAAGAACGTGATATTCGTCACGTTGTCCATGTTCGGAATTGCCATCTCATGGCTGGTCCCGTTGGATTGCACCGCCGGCTTGCCGTTCAGCATATTTGTCTTGTAGATCGGCTTCTTGCTGGCTGTGGCTTGCTGGGCGTCGTTGTCGTTGCCGCTCAAGTCTTCCCACAGCGCGACCGGATCACCGTCGTTCAATCCGGCGATAGCGTCGGCTTCGAGCCAGAGCAACAGGCTGCCGAAAACGCTCGGAGCGCCGCCGCTCGACGAGCTGATTTGCGATTCGGACGAGAAGGAGATGATGTCGCCGCCGCCCCGTTCCGGCGTCGGCCCGTGCGGAATCACGCTCTCTTCGTGGTGCGGCGGTTCGGGCCACACGGTTCGCGGATCGACCGGCCCGATTTGCATCCGCAGTCGCGGTGCATGATCGAACTGCACGCGAACGGTTTCGACTTGCGCGGTTGTCAACTCGCTGCCGTCGCGGGCTTCGATGCGAATTCGCCCTTCCCACGGTCGAGGCAGTGTCGATTGGTTGCCGACTTCGACGAGATAGCGAGTTGTCGGCTCGGCGTAAATGCGGAAAAATTCACGAACAAACTCCCGCGCATCAGACCTGGTTCGAATCCACGGGACCCACATCCGAATTCGACGTTCGCCGTATTGCGAACGGCTGGCCGGCTGAATGTAGTTGCCTCGCCAGCGGTAGAACGTCCGGCCGACAACGTCGGAACCCAGGGCCGGGTCGTAGACCAACCCGCCGGTCAGCACAACGCGATTGAAGAGCAAGTCGCGGTCGCGAGTCTCATCGAGCGAGACCAGGTTGACGCCCTCACGGTACGTGGCCAGCAGGGTGCTCCGCTGCCGCAGGAAGAAGAACTTGCCGTCCTCGTCAACGCCCCACGAAGCATCGCGCGCCCTCACGGACAGGTCCTTGATGACGTCCCGGACCGATACTTCGCCGCGAACCTTCAGACTCGTCAACTCAGCCGGTTGCAGCGGCGACTCAATCCGTGTTGGATCGAACGTCACATTGGTCGCTGGAACAACATACTGCTGCATCAACAACTCGACGACCTCGTGCGGTTCGCTGACCGCGTCAACCGTTTCGTCTGCGTAGTCGGGGTCGTCGGGAAAGAGATCGGTTTGCGCGTAACGGTGCGGCGGGACACCGTCGGCGATGTTGCGGCCGAATCCGCCGGGAAAGGCTTCCGCCAGTTCAGCGGCCATTCCCTCCAACCGCAGCGTGACACCGGCCGGACTATCCGCCCGCCGGTTCTTGACGCGTCCCAAGTACCAACGATTGCCGGATTCAAATTCCAGCGCAATCCAGTCGCCGACGTCGATCTGTGAACGATTGGGGAATTCGTCCCGCAAACGCAGTTCGCCTGCGCCGCAGCCACCCTGCCGGTGCAACTCGAACCAGCAACCGGCAATCGCCCGGTCGGAAATGACCGCCTGTAAGTCGGTCGGGCCGGGTGAATAGTGAACGATTCTTCGACTGTACGACATCTGGTTCGCTTACGCGCCTGGCACCGTGGTGTAAATGACCGGATCTTCCGCATGAATCACAATGGAATAGGCGAACAGATTCTTGTCCGACAGATCGTAGTCAAACCGAACCGTCGAGCAGGATTTGAACTTGCGATACGTCGGGGTCGACGAATCGTGGTACAGGAAGAACTCAAATTTGTCGCTGTCCGAAGTGATGTCGAGTGCGGCTCTCAAGATTTCGATCTCTGCGAACATCGCCTGTTCCAACGCTTTCGGCGCGCCGGTCTGTTCGCCAATCTGCCCTTCAATCGAGATCCCAACTCCCTGTTGAGAATGGCCGGTCAGGAAGTCACCGGCGGACAAGGGAATCTTGAACTGCTCGAAATTCCACGCATCTTGGATGCGGACAGACAGAACAGGTTGCGGCAATTCATAGAGGACCGAGTTCTTGTAGACGGCCGGTTTGAACGTGAATGCCATCGGGCGAGCCTCATTGGGATTCACTGAAGATGTGGGAAGGATGTAAACTTGATGCGATCGCCGACTACACCCTCTTTCGGCACCTCAGCGTATACACCGTTCCGTCTGACGACAGGGCGAACGACAACACGTCATACTCGTCGCCGTCATGGACGATTCGGCTATTGGGCGCAGCAGGACTCGTCGTCGGCAACTCTTCGACTTTGATCAAAAAGTCAATCTCGTCGGAGAGTTGTCGAGTTGCCGTACTCTTCAGGGGGGTCGAAGAAGCCCGGCCGGGAATGGCCGTCAGTGTGGTATCCACCTGCGTTTCGGTGACTTGTTGCGTTTGTGGATCGACGGTTTCCGTGAAGTACCGGAACGTGATCGTTTCGCCCCAGTCGTCAAACTGCCGGTCGCGATCGGTCGTCAGTTGGGAAGATGGAATCGGCATACCAGGAACAATCCCGCGTGTGTGGCAGACAAAATCAAGGGGCGCCGGCGGCCTGCAAATCGTGCTAAATAAAACGCCCCAGCATCTCGGTGAACACCGCTCCCAATAGGAACGTGAGCGCCGCCAGAATCGGCGTTAGATTGCTTTGCCAGCGCTCAACGACGCGGATTCGAGTTTCGTGATCCTCAACGGCCTGGATCAACGACGCCATACTCACCCGCAGCCCTTCAAGGTTCACGTTCACCTGTTGCAGGGCCTCGACGATGCGATCGAGTTTTTCGTCGGTGGAAGTCATGGCAGATGTTACGACGTAGAGTTCTCGTCGTCGTCGGCTTGTTGCGAAAGTTCCCAACTCGGCAACGAAGTGAGAAGTTTCTCGTAACGACGGCGTGCTTCCAGCAGCGCCTTGAGATTTGCCGCCCGGTCGGTTGAGCGTCCGCCCTGACCGGAAATCCCATACTTCAAGGCCGACAGCTTTCCGTCCCGCAGCAAATTCGTGATATCGAGATCAATCTGTGCGAGGATGCCCTTGATCTGGTCTTCGGTTAGATCGGCGCCGGACACGGAGGAGAGATCGCTCAGGTCGCTCATGCTTTGGACTCACCTCAAGAGATTGTTGAATTCGAAATTGCAAGATTCTGTGTTTCGCGGGAAAGAACCCCTCGGTCCGGCGCCCCGACGCATCCGTGCAGTCCGGAAAGACCACCGGCCAGCATCCCTGCCAGGCACTGAGCGACCGAACCAAGGGGGAGACGATCGACCGTTCTGTTTCCCGATTTCCATCGAGCGCATGGAAACCGGGAGCAAGCACTGCCGCGGGCTTACGCGCCGTCGACTTTCGTCACGAACACGGTGTCGACCGCCGAGATGCCGCCGTAATAGCGGACCTTCACACGCAGCACCACGTCACGGTCGAAGGCCGTCTCGCTGTCGGAGCGTTGCAGGAACGTTTGCACCGGCCAGATTTCCGTCCAGACAAATTGCCGCCGAAAGTCGCCGATGTACCAGTCGTTGACCGCTTGGCCGCCCTGCTCATCGATGAACGGCGAGCTGAGCACCTCGACCAGGCCGTGCACCGGGTTCGCGAACGCAGTTTGCTGAGAACCGCTGGTCACGGTAATTTCGGTTGAGTTGACGATGCTCAAGGCGGCGCCGCGCAGGTTCTCAGGGACGAGTAATTGCCGCACCGGCATCACAATCGGGCGAGAGGTCCCGTCGATCCGGTCGTCCTTGACCTCGGTGGCACGGTATTTCAGAGCCGTATCGATGTCGGTCCAGTCTACCAGGGCTACGGCCGAGTTGAAGTCGGTCGACGTCGTGTTGCCGACACCGACCCAGTTGCGGTTCGAGCCGTCCACCTTGTAGAGCTGCTGACCGGTTCCGTTCGGCCGATATGCGTACTTGGCGCTGGAGTAGTCGGCGTCGGTCACCGCGCGGACAATTGTCCGCTCGCGCTCCTGCCGCAGGTAGTACCCCATGGCCATCGCCCGGCGGTTGATTTCCCCGGTCTGGTCGAAGACGATGAGTTCTTCGTTGATCGAAAGGATCCGTCCCTGCTTGGTCTCCTCAGTGGTGACGTACTTCTCTTCGAACGTCGATTCCCCGTAAGGATGTCCTTCGGCGACCTCGGTCGGACCGGCCAGCGCCTTGAAGCCGGCGATTCGCTGGTTCTTCAGGCGGCTGGGCATCACCGCGACGAGCTTGTCGCCGATGAATCCGCTGTCGTCTTCGTAACCTGCGATCACCTTACGGCCAATCAGCTCGCCGGTGACCACCTGAAACAGATTGGAACCGACACCGGGGTTCGATTCCCGCAGCGCGTGGCTGACGTTTTCATTGGGCGGCGCGAGCTGCCGCAGATAACGCAACTGCGGCAGCACACCGCACGCCTCGGCCAGTTCGTAGTAACTGAAGTCGTCAACCGACAGTTTCTGCTCGTTCAACAACGTGCAGACTTTTTGGTAGAACCCTTCGGCACCGAGAGACTCAATCAGGTTTTGAACACTTTGACCTTGCATAGACCGATCGTTCCTATTTCTGGGGGAAGCGAATGTCGTGGGAGACAATTATCCGATTGCCGCGTTCACGTTGGCCGAGGCGGTGTAGAATGCCGACGCAAACGTGACCCGCAACGTTGACGCACTCGCGGCTTTGAACTCGGCGGAACGGGCGATGGCCAGTGTCCCGCTGGCGACGGCCTCCAACTGCTGATTCATCAGCGCAGAAGAGTTCTCGTCCGGACCCAGCTCGTCACCGACTTCATACGTGGCCGAGTTCACGTCGAATTCGTACACCGAGTGAGGA
Source organism: uncultured Planctomycetaceae bacterium (assembly GCA_964530165.1). Lineage (GTDB taxonomy): Bacteria > Planctomycetota > Planctomycetia > Planctomycetales > Planctomycetaceae > CAZGYE01. The sequence continues at coordinate 6,150 of CAZGYE010000258.1, forward strand.
CTCAGATCGACGGATACGTCGTCGGTATCGCCGCTGGCGGATTGCTGATGGGTGACACCCAGAAACGACGCGGCGAAGGCCGACTGTGTCGTCGCCAGGTCCGACGTCCACGTGAAGTCGCTGGCCGGCTTCACGTCGTCGGAATCGAGGTAAACGAGGTCTCCCGCCTCGAGGACGGTGCCGCTGTCAACACGCAGCTTGTGTAAGTGAACCTGTCCGTTACGGAATCGAAGCCGATTTGCCATCTACAAAACCTTTGTCGTCTTGTACCGAAGGGATATGTGTCGCGTCGTGCCTCCACCGGCACGACATCATGGAAACAGCGAAGATCTTGCCAAGCCGTGAGGCGACTCAAACCGGGCATCTTGATCTTCGCATCTGTCTAGCCAACTCCTGCAAGCACCGAAAACCGGTGTTGCTTGATTGCGGAAACAATGATCGAGTCTCCCAACTCCGGTTCGGCGCCGTCGATGCGTTCCCGGCTGAGCGGTGAATGACCGCTGCACCGTTTCAGAAGCAACTGGCGCTCGGAAATGAGGGCCTCTCTCGCCTCTTCCGTCGGCGCTTCGAGCAGTTGCCGCCGCAACAGTTCGGTGACGGCGTAGGCGGGCAACTGTGATTTGTCGAGGAGACGATCGACTTCCTGTTGTGTTGCCACCGTTTGCTGCGCGCGTTCGAAGCCGTCGACTTGTTTTTGAAGTTCGTCTCGTTCGGCAAGTACAGCATCAAAGTGGACCTGAAGCCTGCGAGCGTGCTTGCTCGCCGCGGTTTGGTCATCGTGTTCTGAGCCGCAAAAGGCCCGTCGCTCGGCGATCCAACGGCCGTCTTCAATCTGTTCACGAGAAACGGGTGCGAGCGAGTCGCTCAGCTTGACGCAGCCGTCGTCGACGTTCCACTGTATCGCGTACTGTTCGGTTTCCGCAGCCTCCGGTTTCCGCACGTCGACGAGCACCAGGTCCGGAAAGAGACCGGCTCGCCACACGCCGGCGGAGGGGGCGCTGACGAGCCGGCGGATGTGATCCGGCAAGTTGGCATCGATCTCAGAGAGGATGCTCTCGACGGAACCGGGAAGCGTACCCGGTGGTTGCTCGTCGGTCTGTTCGCGGAACGTCGACGTAGTGGCTGGAAAGACGACCGCATCGACACTGACGACGTCGTGGATCTCTTCCACGATCGACTTGTCGCTGCTGCGGTGTGCCAAGATGACGTGACTCATGCCGACCGCGGGACGATTTGCTTCTGCCAGCGCAAGAAAGGTTCGGCCGGCTTCCGTGTCCAGTAGCTGAATGTCGGCGCGGATCCTGCCGTCCTGATATCGGGGTTCAACGATGCTGCCGGCCAAATCGCGTGTGCTCCGGTCATACGGCCGCGAAAAGTTGGCCGCGTGATCGAGAAAGACGGGCTTGTTCTCATAGAGGGGAATTGCTTGGCGGAGCGCCTGTTCCGAGTAGCGATAGCCGTTCCGAGAATGCACGCCGGTCAGCGCAACGTGCCGGACGAGTCGGTTTGCGGCGTCGACCAACAGATCGGGCGTCCGCCAGTCGTCGACGTGTTCGGTCAGTTGTTGAAGGGGAGCTTCGGTCGTGGTTGTCGTCATGGGCAACCTGTGAGCTGGTGTGATGTGGGTTGAAGAAGTGAAAGACGTTTGAGTGTCACGTTCAACCCACACCACTTGGTTGCGCGGATCGGCGGTTTTTTCGAGGGCGCAATTGTGTGGAACAAGGTTCGACTCTCCGCGGGAGCCACGCGGGGCAGACATCAGCGAATTCTCTGGCAGCGCCCTTGACATGCCCGGCAGCCAGCGGTGGAATAAGCGGCGCTGAACGTGGTGACAGCGGTGGCTCACGGGGCCGGTCATGAAGTCTCCAGCATCGCAACAACGAAAGCCTCTGGGTTTGTTCCCCGGCAGACCCGCGTCCCGGCTGTATGACCGCGTCATCGAAGTGCTGCGAGTCCGCCACGACAGCGGGCGTACCGAAGAAGCCTACGTGCATTGGATTCGCCGCTTCATCGAGTTCCACCGGCACCGGCATCCCCGGGAACTCGCGGAACGCCACGTCAACGGTTTCCTGACTCATCTGGCCGTCAAGGAACACGTCGCGGCGTCTACTCAGAACCAGGCCCTGTCCGCGATACTCTTTCTTTACGAGCATGTTCTGCAGCAACCGCTGGACCGCCTTGAAGGCGTCGTTGACGCTGACCGTGGGGTTGCCGAAATGCTCGAGCTGCTGGAGCACGGGGTCCGGTGCCCGGCTGGCGAAAATATCGCCGGGGAGCAGCAGCACCGGCAGGCGATTGCTGTGTCCGACCCCGGCCGCGGTCACCATGTTGGCCGCGCCCGGACCGATCGAGGATGTCGCCACC
>CAZGYE010000259.1:0-8448 GCA_964530165.1 uncultured Planctomycetaceae bacterium
GGTCCGCCATCGAAACCTTCTGCAGCTTTGCTGAATTACCGCGTCCTTTCTAAGATTCCGCACGGCGAAAGATTCCCGTTGTCATGGGTTCTGGTTGGTTGATAGGATTGCATGGGCTCATTTAGCCGCCCCGCTTGCGGGGCGTGTGGCCCTTACGGGACACGGCGGGCAAGCCCGCCGGCTAAATGACGTCGAGAATCTGACAACGAATTCTGGAATGGACCACTTCCGAGGCCCGTTTCCATGTGCGTGGAAATCTTTCGACGGCTCACTGCAGTTGTTTGCGTGTTGGCCGCGTTTTCAACCTCGGTGCCGAGCCGGGCAGACGATTTAACGTCCGAAGTTGTGCTCAAGTCGATCGACCGGGCGAAACGGTTCCTCGTCAGCGAACAGAACGGCGAGGGTTCGTGGTCGGCCGGTCAGGGGGGCCGGTACAAGGTCGGCGTCAGCAGTCTGGCGCTGTTGGCGCTGATCAATGCCGGCATGACCGTCGACGACGAGCCGGTGCAGAAAGGACTCCATTATCTGCGCAGCGGACTCGAGGCGCGAGAACCCAATCCGAAAATGACGTATGAGATCTCACTGATGATTATGGCGATGGCCGCCGCCAAGGACGGTCAGAAAGACAACGCCCGCATCTTCAAACTCGCCGAGAAACTGGAGACTTCGCAGTTCACAAAAGGCGACAACGCGGGATCGTGGAGTTATAGCGTCGCCAAGGAGTTACTGGACTTAGGCGGAGACCGCAGCAACGGTCAGTTCGCCATTCTCGGTTTGCGCGACGCGGCCCATGCCGGAATTCCCGTCAGCCGCCGGACGTGGCAGCGCGCCTACGAACACTGGGTGGCACACCAGAACGCCGACGGAGGCTGGAGCTACAGCGGGACGCACAAAGATCCTCAGCCAAGCACCGGAAGCATGACGGTGGCCGGGGTCGCCACGCTGATCATCACCTCATCGATGCTCCGAGACGACAAAGACATGGGCGCCGACGGGACCCCCAACTGCTGCCCTGAGTATCAGCCCAACGAACCGCTGGAGAGAGGTATTCGCTGGCTGGAGAAGCACTTCACCATCCGCACGAATCCGCGAAGCAACGCTTGGCTGCTGTACTACCTGTACGGCATGGAGCGTGCCGGGCGGCTCAGCGGGCATCGTTTCTTCGGCAAGCACGACTGGTATCGCGAAGGAGCGAAGTTCCTCATCGATCGGCAATCTCGCCGTTGGAGTAGCTGGATGGGCGTCGGGGGGATGGAAGCGAACCCTGTGATCGGCACCAGCTTCGCCCTGTTGTTCTTGTCGAAAGGGCTCGCGCCGGTTCTGATCAGCAAGTTGAAATACGGTCGGCCGGATCCGGTCGATCGCGAACAGCTCCTCAGCGACGATTGGAACAACCACCACGACGACATTCGCCACCTGACGCAGTTGATCAGCGGATTGCCGAAGTGGCCCAAGCTGCTCAATTGGCAGGTCATCGACATCCGGCAGGTTGCACGGTACGGCGGAGTGGAGGATCTGTTGCAGTCACCCATCCTGTACCTGAGCGGTCAGGAGAAACCGGAGTTCACGGCCAAGCAGATCGAGCTGCTCAAAGAATACGTGAATCAAGGGGGCTTCATCTTCGCGGTGGCCAACTGCCAGAGGGCGGACTTTCCGGCTGGTTTTCGCGCGCTCATTCGCGACATGTATCCCAATGGTGAGATGCCGCTGAAACCGTTGCCCGCCGATCATCCGGTTTACCGCAGCGAGTACCTTCTGGAGCCGGACTCGGTCGAGCTTTATGGCGTCGACGTCGGTTGCCGAACGGCCATCATCTATTCGCCCGATGACCTCTCGTGCCTGTGGGACAAGTGGGCCTTGCAAAAGCCGCCTGGCCGCACAAAAGAAATGACGTCGATGATCGGCAGAGCGACCCGAGTCGGAGTCAACGTGGTGGCTTACGCGACGGGACGCGAGCCGCCCAATCCCCTGGAGAGCAGCGTGCCGGCGCCACAAAAGGGACAGCAAGACAGAATCCAGCGCGGGTTCCTGCAGATTGCCAAGCTGCGTCACACCGGTGGTTGGAACGCCGCTCCCCAGGCGCTGCGGAACCTGTTGTTGGGGCTGAACCGCGTGGTGGGGATGACGGCTTCCACCAAGCAAAAGAACCTGCCTGCAACCGATCCGAACATCTTCAAATACCCCATCGTCTACATGCACGGACGCAACCGCTTCCAACTGGGCCGCCCGGAACGCGAACAGTTGAAAAAGTACTTGAACAACGGCGGCTTCCTGTTTGCCGACGCGTGTTGCGGCGCCTGGCAGTTCAACGAGAGCTTTCGCAGCTTGATCAAGCAGATGTTTCCCGCCAAGGAGCTGAAACGCATCCCACCCGATCACGAGCTGTTCACGACGGGGATCGCTTACGACATCCGCCGCGTGAAGCGCCGAACACCCATGTCCAAAAATCCCAAGGCGGCCCTCGACGTGTTGGTCCGCGAGGTCGAGCCGTTTCTGGAGGGAATTGAAATCGACGGACGGTACGCAGTCATTTACAGCAAGTATGACATCAGTTGCGCCCTGGAACGCCAGGCATCTCTCGCCTGCGAAGGCTACGTGGAAGCGGACGCCCTGAAAATTGCGATCAACGTCATTCTGTACGCACTGCTTGAGCCTTGATGAGCACCGCGTCGCACCAGTCGATGTGGTCTCGGATGTCGCCAGATTGACCATAGTCGACAATCAACGTTAACCGCCGGGCGCCGGTGACGTCGATCGGCTTGACACGTTCCGGCAGGCTCTTTCCTGTCAACGGGCCGCTGGAGAAGACGCGTTTTCCGTCCAGAAGGACCGCCGCCGTCACGCTCCCCTGGCCGTCGGCATCGTCGTCGACGCCCACGACCGCCTGAAAACGCCAATACCCGTCTCCCAGATCGTAGGTGACTTCACTCTTGCTGTGCATTCCCAATCCTTTGGCATATTCTCGGCTGCGTAGACGCAGGGGGCCTCCGGCGACGTTGCGGTCCTTCCGCAGAGGCCAACGGTCCTGCAGGTACTCGGTGAACTGATAGCGGACCGGCTCCAGATCGGAAAGGTAGACCGCCCGGCCGCCCAGAAAGTGAAGCGAAACAACCGCCGAGAGCGGTACGTCCAGCTTCGCACCGAACAGGGCGTCGAGCCGCAGCACGCCTGGGGGGTCCAACTGCATATTGCATGCGGTCACGCGCGAGCCGTCCGAGAGCGGCAACAAGGCCCGCTGCTTCTCGGGTTGGGGGAAACTGATCAATTCCGCATTGAAGCCGACCGCGCGCACGCTGCGGCGGTCGATGTTTGTCTTCCCGGCGGCTGATTCCAACGAAAACATAGTCTCGTCCAGGCCGGTCAACTCGCCGGTCACGTGGTCGCCGTTGCGGAGAATGACAACGTCGCTGTTCTCGCGCCGGTCGAGTAATGTCTTGATAATCCGCGTTCGAGCCGGTCTGGTTTGAGGAACCCTCATGAGGATGCCGCGGACCGCTGAGAGCGGAATCTTGACCGCCGGCCAGCTCGGGAACTTCATCCAGGCCACAACAAGACTGTCGGCGTCCATGCTGACCGGCCGCCCCACGACGCGATCGCCGTTTGCCAGAAAGACGACCACCCCGCCCAGACTCGCAGCCGCCGGCCGGTCGTTGAACTGCAAACGCAGGAGGTCCGAGGTCGCCACATCTTGCGATTCGCGGGCTCCGATGCGCAGCATCTCATCAGATACGGTCCTCAATGGTCCGGACAGCCTTTTTCCGTCGACATCGACCAGTGTGACTGTATCGCTGCCGAGATCCTGGCCAAAGGCCGCAGGCGTCGGCAGCCAAATAAAAAGGAAAAAGGCAAAAGGAAACAGTAGGACAGAGGGGCAAAGGGACAAAGGGGCAAAGGGGGTGTGGCAAATGTTCTCCGACATTTGTGCCTCTGTGCCTTTGTGCCTTGTCTTCCCTTTTCCCTTTTTCCTTTTGTCTGGAAAGGCCATGAACGTCACCGCTGAAAGATGGGCAAATAGTTGTTCGGCATTTGCAGGATCAGGCAAGCCATGGCCGTGCTGTACTCGCTGCAGATTGACCGGTCGGGCCAGCCGCCGTTGGGCTGCTGCCGGCGCAGCAGTTCGTCGCGTATGGCCGGATACCATCGCCGCCAGTTCGTGCCGCCGGCATGCCACGTCGCCTGCACCGCATAATAATGTCCGTAAAAGTAATGGCTTTGGAATCGGAGCACGTCACCGGCCGGCACATAGTGCATCAGGTATTTCAGTCCGCGCTGGATTTCTCGCCCTTGATAAATTCCGGCGCTGTACAGCGTCACCAGAGCGGCCGCCGATCGGGGAAACGCACTCTCCTTGCGGTGCAGTAACTGATACCGAAACCCGCCGTCGGCGTTCTGACAGCGTTTCACGTACTCGACGCAATTCTCGACCGTCGTCTTAGGAACAGATATCCCGACATTGCGAGCCGCCCGCAACGCCATGATCTGGCAAACCGTGACAGAGACGTCGGCGTCTTTGCGTTCAGGATAATAACGCCATCCCCCTTCTTTATTCTGTGTGTCGATGATCAACTTGACGGCCTTTTGGAGTTTTTCGCGAACGTCCTTGCGGCAAGTCATCCCGTAAACTTCGGCCAGAAACAACGTGGCGAATCCGTGACCGTACATCGGGCCGTGCGACTTGCTGTCGTCGGCCACGATGAATCCGGTTCCCTTGCAGTGAGAAAGGATGAAGTCGAGGGCTTTCGAGACGTGGTTGCCGTAACGGCCGCCTCGAGGCGTATGACCCGCCGCGAGAAACGCCATGCCGCCCAGACCAGTGACGGCAACGTTTCGCCGCTTGTTGCCTGAGCCGAACGAACCATCGTCGTTTTGCCGGACAGCAAGGTACGCGAGACCCTTCTCGATCGCTTTTTGGCACTCGGGGGTGACGAATTCCAGACCGCTGGTCTCCACCGTGCGCGGAATGCGGGGCGCCGATCCCGCCGGCTGCCATTCCGAGAACCCCAAACACAAAGCGGTGGCGGCAACCGGCGGGATGATCCAAGTCAGACCTGCCATCGGCCGGCTTCTCATCAGGCTCCCCTCTAAACCACTGCAACCCGGTTAGCGGACCACACCCGGATACTCTCCACCGGCAGGCGGCCACCGAGGCGCAGACGGACCGAAGGTGGCTGGAAAACCCGGACGCACCTGCGATTCCACCGCGCGGCGCGGGGCGGCACGTTGAACGCTGAACTCCCGAGGCCGGCTCTGCACGTCCGGACCGACCGATCGATCGGGAAACGGATCGTAGTATTCCAACATCCGTTTCTCAATCTGCGCTCCCCTGCTTCCAATGTTCGGCGGCCGTGTCGAGAACGCCGATCCACATCCCAGCGTTAGCGCCAGCCCACCGAGTAATGTTAACTTCGGCAAGATCGATTCCATGCGAATCCGTCCTTGACAAACTCCACGGCCGAACCGAACGGTCCGGGGCACGCAGTGATTCCTTTTGCGCCGGTCATTCTATCAGGCAAATCTCGCAGCGGACAGGCAGCTTTTTGGGCGACGCTTCTCGACGAGCCTCGTGGAGTGGTCCGACCGATCCGATGAGCTCTGAAGAACCACTAGTCGTTGATTTCAGTCGGGTTATGGCTGAGAGTCGGACCGTCCGATGCAATACAGACGCTTGACGGTTCGGATAAAAAGTCGTCCCTGTGAGATTGCCGGCGACGCAAACACCGCCTCGCCCAGCGGGTTGCGGGCTAGTTCTCGACACACGTCGAGACCGGAGGCGATGACACGCGTGGTACCCGCTTCGTCGATGAAGTAGATTTTTCCGTCAGCCGCGACCGGAGAAGCCGTAAACTCGCCGCCAAAGCGTTTCTGCCAGAACAGTTTGCCCGTATGCGCGTCGAGACAGGTGCCGATTCCGTGATCGTCGACCAGGTAGTAGTAATCGCCGATGAGGATCGCGGACGGCACGAACGGTGCTCCGCGCGTGTTGCTCCACACGACGTGTGATTCGGTCACGTCGCCCCGTCCGCCCGGTCTAACGGCCAGTGTCGGTCCTTTGTGTCCGCTGACCGCGTAAACCAGACCGTGACCGTACACGGGCGTCGGAATGCATTCCCGCCGCATGCCGCGCACCGTCCAGAGCAGCCGGCCGGTGAGCGGGTCGATGGCGTCGAGCTTCTGCGATCCGGAGACAATCAGTTCATACCGGCCGGCCCTTCCAGCCGGAACGAGCACGGGCGACGCCCACGAGAGCCAGTTGTCCGGGCGGTCGAGTTTCCAACGATTTGCACCGGTCGCTTTGTCGATCGCCATGACGTACGAATCGCCGTAATGGTCGCACTGCAGCACAACGGTATCGCGAAACAGCAGCGGCGAGCTGGCGGCCGCGAAGCGATTCTCGAACTTGCCGTATTCAGCAGCCAGCGAACGGTGCCACACCAACCGGCCGTCCAGAGAGGCGCAAAACACGTCTCCGGTCCCGAAAAAAGCGAACACGTGGTTGCCGTCGGTCACCGGCGCCGGGCTGGCCATGCTGCTCTTGTAGCCGTGATGTCGGGTCGGCGCAGTCCCCCACAAACGCAGGTGCCACAACTCCTCGCCCGAGTCCCGGGACATGCAGATGACATGCAACTCCGACAACGTCTTCCCATCCGAAGCGGTGACGATCACGCGATCGTCCCAGACGATGGGATTGGAGATGCCCAACCCCGGCAGAGCCGTCTTCCAGAGAACGCCTTCGTCGTCCGACCATTTCAGCGGAATGCGGGTTTCGGACGTCACTCCGTTGCGATTCGGTCCACGCCATCCGGGCCAGTTCTCGGCATCCGCCGTGGCCACCCGCCCAAGACACAAACACAGTGGAAGAATGAACGAAGTCAAATTTTTGAGCGTCATCTGCTGATGTTCAGTTCATTTGTGTCGTCAGCGGCCATCAGCCGCGGATGAACATCCGCGGGTATTCACCCGCGGCTAGAGTGCTATTCTGAGTTCGTTGCTTTGATCGCCGGCAATGCCGACATCAGGCCGACACCGGCGCCCCCGGCATCACAGAACCGCAACTGCAGCGACCAATTGTTTGGGACGGCGGGATTCTTGTGTTGCGGTCCCTGGCAGATCTTAACCAGCAACCGGTTCTTGCCCGCCTTCAGATTAGCCGGAACCGTGAACCGATCGAACCGGGTTCCGTTCAGCCATTGCAGGCGGCTGAAAATCTTCTTCCCGTTCAGCCAGATGGTGCAGTTGTCGTCGGCGCTGCAACGAAGCTCGACCATCTGGTCGTGCGGGGAGGTCAGTTCGGTATACGCGTAACCGACCGCTTCCTTCACCGGTGCAACGGCCTCCATGAGGTCGACTTGTCCCAATCGGTCGAGAGTTTGATGACGTTTCCAGGTGATCTTTTCCCCGTTCTTGCCATGATAGACCGCGTCGAGATCGACGTTCTTTTCCGGCGGGAAGACTCGCCCAAAACCGGACAGTCCCGCAGCATTGAACGGCCCTAGAAGATACCAGTCAGTGACGAAACCCATGTGCTCGACGATGCTGACGCTCTCGCCGACCGCTTCGAGCCGAGCGGCAGCCTGGGTGACCAGTCGGCTGTCGCGCGCGTGCCGAAACGCCGTCCAGTAGGCCTGCTTGGCCGATGCGGTTTCGCCGCGCTGCTTCGCCGTGTCACCACGTGCCAGCGCCGCCGTCACCGCTTCGCCACGGAATTCGGGATCGTCGAGCAAAGTCGGGATTAGCTTCCGACCGAATTCCAGGTCGATCTTGTTCAACAGCTCCAGCAGCAAACGACGCACCCGCCCCTGCCGACTCGAATCGCGAACATAGCGTCGCATGAACTGCAGCGGCAATCGGGGTTCCTCCTTCGCCAACTCCCGGCGAAGAATCTCCTCGTAGAGGGTGCGGTACCAATTGGCCGCGACGATGTTCGAGGTATCCATGGCAATCAGCAGCCGAGGGAGAACGTCTGGCCCGAGGTGGAACAACCGATCACACGCCGCGCGAGCCGCCTGCGACCCGACTCCCCCCGGACCGACCTCCCGAATGATCGCCAACTGCTTGTCGACTTCGTCGGCAGTGGCGGTGGAAATGCCGGCCACGAGCAGCAGTGGCGCCAAACTCGCCGAGAACACTAATTTCATCGCGCCCCTCGTGCTGGGTCTCGGGCTGAATGCGGCTTGCTCAACCGGCGTCAACGTTCGGTGATGAATTTCCGATCCTAACGAGGCGGTGCGGCGGAAGCAAGAAGCGCTGAGGGTCGAGACAGGACCCGCCCTGGGACTCCGGTCGGCGTTGCTGGAAGAAACATTGCGCGGTAGTTACTATTCTCCGGTATGGCAACACCCAAAGTTTGTGTGCTGCGTGCACCGGGCACCAATTGTGATGTCGTGACCGCGTTTGCCTTTCAGTTGTTCGGCGCGCATGCCGAACTCGTTCACCTGTTTTGGCTGGTGT
>CAZGYE010000260.1:0-8440 GCA_964530165.1 uncultured Planctomycetaceae bacterium
AGCACGGCGGGATCGAAGCCGTTGGCGGTCGAGACCTGAGAGAGGTCGATGACGTTCAAGCCGTCATTCCCGTTGACTCGCAGCACCGCCAACGTAGAGGCTTGCGCGGCGACGGTGCCCGCCGCAGAAGGGATGAACGTCAGCGAGTTTTCGCCGAGGAGCTGTGTGCCGATCAGCGTGGGGTCGATCACGATCTTGAAAATCATGTCGGTGTCGGCCGTCTTGCCGACGTTGGCGGCGGCAATGGCCGCATCGTCCATTGTGGGCGTCAACGGATTACTGGGATCGGGGGTCTCTCTGGTGAGGACCTCGACGAGGCCCGTTCCGCCCGTGACAACGTCGCTGCGGACCACCATTTCGTCATCGGTGGAGTTTCCGTTGATGCCGATCACATCCGTGACGATCTCCAGCCGGGGCAAATCGTTGGGGTCGGCGGCATCGTCTGTGTAGAAGATGGCAAGCGTCAACAGCGTCCTGTCTTCGAGCATTTCCACCTGGCACGAGAGCGGTTCCGGCAACTTTTTACGCCGTGATACTGCTCGGGCCCGTCGCCGGGAATCTGAATACAGGGTAGATTTTACACTACGCAGCCAAGAAGACATTAACATCGCAGGGTCCTCTCAATCAAAAAGGGAGTTTTAAGGGTTTTCTTCAGTTCGAAATGGGAAGTCTAAAGGTTCCTCTCATTCAAGAAAGTGAGTCTGAAACGTGAACTCCTCAAAGGAACGGACACGTGCCTTCACCTACGTATCCGACCTTCGGTACATTGAAGCCGATTCGGCTTCGCTTCGGAAATTCATTACCTAGTGTCATTCGATGCATGACTGACGAATCTCATTGATTAAATCCAGGCGAAGTAGGACAAACAATAGATCGCTAGCTTCAAAAAAGAAGCACAATCGCGGGATTAGATCGGCGATCAAATCGCTGGGACTGGCGCGGTGATCTACCGGCCGGGATCAAAGCGGGGACCAAAGCGGGGACCAAAGCGGAGATCCAACCGCGAGGATCAAAGATGGGATCAAAAAAGAATAGAAAATTTCGCCCCTCGGAAGCCTATTTGATGGCCCATGCCGTTTCCGCCCTGCGGCGAGAGGGGGGCTAGTTCTTCCGAGGACGGCGGGGCGACCGAACTTTCCTTGTGCCAACGCATTGCGCACTCCCATGGATCAACGATCCAGGCATGAGTGGTTCCCATGGAACTAGGCCGTTAAGGGGTGTATTCTTGCCGGTCGAAGATGAATCTTCGTGAATCCGACTAAACACTTTTTGAGACCGGCGATCTATTGTTTGAGCCGGTTGTCTTCGCTGTAATTGCAACATGCTCAGTCAAGAAATGAAACCAGAATGAATCGTTCAACCCAAGCTCAATCAGTTCTCTCGTGCGAAACATCGAGCACGTTTGTGACGCCCAGAGAAGAGAAAAATTTCCAGATCTACGTTTCAACACACCATTGAAAGCGAGAATCCTACGATGTTGATGACTTCGTGGCTGCGTTCTATGAGATCAGCTTTACATTCCAGCTGCCGGCGGCGCCCGCGAGCGGCTTCACGACGGCGGCGCGCGCAGGGGAGACAAACGGAGGCGCTCCCATCGCAGGTGGAGATGCTGGAGGACCGGACGCTGTTGAGCATCACGGTGATGTATACGATCGACCAAAGCAATCCGGGGTTCGCGCCAAGGTTGGAGATCGCCACATTCGCCACAGACGCTGACGGCAACGTCACCGATGACGAAATCGTGGTCCGCAGCGACGTTGTCACGGGCGGGACGGGTATCGTAGAGATCCTGACCAGAGAGACCCCCGATCCCAGCAATCCGTTGACGCCCGCAATGGACGATGCGGCCATTGCCACCGCCAATGCCGGCAAGACCGCAAACACCGACCGGATTTTCAAAATCGTGTTGGACCCCCTGAACACAACGCAATCAATCGGCGACAACCTGGCCCTGTTTCTCAGGGATCGAGTCCCTGCGCTGGCCGATGAGGTGCAGGAAATGCGAGTCATCGGCAACGACGGTTTGAACGTCATCGATCTCTCCCTGGTCACCACGGCTGATTTCCCCAACGTCACCGAAGTGTTGATCGAAGGCAGGGACCAGGCCGACAGTCTTGTGGGCAGCGAGTTCGACGATCTGATCAGGGCCGGAGACGACGAAGATACGATACTCGGCGGGCTCGGCGACGATGAGCTCCGCGGCGGCGCCGGCGCCGATCGCATCAACGGCGAAGATGGGAACGACCAGATTCTTGGCGGCTCCGGCAACGATGTACTGGAGGGCGGCAACGGCGACGACAGCATCCGCGGCCAAACCGGGCGGGATGCCATCGAAGGCGGCGCCGGCGCCGATTCTCTGTTCGGGAATTCAGGACAGGACACGCTCAGCGGTGATGCCGGCCTGGACTGGCTTTCGGGTGGTGACAACGAGGACATGCTGTTCGGCGGCGACGGCGACGACACGCTCGAGGGCGGTGAGCACGCCGACTTACTCGACGGCGGCACAGGCAACGACACCCTCAGCGGAGACAGGGGCGAGGACTCGCTGATCGGAGGCGGTGGCGCCGACTCGCTCGTCGGCGGGGACGGCAACGATTTGCTGCAAAGCGTCGACACGTTCGGTGGCGAAAGTTTGGCCGTGACTGCTGTGTTTCCCTCCGGCCCGATCACGAATCTCAGCCTCCCGGTCAATGAAGGAGCCGTCAACCGGTTCGAGGACGACGCCACGAATGCAACCAGTGAGTTCAACCCCGCCATCGCCATTGATCCCCGTGATGCAACCGGTCAGACGTTGTTTGGTGTCACGGACGGTGCGGGCGGCATGCAGTTTCGGCTGAGCGGTGACGGGGGACAAACTTGGCCCACGACGTCGACAACTGCCCCGGCCTTTGTCGATTTCCCGAACGTCGCTTGGGACGGATTCGGCAATCTGTTCGCCGCCGGCGTCGACGCCGCTGGAGATGTCGTTGTCTCATTGAGCACCGACGCCGGCGCCAACTTCTCCACCGTGGCGACTCTGAATCCGACTACGAATACGGCGATTGCGCCAGCGATTGCGATCGGTCCGGGCCGGCCGGAGGCGAACGGCGGCGCTGCGGGCGAACAGGCCCTGTGGGTCGTTTGGGAAGAAGACGCTCATCTCGAGTTTGCCGGCTTTGTCGTAACCGGTACAGGCACGGTGGCTCCTCAGCAGCAGGGGAGAATGTTTGGCACCGATGGCGGCGCTTTTCCAGACGTCGCCGTGGGTCCGAATGGGGCGGTCATCGTGGCGTACCAGGAACGGCGAGCCGCCGCGGAAGGGCCTTCCTTCATCAGCGTCGCGGTGAATGTGCTGGGAATGGCCGATCCGGGCGGGAACGGCTGGCAGGCTCCTCAACCGGTCCTGCACCCGAAAATGGAGACCCCCGCCACGACAAACGTCGGCGTCGCCGACCTCATCCCGGCCAATCCGGGCGGCATCAACGCCCAGCCGCACATTGCCTGGGACCACAGCGGCGGCAAGTTCAACGGCCACATCTATCTTGTTTACACAACCGAAGCCAGTCGACCGGCGAGACCCACCGACGTAAGCGAAAACGAAACGGTGAACAACGATACGGACGTCGTCTTGGTGACCACCGATGACCTGAAGGATCTGGTCATCGATGCCAGTGACCCCAGTTTGAACCGGGACCCCACCGTCTCGTGGTCGAAACCGAAAGCACTCAACGACGACAAAGTCGTCGGCGTGGATGAGACTGGAACCAATAGCCAGTTCTTGCCGCAACTGGCGCTGGATCAGACCACCGGGGTCATCGCCGTCACCTGGTATGACGCCCGCAACGACGTGGGCGTTGTTTCGGAGCCGGGCAACACAAACACCACTCTGCCCTCCGAAGTCGGCAACGTCGACCGCGCCAACGACGACGTTCAGGTCTACGGGACGGTCAGTTTCGATGGTGGACAATCGCGTCTGGCCAACTTTCGAGTGAGCGGTTTTGATCACAACAACACCCCGGACGATCCGAGCGACGACAACCAGTTCCCGTCAAACGTGGCCGACGTCGGTGGCGGGCCAGTGAACGGCGGAACGTTCGGCGATTACATGGGACTGGCTTTCCACAACGGCCGGCTGCACACGATTTGGGCCGATAATTCGGTCTTCGATCCCGGCACAGGCGACACTGACGACACGGTGCTAGACGAACTGCAGATCTTAACGACCCAATTCCTCATCGCGAACGACGGCGACACCATGACCGGCGGCAAGGGGATGGATACGTTCTTCGGCGACAACGGGAACGATTCTCTCAAAGGCAACGGTTTTGACGATCGACTCTTGGGCGGCGGCGGCGAGGATACACTCAAGGGGGACGACAACGCCGATGTCCTCTTCGGCGGTGCCAACGGAGCCCCCGGCGATCCGAGTGATCTGACCGACGGCAGGAACACGTACCCGCGTCGCGGGACGCCGCTGGGCGATTTCCTCAACGGCGGCAGAGGCAACGATGTTCTGATCGCTGACGACGTGGGCGACACGTTCTTCGACATCACCATTGCCGATATCATCGCCGGCGGCACACCGAGCGGCACGCTGGTCGATCCCACCGACATCGACACCGGCGCGTTCGGCGCCGACACGTTGTACGGCCACGAGAACGACGACACTCTCTACGGTGGAGCGGGCAACGATTTGTTGGACGGCGACAAAGAGGATGAGTCGCTCGACGGGAACGACATCGTGTACGGTGGACGCGGCAATGACACTCTCTTTGGCGGTCTGAACGACGACCAGCTTTTCGGCAGCCACCCGGCCGACACCCTCTCTTTTCAGGACGACGACGTTCTGGACGGCGGCGGCGGCTCGGACACGCTCATGGGCGGCCAGGGGAGTGACACGCTGGATGGCGGTTCCGGCGATTCCACGACTCTGAGTCCCACACAAGATTTCCTCTTCGGCGATGTCGATCCGAACAACGTCAATTTCAACGACACCCTGCATACCGGGTCCGACGTCATCATCTGGGACGGCATGTTCAATGCTGCGTCCAACGAGCAATCCGACGGTGCCGACCAGATCGACGGCGGCGGCCTGTTCGACCGCTTGTTGGTCACTACCCGAGACGTCTCCTCCCAGGCAAACACCATCACTGTCTCCGAGAGCGCCAGAAAACTGAACGTCTCGGACAAGGTTTCAGGAAAGAGCATCATGGTCCGGGCGGTGAGAATCGAGCATCTGGAGCTCGACACCGGCAACGGGAACGACAGCATCACGATCGGCGATTTGACGCCGGGCACTGGAAACGAGCGTTCGCTGCGGTTGTTGACCGCCAGTCTGGGGACCGGCGACGATTCTTTCGACGCCACCGCGATTGACGAGCCGAATATTCGCATCATCGTCGAGGGGGGAAACAACGACGACAACCTGGTGGGTGGCTCCGGCCCCGACATCTTCGAGGGCGGCAGCGGCGACGACACCCTCAACGGCAAAGGTGGAAACGATCTCCTCTTTGGCGGCGACGATCAGGACAGTCTCCTGGGAGGAGGAGGCGACGATACATTGCTCGGTGAAGCCGACCAGGATACCTTGGAAGGTGGCAGCGGCGCCGACAGCCTCGAGGGGGGCGACGCCGCCGACGCCATCAACGGCAACGACGGCAACGACACCATCCTCGGTGGAGACGGCGCCGACAGCCTCAACGGCGGAACAGGTTTTTCCAGCGGAGACGACAGCATTCTGGGTGGCAATGGCGCCGACAGCATCTTCGGCGAAGCAGGCAACGACACACTGCGTGGTAATCTCGGAAACGACACCGTGCGCGGCGGTAACGACAATGACTCGATCTTCGGCGACAACGGACGCGACGATCTCGCCGGCAACGCAGGCAGCGACACCGTCGACGGGGGGAATCATAACGATACGATCAACGGCAACGGCGGCGGCGACCTGCTCTTCGGTGGACGCGGCGCCGACAACATCAAGGGGGGCATGTCCAACGACACCATCTTTGGCGGCAGAGGCAAAGACATCATCAGTGGAAACGGCGGCCACGACGCGATCTCCGGCGATGACGGCCGCGACACCATCTACGGCGGCTCGCTCACAGGCGGCACGCTGTCCGGCAACGACACGATCAACGGCGGTGCCGGCGCTGATAGCATCTTCGGCCAGGACGGCGCCGACAGACTTGCCGGACTGGAAGGAGACGACTCCATCGACGGTGGAGCCGGCGCCGATCAGCTGCACGGCGGCGTGGGGGATGATTCCTTGACCGATCTCTCCGGCGCTGACACGCTCTACGGCTACGACGGTGTTGACGTTGTCGAGACCGACATTACTGGTTTCAGCACCGACGATCGGATCGGCGGCGGAGACGGCGTCGACACCGTCACGGGCGATCCGGGTGAAATCGACGAGACGGACCTCGCTGACGAGTTCAACGCATCGCAGCCGGGCTTTGGATGGATCGACAGCATCCTGGACCTTGTGTGAGCAACGCATGCACACCGATGAAATGACGAGACGACGTTTTCTTGGCACCTCGCTGGGCTTCTCGCTGGTCCCGGTGGCGGCTGCGATTGCCGGAAAAGCCGCCCCGCCGAAAACACCGGTCAACGAGAAAATTGAGCACGCCCGCCAGGTGGCGCTGCAGATCCTGAAACCGACCAAGAAACAACTGGAACACGGCCTGGAGCTGCACGGGGATTTGATCGTCTTTGACGCCTACGGATTTGCCCCGCGGGCGGCTTTGGATGGCGACGCTTTTGCCGCGGCGGTTCAGGCCGGCGCATCGCAGGTCGAGCTGCAGGACCTACGGGAAGAGATGAGCATGACACGCTGTGTCACCGACCCGAGGGAACAGGCGGAATTCAAACAAGCCTGGGAAGCGGCGGGCGTGACCTGCATCTTTCAGAATGCGGGCGAGGAGGGTCAGGATCCGCTTCGGCTGCTCAAGCGGCTGGCGCGCTTCACCTTCGTCACCGACATGATGCGAGATTTCGTCTCCAAGGCGGTCACTCCGGACGACATCGTCACCGCCAAGAAGCAAAAGCGGCACTGCCTGTACTTTAGCGGCAACGGAGTCCCGCTCACACAGCACTGGGTCTCGGTGCCCGATGAGCTGCGTTATTTGCGGATCTTTTTCCAACTGGGAATCCGCATGATGCACCTCACCTACCAACGGCGGAACATGATCGGCGACGGCTGTGCCGAGAAAGCCAACGCCGGCTTGAGCGACTTCGGCCGCACGGTGGTGGCCGAGATGAATCGGGTTGGCGTCATCGTGGACGTGGCCCACGCCGGCTGGCAGACCAGTCTGGAAGCCGCTCAGCTTTCCGAACGCCCGATGGTGGCCAGCCACACCACCTGCACGTCGCTCTACCGGCACATCCGCAGCAAACCCGACGACGTCATCCGCGCCATTGCCGATACCGGAGGATACGTCGGCATCTGCTGTTTCCCCCGCTTCCTGCGCGGCAAAGGGGACATCAACTCGCTGTTGGACCACATCGACTACGTCGTGAAGAAATTCGGCGTCGACCACGTGGCCATCGGTACCGACACGGCCTATTCGTCCCGCAATTCGGCCGCCGAGAACAAGAAGATCCCCAAACTCTCCCGCAAGCGAACCGAGTGGCGATCACTCTGGCCGGCCGATCCGTACGTCACGACCCCCGAGGCTCGCGACAGCATTGCCTGGACCAACTGGCCATTGTTCACCGTCGGTTTGGTCCAGCGCGGTTACTCCGACGCCGACATTCAAAAAATCATCGGCGGCAACCCGCTGCGCGTAGCCCATGCCGCGCTGAAAGTCTAGAGTGGAGAGTCTCAACTCTCAACTTTCGACTCTCAACTTCACTGAAGGATGCTGCAATTCGGCAGCGCTTGCGCCAACTTGTTGAGGCCGTCGCCGGTGACCTTGGTCTCGCCAACCCAGAGCTTCTTGAGGTTCGAGAGCGTTCCGAGATGTGACAAGCCCGCGTCGGTGATTCTGGTGCCGAACAGGTCGCACTGCTCCAGGGTCCTCAGGTTTGCCAGGTGCGCCAGGCCGGCATCGGTGATCCTCTGGCATTCGCTCAGGTTGAGGACCTTCAGGTTCTTCAGTTCCGCCAATTCTACCAGCCCGGCGTCGGTGATGTTCGTCTTTTCCAGCCGCAGCTCCTCCAACTGGGAGAAACCGGCCAGAAGCTTCAATCCCGGATCGGTGATTCGACTTTCTTTGAGGTTCACCGCTCGCACCTGAGCGTCATCGGTCAGCTCGACTTTTCCGCCCAACTGTTCGATCTGCTCGATTGCTTTCGTCTGCGACCCGCCGCCACAACCACACGTGGCAAGGCAGAAGGCAAAAGGCAGAAGGCAAAAGGAAAAAGGCAAAAGGGAAAAGGAAAAAGGAAAAAGGTCAGAGGTTTTCATGACGATCCCCGATCACGATTGACGATTGCGAATTTTCAATTGTGAAAG
>CAZGYE010000261.1:0-8430 GCA_964530165.1 uncultured Planctomycetaceae bacterium
ACCACCGCTCGTGGCCGGTTATGAATCGGGTCTCTGGGGGATTGCCCTCGTGGGTGCTGTGGGCCTTCGGAGACGAATGTCTCCAAGGCTCCTGGGCGGAGCGTTTGGACTCCTCGCGTTCGCGATCACCTTTGAGACCGCCACCGATCTTATTCCAGCATGGGGGCAGAAATACGCCGCGCTACGGGTGCCGTCGGCTGTGAGAGATCAGATGATGCAAAGTCAGGCGCCCGTTGTCAGTTGCGGTCAGGACTGGGGGTCGGTTCCCTTCTATCTTCATCGAAACGACATTCAGAATGTGGACTCGCGAAGCATGGACCAACTCGCCCAACGTGTCGGCCACCACGGGGGGACCTTTCTCATCCTCGATCACACGATTGCATTGAATACGGTGAGACAGGCGTTGCCGCCTGAAATCGCCATCGACCCGCTTTCAGTGACGCTGAAATCGACCGTCGTCTTTCTGCACTTTGTGGATGATCAAACACGGCTTCCCGCTGCCGGTTGGTCAAAAAACTCCAACGAGGCTCAAACGCTGCCGAGATCGCGTCGTGAGTGATTTGGATGAGCGAGGGAAGTTCGATCCCTCATCACGGACGATTGACGGGGGCATTCCTCAGCGATTCGCCGTCGGCTGGGACTCGAGACCGACGCTGTTGACCGTCCGCACACGATACGTCGGCAGGCTGCTGAAACAGCAGCCGGCGGACGGGGCATTCTTGTCGACGAACTGCATCTTCGGCAAGGGCTGCTGGGGCGTGTCGTGGTAGGACATCGATTGAAACAGCGGCCGCCCGAATCGACCGACCGGCTTCTCCGGCACCCGGCCGATTCGTTTGCCGTCCCGCTCGATGATGAAGCCGCGAATCCCGCTCTCGAAGTCAGCTTCCGCTTTCCAGGCGACCCTCACAGGGCCGGCCGAGTCCCGCGTGGCGGTCACTTCCAGCGGCGCCGGTGGTGGGGTTTCGTCGCTGACCGCGCCGGTTCGGATATATTCCGCTACCTTCCCCGCAACCGTCGTCTCCCAGTCTGCCTTGGCCGCGGCGGTGGACGTGAGAGTCTGAGTTCCCGCGTCGGCGGCCGGAAGCCGATGCCGCAGCCAGAAGTCAAAAAAGGGAATGGCCAAATAGCGGGAATCGCCACACTCGTGGGCGGTCCGCGGATCGGGGGCGAACTCGAAGAACGCCCCGTGCTTCTGATAGGCCTTTTGCATCGCCGAGAGGCCGTCCCACGCCCGGCGAAATCGTTCGTGGCCCTTCTCCTTCAAGCCGGGATTGCCCATCACGGGAACCTGATAGGCGGCGGCAGGAATCTCTGGGGCTTCGGTTTCGCCGCTCGTCCAGTAGCCGAAGGCCGTTCCCGAACGCAGCCAGATGGCGACGATCCGTTGGGGGTACTTCACCTGCATCAGACTGGCCCAGAACCCGCCGCCGGAATGTCCCCACAAGCACCAGGGGACCGTTTTCAGTTCGGCATGCTCCGTGGTGTCTGCGAAGTGAGCGAGCGACTGCAAAAAGCGATTCCCCGATCCGTTGCGCGGGTCGCACCACAGACGGCAGTTCACGCCTTTTCTTGGTTCGTAGGACGAACCCATCAGGGCGCAGTCCCATTTGCGGGCCAGCGCCTGCCAATGCAAATCATCGGCGGCGGTTTGGCCGCCGATCGACGCCCCGGGGCCGCAACCGTGTTGATGGACGATCACTCCTCTGAGTCGCTTTACACCGGCCGGAATCCAGAGAAAGTAGTCGACGGCGAGCTGTAGCTCTCCCGGCCGTGCGACTGCAGGATAGTGCACCTGAAAGATCGTCCCGCCGGTCGACGGCCGGCGCGACGACGTCGGCTGCTGTGCTTTCGCGACCAGGGTCTCGATCCGCGCTTCGATTTGTTTTGCCTTCGCGATCGCTTCGCCGAGAGGCAGCCCCGGCTTGATCCCGGGCCGTTTGTGGCCGACCTCGCTGAGCCACGCGTCATGCAGCAGAGACATTCGCTGCGTCGCCAACTGCAGTAACGACGCAGCCGGCTCTGTCGTCGACTCGACTCCCCAAGCGCGCAGAATGGTTTCTCCCAGCAATCGGTGCCCCTCGCTATTCGGATGGATGCCGTCCGGCGACAATGTGAACCGTGCATTCTTCTTCCGCTTCTCGGCGACGTACTTGACAACGGGCGTGTGCAGATCCACGACCATCTCGACGCGGTCTTTCTGCTGCATCACCCACTTGGCGTAGCGCGTGAGCACATCGTCATAGTTCTCGTACATCGCGAAGTAAGCATACTTCTTCTCTCCGGCCGGCTTGAGCTTCCCCTTGCCGCGGAGTGGGACCGGATCGAATGGGGGCGGCGACATCAGGACCATTTTCGCTCCAGCGGCATGCACCTTCACAATCAGACGGTTCACGCCAGCCTGGTAGGCTTGGAAACGTTCTTGGCCAAAGGGGTAGTAAATGCCGTCGTTCATGCCATAGCACGCGACAACCACATCCGGCTTCACCTTGGCGAGCGCCCGGTCAAGTCGCTCGTGGACATCGGGCCGCGGGAACGGATGGTCCGGCTCTGACAATCCGCTGCATGTCTCGCTGCCCAGACCAATGTTGACGATCTCCGGCAGCGGCCGCACGCCTTGCAAGCGGAGTTGTGTCTCGATCCACGTGACGTAATGCCCCGCATGCGTGATCGAATCACCGAGAAAGAGAATCCGTTTTGCTTTGAGTGGAAACTGCAATTCCGCGGACAACCGGGAGGTCCAGCAGAGCCACAGCAAAAGCGGGAGAACAAAACAGAGGCGGAATCGGAATCGCATCATGGTCTCCTCTCGTCGTTGCGTCTTTCGGGTGCGTCAAAGGATTGTGCCGAGCCACGACATCCACCGCGTCACCTCGCATCCCATTTCAGCCATTTGATGCCGGACCGCGTCGCCCGAAATCTCTTGGCGCGAATGCTCGAGCCGCTGCCCTCTTCGTAGTAGACGATCAGCACCGAGCCGTCCTTGAGATTCACCATCGAAGGGTACGCACCGCCGAGGGTGTCGACCTGCACGTTCTGACTCCAGGTCTTGCACTCGTCGAGGCTGTAGTGCAGGCTGGTCGACGGCACACGGTGGGCCAGTAGGATGATGCCGTCTCGGGTGCGGAGAAAGTATGGGCAGTGGCCGGCAAAGCCGATCGGCTTCGAGACGCTCCACGTCTTACCCCGGTCTTTGGAGATGGAGAAGCACATTTTCGGCCGTTGGGCGGCGTAGAGCGTGCCGTCGGAGAGCTCGATGACGTCCGTTTCGGCATCCAGACGGAATCCGCCGTTGTCGATGTCGACGACCGCATTCCAGGTCTTTCCACCGTCATCGCTGGTGATCACGGCCCCGTTGGCCGACTTCTTCGTCTCCCGATACAGCCCCAGCAGCAAACGCCCGTCGGAAAGCTCGCGGATCGGAGCGCTGCAGTAAGTGTCTTTGGAGATCTGCCGCGGCTTCGACCACGACTTCCCCAGGTCGCCGGAAGTGACCATCCAACTGCCCAGGCCGATCCAGTGTTTTCCGGATACATCGGTTTTGCGCAGTGAAAAGAAGTTGCAGCTCAGACGACCGTTCTTCAATTGCACGATCGACGGGTCGCGATCATCGTCAGGCCCGTCGTAGAGAACTTTCGCGTCGCTCCAGGTGTGGCCTTCGTCGCTGGAGGTGCAGTAGCAGATGCGGCCGCCTTTAGGAAGCGTCTCGTTTGGTAGGGACACGTGGCCGTATCCGGCATAGAAGACGGACATCAGCCGACCGTCGCTGAGGCGACAGACGTCGGGGAACGCTTCGTAACCGCCGGCGCCGGCATCGGTGCAAACGTGAACGAATGGCGGCGTGGGAACCTTGAGCTTCTTGCCGAGCCGAACGAGTCCGGTCGGATTGACGTCCGCGGCAGTGGCCTTCTTCTGTGCGGCAGTGACCAGTTTGTCTCCCACCAATGCTCCGGCAGCGCCGGCAACAGCCGAGCTGATGAATTCACGACGTTTCATGTTCCTGGTTCGATCTCCCGAAAAATGAGTGTCGCACCATTATGTTCCAACGGCTGGGGTTTGTCACCACTGCCCGCAAAAGACTCCAGCCAGAGGACCGGTTGAGCCTGCGCGTCGCCTGCCGTACAATACTGAGGTGGAAACGATCGCGAACTTGCACGTGGCACAAAAATGTAGCATCACGGGCCGCCAAACGTCATCATGCGATTCCGAAGTTCGAACACTCCTGCGCCGTATCTCAACAAGAAAGACCAATTGCGGTTGCTCTCGATGGTCGCGCTACTGGCCCTGGTGCTGATCGCGATGAAGATGGCGGCCAATCCGCGGATTTGGCATTGGCTGTTTCCAGCGGAAGTGGCCGAACAGCCGGCCGACGCCACCAATCGAGGCTCGGACAACAGGCAGATCGACTTTCGCGTCCGATTCGAAGATGTCGAGATCGACAAGAAGATTCTCGAACCGGTCCGCGACAACACGCTCGGCGTTCGCCACGACGAAGCGGACGCTTTCTACGCCATCCTGGCAAAGGCGCGCGATATTCCGCTCAGCGACCTCGAACGGGTCGCCCGCGACGACGTCGGTTTTGCCGTACTGATGGCCGACTCCGACCACTTCCGTGGCACGCTGATCACCGTCAGAGGCGAGATCAAACGCCTGTCGAAGCTCAAAGCCGGCAAGAACCAGCACAACATCGATGTGTACTACGAAGCGTGGCTCTTCACCGCCGACTCGGGAATCAACCCGTATCGCATCGTGTGCACCAGCATCCCCAAAGGGATTCCGCAGGGCGAGCGAATCACCAAACCGGTTCGAGTCTGCGTCACCGGTTACTTTTTCAAGCGGGAAGGTTACGCATCGCAGGGCGGATTACATACGGCGCCAACGCTCTTGGCGAAACGGTTGCGCTGGTATCCGCCGCAAGTTGCCCAGACGGAAGATTCTCGCCTGACGCCCTACGTCGTTGGTTTCGTCATTCTGGTCGCCGCCGGGCTGGGCGTGACCTTGTGGCGATTCACCGCCGGCGACAAGCGCTTCTACCGCCGCCACATCAAACGGATCACGGAAGCTCCCCGCGAGGCCATCGACGCGCTGGCCGACGTCGAAACCACCGACCCGGATGAGATGTTCCGTCAGCTCACCGAGCAGGCGCGCATGGTCGAGGTCACCGAGCCCGCAGAAGCATCAGGCGTTGGTGGCGAAAAGGAGAATGGGGAATGATCCTGCGCTTGTTTGGCTGTGGCACCCAAACCGACAACTTGTTGTCGGAATCCGCTGGTTTCATGGCACGTGCAGCGACGATCAGTCGTCGGTTTGGATTTCTATGAATAATCCGGGTGCAGCAAGCTACTCCGCACTCCCCCGCACGGTGGCCTCGCCAATCGCCTCGAACACTACGTCGCACAATCGGTCGACCAATTTCCCCGGCATGGCCGGCGCCGGCATCAGCACCACCACGTCACCCAGCGGCCGCACAATGACGCCGCGCTGCCGTGCCGCCAGCGTCACCTGATGTCCCATCCGTCTGCGGAGCGGGAACGGTTTCTTCGATTCCCTGTCCTCGACCAGCTCGATGCCGATCATCAGACCCTTCTGACGGATTTCGCCGACGTGCGGCCGGTTCTCAATTTCCGTCAATCTTTTCCGCAGCAGATCGGTGTTCCGCCGGACGTTCTCCAGCACGCGATTCCGGTCGAACAATCGCAACGACGCCAACGCTGCGGCACACGCGAGTGGATTGCCGGTGTACGTGTGCCCGTGAAAGAACGTCCTGCCCTCGGCCGGGTCGCCTAAGAAAGCATCGTAGATCTCATCGGTCGTCAACGTGGCCGCCAGCGGCAGATAACCGCCGCTGAGTCCCTTCGCCAGGCAGAGCAAGTCGGGGCGGACTTGCTCCTGTTCACAAGCAAACAGGCTGCCGGTCCGTCCGAAGCCGACGGCCACCTCGTCGGCGATCAGCAGTATCCCGTGCTCGGCCGTCAATTCGCGCACACGCCGGAGATATCCGGGCGGATGCACCAGAATCCCGGCAGCCCCCTGCACCAACGGCTCGATCACGAACGCCGCGATTCGGTCACGGTTCTCAACCAGCACGCGCTGCAGTTCCGAGTTGCAGTGCGCACGATACGACTCGGCGTTGAATCCCGACGGCACACGGTATGCAACCGGAGCCGGAACCTGCACCGTTTCGAACAACAGGCTGGCATACATCCGATGGAACAGATCGATCCCGCCGACGCTGACCGAGCCGATGGTGTCGCCGTGATAGGCGCCAGTCAGGCAAACGAACAGATCCCGCTGCCCACTGCCGACTGCTTTCTGCCCACTGCCGACTGCTTTCTGCCGGTGGTACTGGTAGGCGATCTTCAGCGCGACTTCGACCGACGTCGCGCCGCTATCGGAATAGAAGACCTTATTCAAACCGGCCGGTGTGCGGGCAACCAATTCGCGGGCCAGTTCGATCGACGGCACATTCGCCAGGCCCAGCAGCGTACTGTGCCCGATGCGCTCCAACTGTTCGCGCACCGCGCGGTCGATCTCCGGAACCCGATGCCCGTGCACGTTGCACCACAACGACGAGATGCCGTCGAGATAGCGGTTGCCGTCGGTGTCGATCAGCTCGAATCCGTCGCCGGCTTGAATGATCGGTGCAGCATCTTCCCGATACGCCTGCATCGGCGAAAACGGATGCCAGACGTACTCGCCGTCCCATTGCCGGTAGTTGAGAGTTGGGAGTTGAGAGTTGAGAGGCTTCAATCTTCAATCCGGCAGCAGATCCTTCACGGTATCGCGTTCGTTGCGAAGCTCGCTGATCGTAGCATCCAGCTTTTCGCGGGCGAAGTCGGTGTGCTCGACGCCTGGGACGATCTTCCAGCTCACGCCGTCGCTGGTGAGCGGGAAGCTGCTGATCAAGCCTTCGTCGGCGCCGTAGCTGCCGTCGCTGCAGACTGCGGCGCTGAAAGTTTCGCCCTCTGGCGTCGGCGTGACGATGCTCCCAAGACTGTCGATGATCGCGTTGGCCGCCGACGCCGCACTCGAGGCGCCGCGGGCCTTGATGATCGCCGCGCCACGCTGCTGGACCGTCTTAATGAAATCTGTTTTCAGCCAATCGTCGTTGCTGATGACCTCGGTCGCGGGACGTCCATTGATCGTGGCGTGGAAGAAATCCGGGAATTGCGTCGCCGAGTGGTTTCCCCAGATGGTCACATTCTTGACCGCCGTGACCGCTTGACCCGACTTCTTCGCCAATTGGGCGACCGACCGGTTCTGATCGAGGCGCGTCATCGCGTACCAGCGGTCTCGCGGAACGTCGGGCGCGTTGCTCATGGCGATCAGGCAGTTGGTGTTGCATGGGTTGCCGACGACTAGCACGCGCACGTCCGCGGCGGCCGCCGACTGGATGGCTTTGCCGGTGCTGGTGAAGATGGGGCCGTTCACGCGGATCAGATCGCCGCGTTCCATGCCCGCTTTGCGGGGAACGCTGCCGACGCACAGCACGTAGTTGCAGTCGCGGAACCCGTCTTCCAGATTCTCGCTGTCGGCCTTGACGACGCCGGCCAGCGCGGGGAACGCACAATCGTCCAACTCCATCTGCACGCCGTCCAACGCCGGCATGACCGGGGGGACCTCGATCAGATGCAGAATGACCGGCTGCTCCACGCCGAATACCCCACCCGAAGCCAGCCGGAACACCAGGGCATAACCGATCTGACCGGCGGCACCGGTCACCGCAATACGAATGGGGGTTGTCATCGCGAATTCTCCTCCTCGAAGAATGGTGTACTTGGATCTCCGCCGTTTCGACACGGTTGTTCTTGCTTTGTAGCGATTGGACGCGCCCTCGGCAAGCGTGCAATGTGCTCAATCAGCCGCGAACCAGAAGACCGCGGCCGGTACGGCGACGTCATCGACTTGGACACGAACTTCTGTTCCCGGATCGACAAAGCCCCTGCGCAAATAGGCCAGCGCCACCGGCAGATCGTCGCGGTACGAGACTGCTGCCGAGGTCACTTTCCCAATCTCCGTCGCGTCGTCACCGGCAAGGACCGAACATCCCGGCGCCGGCAGCGGATCGGCGGCAAGCCGGAGGCTGCGCAGCTCGCGGTTGACGTGCCCCAGGGTATCGAGGCGGGCAATGGGTTCCTGACCCAGATAACAGCCCTTTGTGAACGAAATGGCCTGCTTCGTCCGAGCGACTTCCTGCGCGAGGTTGTCGTCGCTGATGTCGACTCCGTAGAGCGGCATGCCGGCTTCGATCCGCAGCGCGTGGAACGCGGCAGTCCCGGCCGGTTGAACGTCGCCGGCCGACAACTGCTGCCAAAGGTCTGCCAAATTGTCTCGAGGGGTGCAGAGCAAAAAGCCTGGTTGTCCGAGCCAGTCGGCTCGGCGGACGGCTAAGTGAAAGCCGTTCCTCGCGATCCCGACATGGTCGTGCGG
>CAZGYE010000262.1:0-8347 GCA_964530165.1 uncultured Planctomycetaceae bacterium
TTCGGCTGGAACTATCCCGCCGTGGACTGGCCGAGCCGTTCGCCCAACGTGCACGCGAGATCGCGCAGGCGGCCGAATTGGATGGCCGACCGCTCGAAGCCTACGTCCGTTTGGCAAAGAACTGCCGCAATAACTTGCGAGCGATGATCCAGGCCATCGAAGCCGGCGACATGCTGGACTGAACGAAACAGAAACGGCCCCTTCCGTGCTGACACACGGAGGGGCCCAGTCTCACCACCACTTTGACCTTGGGAGGTACTGCAATGGCAGACATGTATCAGATTATCACCGATCGCATCGTCCGACAACTGGAATCCGGGACTGTGCCCTGGCACAAACCTTGGACGGCTGGCCCGCATGGTTGGCCGAAGAACTTCGTTTCGTGGAAGGAATACCGGGGCATCAACGTGATGCTGCTCTGCTGTTCGCCCTACGAAATGCCCTACTGGGTGTCGTTCAAACAGGCCAAGAGTTTGGGCGGCCACGTGCGGAAGGGCGAGAAATCCACGCCCGTTGTTTTCTGGAAATGGTATCCGAGGAAGAACCGCGATGGAAACGGCGACGTGATCCGGGACGATAACGGCAAGGAATCGAAGTCGATGGCTCCGATCCTGCGGTACTACAACGTTTTCAACGTGGCACAATGCGACGGTCTGGACGATCGGCTGCTCGCTGCTGCACGGAAGGTGGGAGAGGAAAAGGCAAAGGACTTCGAGCCGATCGCTGAATGCGAGCGAATCGTTGCCGGGATGCCCGAACGGCCGGCAATCAACCACGGGACCATCGGCGCGTTCTACCGTGCAGCCGACGATACGGTCAACATGCCCTACCGCGAGCGGCCGATGTTCACCACGATGTTTCACGACTTACGACGACGAATCACTGTAACGTCTCGACTATAGATCAGAGTTGACAATTGCGGAGCATGCGCCATGCAGCACATAGCGATTTATGTCCGGGTCAGCACCCGGAAACAGGACACGAGGAGCCAGGAACCGGATCTGAAACGCTGGACCGAAGCCTACGCGGACGGGACGCCGTCCAAATGGTATCGTGACAAAGCGACTGGCAAGACGATGGACCGGCCCGGCTGGAAGCGGCTCGAAGCGAATCTTAACGCGGGCAGAGTGCGAACGGTGGTCGTCTGGCGGTTGGACCGGCTGGGGCGAACCGCGAGCGGGCTGACGGCGCTGTTCGAGAAGCTGACGGCCCGCAAGATAGGTTTGGTGTCGATCCGGGACGGACTGGACCTGACGACGCCGGCGGGGCGTTTGATTGCCAACGTGCTGGCCTCGGTGGCCGCCTACGAAAACGAAGTCCGCAGCGAACGGATCGTTGCGGGGCAGGAAGCCGCCAGGGCCGCCGACAAACGATGGGGCGGTTCTGAAAAAGGCCGGCGGGTGAAAGTCACCGAGGAGCAGGCAGAGACCATCCCCCGGTTTCGCGCGGAACGAAAAACAATCGCCGCGATCGCGCGGGCCGTGGGTTTGAGCAGGCCGACCGTGTACTCTGTGCTGGGGGCGTGTCAATGACATCGCAGACGCCGATGGCGGAGCGAGTCGCTGATTTCTACGCGGGCAGCCGTTCTACACCAGTTCTACAACGCGAGGGCTACGGAGGGCTATCGAGGGCTGCGAACCGCCCACGCAGAACACTGCAAAACAAGGCTTGTTCGTAGTCCTCGGTAGTATATGATAGTCCTCTCGTAAGACTGAAAATCCTGGTGTTGGCGGTTCGATTCCGCCCCTGCCCACTTCTATGCTTGACTCAGCGGTTGGCAGATGGCCACTTCAAGCGGCGGAACCGACTGAGGGGTCTCGCCGTCGTGAGAGTACGTGCAGTTGCGTCCCGCCTGTTTGGCGGCATAGAGCGCTTTGTCGGCGCGCTTGATCAGGTCATCTCTGTCTTCCGAGGGGAGCACCGCGGCCAGGCCTGCACTGACGGTGACCTGCAGCTCGGCTTGGTCGAGATCGCAGACATTGTCAGCCACCGCTGTTCGCAACCTCTCGGCTACGATTTTCGCATCATCCAGTTCAGTCCCCGGCAGAATCACGGCAAATTCTTCTCCGCCGTAGCGAGCAACGA
Source organism: uncultured Planctomycetaceae bacterium (assembly GCA_964530165.1). Classification (GTDB taxonomy): domain Bacteria; phylum Planctomycetota; class Planctomycetia; order Planctomycetales; family Planctomycetaceae; genus CAZGYE01. The sequence continues at coordinate 2,086 of CAZGYE010000262.1, forward strand.
TGTCCATATCACGCACTGCGCCGGCGATCGCGCTGGCCACTCGGAACAGAACGGCGTCGCCGGTCTGGTGTCCGTGGTAGTCGTTGAAGCGTTTGAAATGATCAATATCGGCAAGCACTAACGACAAAACGATTCCTTGTCGTTTCCATTGCGAGAGCCGTCTTTCGAGTTCCTCTTCGAAGGCGCGGCGATTGCCGATTTCGGTCAACTCGTCGGTTCGGGCTTCGGTCATGTACGATCGCATCTGCCTTTCCTGCATCTGAATCTCGACCTTTGCGGTGGCCAGGTCTGACTGCAATTGCTTGTTGGCCTCGACGAGACGAGCGGCCGCCGCCAGGACCACGTGCGCATCGGTCGTCGTTTCGCAATCAAGCTCGCTACTGATCTCGGCGATGCGGGAAGCGTGCCGACCGACATTGTCGTCGACTGTGGCCGTCAATCCCTGCATGGCTTCCATAAGTTCATGCATCAGCACGGAGTCGATCGTCGGTTGCGATTGCTGATTCACCGGCACGGCTTCGGTTGCATCCGCACCCTCCAGCTCCGCTGCTCGATTCCGGCGGTCGAGGTACGAGGCGACCCAGAAACCGATGCAAACGGAAATGCCGGCAATGACAAAAACGAACCAAGTCACGACGAAAGTCATCCTGTTATCTGGTGTTGCTGTTTCGCTGGTGTTTCAATGTTGCTCATCCCTGCCCGGTCCAACAACCGGGGAATTGGCCGACGCCACTTGCGACGGACTCAGGTCTGGGGGAGACTCAGCGGCCAGCAGCCTCTCGGCCGTCGTGCTGTCGACCGGCTTGGAGAACAGGTATCCCTGGCAGAAGTTGCACTGCAGACGTCTGAGTTTTTCAAGTTGGTGTTTTGTTTCCACCCCTTCCGCGACCAGTTCCATGCCCAGGGTCTGAGCAAGCGAAACAATCGTTTGCACAAATGCGTCGGAGCTTTCGGTTCCATCTCCAAGCCTCTGGACGAACGAGCGATCGATTTTCAGTGTGTCGAAGGCAAAACGATGCAGGTACGAGAGTGATGAGTACCCCATGCCAAAATCATCGATGCTGAGCCGAATGCCGCGAGACCGCAGCTCGTGGAACGCCGAGGCTGCGACAACATCGTTTTCGATGATTGCACTTTCCGTAATTTCCAGGTCCAGGCAGAAAGGAGCCAAACCGCTTTCCGCCAGAACCGTGTCGATGTGAAGAAGCAAGTCGGCCTGCATCAATTCCTTGCTCGAGAGGTTCACGCTGAGCGTCAGCGGCGAAGGCGGCGAGAATTGCTGATGCCACCTTTGCATTTGGAGGCATGCCTGACGAAGCACCCACCTGCCAATCGAAATGATCAGCCCCGTCTCTTCGGCGATGGAAATGAACTCGTCCGGACAGATCGTTCCCCGTTCGGGGTGTTGCCAGCGGACGAGAGCCTCGAAACCCGAGATGAGGCCGGAGTTCAGCTCCACAATCGGCTGATACAGAACCTGAAACGCTTCCGAATCGACCGCCCACCGCAGTTCTTTTTCAATTTTCTGGCGCTCCACTGCCAGTTCGCGCATGGTCCGATCAAAAACCGCTTGATCCGCTCCGCCGTCCGACTTGGCCCGATACATGGCCGTGTCGGCGTCACGCAGCATTTCGCGTGGGCAATCATATCCGCTCGCGCTCAACGAGATCCCCACGCTCGCGGTCATGAAGGCCGCTTGCCCGTCCAAGATGAACGGGAAGTTGATTTCGTCGTTGATGCGCTCGGCAACCTGGGTTGCATGGCTGACGTGTTCGACGTCGTCCAAGATAATTGCGAACTGGTCGCCACCAAACCGAGAGGCGAGGTCCGTCTTCCCCAGGCATCCTTTCAGCCGCTGACTGACCTCCTGCAGCAGCAAATCGCCCTTCTCGTATCCGAGGCTGTCGTTGACCTTCCTGAAGCGATCGAGGTCGAGAAACAGGATCGCAAAGTGGTAATCTCGCTCACGATTTTTGCGAGCAATCGCATTGCCCACGTGTCTGGTGAACGCCGCTCGGTTCGGAAGGCCGGTCAGGGCGTCTCGCGTCGTGACCCGCACAACTTCTTCCTGCAATCGCTTGAGCCACTCGAAATCCAGGCGTTTGCCGTAGATTTCGGACAATAGTTCCTGCAACGGCGAATGATCCGGGCTTTCCTCGATGACTGAGGCGTCGATGCCATACTCGCCCGTAACGGAGCGCGTGACCATGACTGTTTTCCGCATCGAGTACTGTCAAAGACGGTTTGATAAGGGGACGCCGACGCGCTCCTCAATAAAAGCTAGCTCAAGAAATGCGTGTTTCCAGCATTCTGGGAAGAGAAAGTGAGGTTTTTACCCGATTCGAGACACCGTCGGATGGCCGGAAACGCGGGAAAATCGTCACAATCTTCCCAGGCGCAAGCCGATGCGATCGAGCACACGCCACCCGTCGGCCCGAATTCCGCGCAAAACGCTGCGCCCAAACCCAGACGCCACTGTTTCTTACGCTGAAAATGTGCCCTTAAATACAAGCGTGAACGGGGTTGACGCGAAAATGTTGCCTAAGAAATTTTTTCCGAGGAAAATCTCATACCAAACAAGGTTCTGGCTCATCTGTGGTTCCTTCTGTCTCCGGGAATCCTTCGCGGTCTCACCGCGTCGGCGCGCTTTTCGGTGCCGGCAGCCAGAATGATTTCCAGTAGGCTTGGTCGGTGGCGTAGACGTCGATCGGGTCATCAGGCCCCAGGTTCGCGGGGAGGATGCCGCTGCGCTGCATTTCGCGGGTGTAGGGCTCGTCGGGACGGAAGCCGGGCATGTCGAAACGTTTCTTATCGTTGAGCTGCTTCGCGGCGCCGGCGACGGCGGCCAGCATTTTCTGATAATCGGCGTCGTTCGTATCCGCGAACACATCGGCCTTACACAGCCCGAGCCCGCCGGCTTTCCGCGAGAGTGGCGCGCGTAAGAGAACCGATTTGTCGGGCCGCGTTAGATTGCAGAGCGACAGTGGAGGCTCGTCACGCCCGAACGAGAAGGGAAGTGTCTCCCACGGGCGGATGTCATAGCCCTGCCAAGTCGGTTTCAGCTTGGGATTGCCGCCGTGACACTCCCCGCAACGACGCTTGATGACCTCGACGGGAAAACGGACCGGGTACATGCCCGATCCCAGCGCGGCGTAAGTGCCCGTGTAGGTCGCACCCGTCTCGATCCACAAGCGGATCAGAGTGTGCTCGCGCTGAGACGCTTTGGCGCCGTAGTGGCGGCCGTCGATCAGTTTCATCAACCGGCTAGCCGAGCTGCCGATGCTGCGCGGCGCCCGGTTGCCGTAAGGCTCGTTGCGCCCGTCGGCGATCAGCCGCCGCTTGACGACCGTCCAATAACTGAGCGAGTACAGCGGAGTGCGGTCGCCGGTCAGATCGACCTTGCCCTCCCAACGATCCGCCCGGTGGCAAGCGACGCAGTGCTTGTCCAGAATGGGTTGAATGTCGCGCGGGTAATCCAGCACGTCCGGTATGTCAGGGAAGGATTCGATCCGGCTGACCGGGCGCCCCAGCGCCAGCAACGACGAGTGGAACGTGGGCGTGTGCGATCGTTGTTCATGGCAGCCGGCGCACCCGGTCGTCTCGCCCGGCTGAAGCGTGACGAAGCTCTGCATCCGCTTGACAGAGAGTCCCTGTCCGTCGAGGGCCACGAACTGCAGCGAGCGCAGCGCGGGCAGTTCCACGTAAGCCGAGCCGTCCGGCTGGACGGGCACGACGCCCAAGACCCGCGACAACGTGAACGTCCCGCCGATGTCCAGTGGCTCCATCCACGAGATGTGATACGGCATCAGCCCGTTGAAGTTGACCGGCTTGGGAAGTTGTTCCAGCACGAGCAGCTTCTTGATCTGCCCGCGCTCGATCCCGGCCATGTTGCGGCCCTCGTAGATGTCGGAGAGGACCAATCGTCCGGTTGGCTGGGCCGGGTCGGTGCGGGGCGGAATGATGCGTTCCCGTACACGGGGTCCCAGGGGCCGAGGCTCATGGCACTCCAGACCGGCGTCCGACTTCGCCAGCCGGTAGACCAATTCGGTGTTGCCGTCACGATCCATGAGCAGGATCCCTTCCCGGCCGGCCACCAGGAAAAAGTCTTCCGACAGCGGATAGGGGTCTCGGAACAGGCTCTTGCCTTTGCTGACCCGACGCGCGTAAGGGAGCACATCGGGTCCGGCATTGGGATCGACGACGGTGATCGCCCCCATGTGTTCGGGGCGACCGTGTCCGGGAGAAAACGAGGCGACTACCTTGCTGGTGCCGGGGATCGGCTTGGCGTCCAGCATCGTCACGCCCGCGTTTTGGTTGCCGAAAAAGACCATCTGACCGGTGCCGTCCGGATTGACCGTCCAGAGATGATGGAACATTGTCTGGCTGCGGTCGACGTACTCCCATCGCATGTAAAGCACACGTCCATCGGACAGGACCCACGGCGTGTTGTCCTGCTCGACGTTGCTGGAGACCATGCGGACGTTTCGGCCGTCTGCGTCGCAGCGATACAGCGTGGCCACCGGGGTACACCAGCACGGCACAAACCGTCTGCATCGGCTCGAGACAAATAGGATGCCGCCTCCCGGAAGATACGTCGGCTCCACGTCGTTGTCGTCGCCGTCGGTGAGTTGCACAAGGCCGCCGCCGTCTATTCTGATCTCGTAGAGGTGAAAGGCCGTTTCACCTCCTTTGCGATAGGAAAAGAGGATCTTCTTGCCGTCGTAGTGAACCTGCGGGTCGCGGACGCCGCCTTGCGGATCGTCCAGCAGGACCTTCACCTCGCCGGTGCGCAGATTGAGCCGACACAGACGGCCGCCGGCGCCGTAGCCTTTGCGCCCCGGGTTGTTGCAGTAGTAGCCGAAATTGACGTACCAATGGTCCCTGCCGGAGACGCGCACGGCAAAGACAATCTCATCGACCAGACCGGCCTTCAGGACGTCTTGCAGCAGCCGGCGGCCGAGCGCCGGCGACTCCGGTTCCCCGCCTTCGAGTGAGCCCGCCGGAGGTCCGCCAAGGCAAACCGTCAGCACGATCACGAACACCACTGATGAGTTCGTTCGGACGTTGGTTTCCATGCAACCCCTTTCGATGCGAACAGAGGCGTCTCGCTCGCGACCCAAGCGGCCAAGGATTTGGTCCAGTGAGTCGACTTGATGCAGTATAGAAAGACACCAAGTGAGTGGGCAACCGAATGTAAGCTGCTATAATTTCCGGTGTTTGGACCGACATCGTTCGAGCCTCGGAATGTACGACAACCTCTCAGACTTCCTCGCCGAACTGGCCGACGACGATGACTTGGTGCGCGTCCGGACGGAAGTGGACGCAGTCTTCGAACTGGCGGAGATCACCGATCGCGTCTGCAAGTCTCCCGGCGGCGGGCCGGCCCTTTTCTTCGAGAACGTGAAAGGTCGGTCGATACCGGTCGTTACCAACCTGCTCGGCAGCCGGCCACGCATGTGCAAGGCCCTCGGCGCCGACTCGTTCGACGAAGTGGCCCAGCGCATTGCCGGGCTGATCCAGCCCGACGTTCCCGACGGTTTGCTGGAGACGCTGAAACTGGTGCCGCAATTCTCGCAGTTGACCAAGCTGCCGCCCAAGCTGGTCAAGACGGGCCTCTGTCAGCAGGTGGTCAAGATGGGCGGCGACGTCAGCCTCGACGAGTTGCCGATTCCGCATTGCTGGCCCGGCGACGCGGGACCGGCCATCACGATGGGTCAGGTTTACACAAGAAACCCGGTCAGTAAGATCCGCAACGTGGGCATGTACCCGCTGCACGTTCGCGACGGCAAATCGCTGTTCGTTCACTGGAACATGCACCAGGACGGACGGCGGAACTTCGACGCCTACCGCCGGCAAAGCAAACAGATGCCGATCGCCGTCGCACTGGGCGGCGATCCCGTCTACGCCTACATGGCCAATTCGCCGCTGCCGCCGAATACCGACGAGTGTCTGTTCGGCGGGTTTCTGCGCGGTAAGAACGTCGAACTCGTCCGCTGCCGCAGCATCGATCTGGAAGTCCCCGCGCATGCCGAGATTGTCATCGAGGGCCGCATCGATCCGTCTGCCGATTTGGAATCGGCCGGACCGATCGGCGGATCGAGCGGGTACTACAGCCCGGCCGAGGACCTGCCCACGATGCACGTCATGGCGGTCACGCATCGCTCGAATCCGATCTTCCCCGCCCTGATCTTCGGCAAACCGCCCATTGTATATTACGTGTTCGGCATAGTGACCGTGGGTATCTTATTGATGCTGTGTAATA
>CAZGYE010000263.1:0-8323 GCA_964530165.1 uncultured Planctomycetaceae bacterium
GTCGGGATGACAGGATTTGAACCTGCGACCTCTGCGTCCCGAACGCAGCGCTCTAGCCAAGCTGAGCTACATCCCGTGTTGCCGTTCTTCGGGCTGTGGTTGACGCCGGCAGCCGGCCGGGGGCAGATGCCCTTTCCGGCAGGACCGAAGTCGTCACCCGATCAACGTTGCATTCTAGCAATCGAACAGTGTCGGTCAATGGAGCAGCAAGCTGAAGCCGGCACGCCGGCATGGGCGACTCGTTTCTGCATCTCTAACGTGCCGAATTGCCGTCGGCCATTGCGTGCAATCCGGTTTGAACCGGCGTGGCAGAGACTCGCGCTTCCGTCAATTCCTGCGCGGGTGGGTCAGTGCCGATCTCGATCTGGTTTCCGTCCGGGTCGCGAAAGAACAACTGCCTCACCCTGACATCGGCCACGTAGTTCGTCTTGTAGGAGATGGAAGGCTCTTCGAGCCGCCGCTTGGCTCTACGCCAGTATCCCTTGGAGCACATTGCCGCTGACGTCGGTGAGCCGAAAGTCGCGGCCCTGGAATCGGTAAGTAAGCCGTTCGTGGTCGATTCCCAGGCAGTGCAGCACGGTGGCATTGATGTCGTGAATGTGCGCCGGTTTCTCGACGATATTGTAGCTGAAATCGTCGGTCTCTCCATACGTGATGCCGCCTTGGACGCCGCCGCCAGCCATCCACATCGTGAAGCAGCGGGGATGGTGATCGCGGCCGTAATTGGTCTTCGTCAGCGTACCCTGGCTGTACACGGTCCGGCCGAACTCGCCGCCCCAGAGGATGAGTGTGTCGTCCAGCATGCCGCGCTGCTTCAGATCGGTGATCAGCGCGGCGGCGGGCTGGTCGATATCGCTGCACATCAGGCGGATATCGGCCGGCAAGTTGCCGTGATGGTCCCAACCCCGGATGAACACCTGGATGAACCGCACGTCGCGTTCGGCCAGACGCCGGGCCAGCAGGCAGTTGGCGGCGAATGTGCCCGGCTTGTGCACGTCGGGGCCGTACATGTCGAGGACGCGTTTCGGCTCATTCGACGTGTCGGTCAGTTCGGGCACCGAGGACTGCATACGGTAGGCCATTTCGTACTGGGCGATGCGGGCGTTGATCTCCGGATCGCCGAGCGCCTCGTACTGCTTCGTGTTGAGTTTGACGAGCCGGTCGAGCATGTGGCGGCGGATGCGGTCGCTGACGCCGGGCGGGTTGGACAGATACAACACGGGATCGCCCTGAGACCGCAGCGCGACGCCCTGATGCTTCGACGGCAGCCAGCCGGCGCCCCACAGGCGCGAGTAGAGGGCCTGGGCGTCTCGCTTGGCGCTCCAGGTGGAATTCAAGACGACGAACTCGGGCAGGTCCGTGTTGGCGCTGCCCAGACCGTACGAGAGCCACGCGCCCATGCTCGGCCGGCCGGGTATCTGGCTGCCGGTCTGGATGTACGTGATGGCCGGGTCGTGGTTGATCGCCTCGGTGTTGACCGTCTTGATGATCGCCAGCTCGTCGGCCACCTTGCCCAGATGAGGCAGTAGCTCGCTCATCCACGCCCCGCACTTACCGTGTTGTTGAAACTTGAAAATCGACGGTGCAATGGGAAACCGTTTCTGCCCGGAGGTCATCGTGGTGAACCGCTGACCCATGCGGACCGAGTCGGGCAGGTCCTTGTCGAACATCTTGTGCATGTCGGGCTTGTAGTCGAACATGTCGATTTGCGACGGGGCGCCCGACATGAACAGATAGATGATGCGCTTGGCGGTGGGTGTCACGTGCAGCTTGTCGAGGATGCCCTTTCGGGTCTTGAACCGCTTCTTCCCCTCAGCGGCAACCGCGTCCGAATTCAGCAACGATGCCAGGGCCGCGGTCCCGATGCCCGTGGCGGCCCGGCCGAAGAAGTGGCGGCGGGTCAGCAGCAGTTTGTATTCGCGTCGAGGGTCCATTTCATCACCCTTTCGTTACGGTCTCGTCCAGGTTCAAGATGAGGTTGGCGAGGATCGTCCAAGCGGCCAACTCGCTGATCTTCAACGACTCATTGCGTTTCGATTCACCGAGGCTAACAAGTTTTAGCGCCTCGTCCGGGTCGCGCTGGAACTCGGTCAGATTCTCGTTGTAGAGATCGAGCAATTCGCGAGTCTCGTCGGCGGCGGGCCGGCGGGCCGTCGCCAGACGGAAGGCAAACGCGATGCGGTCTTCCGGTTTGGTTCCGCCTTCGGTCATCATGCGCTGGGCCAGATGACGGGCCGCTTCCACGAACTGGACGTCGTTCATCAGCGTCAGCGCCTGCAGCGGCGTATTGGTGCGTTCCCGGCGAACGGTGCACGTTTCCCGCGAAGGAGCATCGAACGTGAGCATCGACGGCGGCGGCGACGTCCGCTTCCAGAACGTATACATGCTGCGACGATACAGAGCGTCTCCATGGTCCTGCTTGAAGTTGGCGGTGTTGCTGGACGTGTATCCGACCGCTTTCCACAACCCCGCGGGCTGATACGGCTTGACGCTCTTTCCACCGATTTTCTCCACCAGCAGGCCGCTGACCGACAGCGCATTATCGCGCACCATCTCGGCATCCATGCGGAATCGAGGACCGCGGGCCAGCAGTCGGTTTTCCTTGTCTCTCTTGAGCAGCTCCTGCGTGACGCGGGAAGACTGCCGGTACGTGGCGGACGTGACGATCAGCCGTTGTATGTGCTTGACGTCCCAACCGCGTTCGATGAACTCCACGGACAGCCAATCCAAGAGCTGTGGATGCGAGGGCCACTCGCCCTGCGATCCGAAGTCTTCAGCCGTCTTCACGATGCCGATGCCGAAATACTGCTGCCAAAAGCGATTGACGGTCACTCGCGACGTCAGCGGGTGAGAGGGATGAGTCAGCCATTGAGCCAGTCCCAGCCGATTCTTCGGCGCATTTTTCGGCATGGGCGGCAGCGCTGCGGGAACGCCGCGAGTCACCTTGTCGCCCGGCTTGTCGTACGCGCCGCGGACCAGCACGAACGTCTCGCGCGGTTTGTCCATGTCCTGCATGACCAACGTGGCGGGGATCGACTTGTCCAGCGATTCCAGATTCTTGTTGACGTCGGCCAACTGCTGGTGGAGCGGATCGAACAGGATTCGCGTCTTCGCATAGACGTGTTCCAGGAAGTGATCGCGAAGCTGTTTTCGCTGAGCTTCGGTCCGTTTGGCGGGATCGACCTTGAGCGCGTCGAGGACCGGCTTCGGCAGAGAAGGCTTCTTCAGCGTTCGCTGCAACCGTTCCCAGGCCACTTGCGACTCGAACTGCCGGCCGTCCTGAGGGGTGCGGGTGACGATGCCGGCCTTGTCCCAATAAACGGTGCCGTCGAATTGCGTGAAGGCCCAGCCGTTGATCACCGCGTTGGTTTTCAGACCCACCTTGACCGCTTCGACTTCCAGCCGCACCCACTTGCCGGTTTCCGGCAACGGGCCGGCTTGTCGCCGGCTGGCGGTTCCCTTCTTCCCCCAATCGATCAAGTCCTCGCCCCAAAAGGCGCGGTGCTCCCAATTGCCGTCGTTGAACTGCAGCATGATCTCCCGCGGCGGATTCTGCGGATCGAGATAAACGGTGGCGAACAGCTTGTCGCCCTCGCCGACCCGCAGTCCGGGATTGGCGTCGGTGAAGAAGTGCTGGCTGCGGCCGGCCGCCTGTCGTGTTGTGGCTTTTCGACCACTGTAGACCGGATGCTCGGGGCCGGACACGAACGTCCAAGGCGTTGTGCCGTCACCGGCGGGCTTCGCGCCGGCAGGCAGCGAGTCTTCGATCCAGACGAACTCCTCCGGCTGCGGCTCGGTTTGCTTCGCGTCGGGCTGCGGATCGTCGTACTTGACGTTGGCCAGCTCCTGCTTGATCCGCCCTTGGATTTCGGCAATCCGCCGCCGGTATGTTTCTTGCTGCTGCGTCTGTTTTTTCGTCGCAACCTTGACGACCGGCGGCGGCAGCAGGGCGTTGCCGTCCATTGCCCGGTCCGTCAGACTGCTGAAGAACGCAAACATCTGGTAGAACTCTTTCTGGGAGATGGGGTCGTACTTGTGCTCGTGGCAGACCGCGCACCCCATTGTGAGCCCCAACCACACCGCGGCAGTCGTCTTCACGCGATCGACCGCGTAGCGGACCCGAAACTCCTCGGCAATCGCACCACCCTCGCTGGTCGTCACGTTGCAGCGGTTGAAGCCGGTGGCGATCCGCTGCTCAAGCGTCGGATCGGGCAGCAGGTCGCCCCCCAACTGCTCAATCGTGAATTGGTCGAACGGCATGTTCTTGTTGAACGCGGCGATGACCCAGTCGCGGTACGGCCAGATTGACCGCTCGTTGTCCAGATGCATCCCGTGCGTATCGCCGTAGCGCGCCAAGTCGAGCCAATAACGAGCCATGTGCTCGCCGTACCGCGGCGACTTGAGCAGCCGGTCGACCAATTTCCCATACGCGTCGGGCGATTTGTCAGCCAGGAATTCGTCGATCTCGCCCAGCGTCGGCGGAAGGCCCGTCAGGTCGAACGTCACGCGGCGAATCAACGTCGTTTTCTCCGCTTCGGGCGACGGTTGCAGACCTTCTTGCTCCAGTCGCGCCAGGATGAAGTGATCGATCTCGTTTTTCGGCCACGCTGCGTTCTTTAGCTTGGGCAGCGGCGGACGCTTCGGCGTGATGAACGACCAATGATCCTGCCACTCGGCCCCCTCTTCAATCCACCGCTTGACAAGCTCGATCTGCTGCTTTGTCAGCTTCTTGCCGGAATCCTCCGGCGGCATGCGCAGGTCGGTGTCGTCATCGGTCAGCCGTTGGTAGAGCTGACTCTTGGAAAGGTCGCCCGGTACGACGGCGAACCCGTCCCCCGAATCGAGTTCCTTGAACGCGCCTTCCCGGATGTCGAATCGGAGCTCGGCCTCGCGATTCGTCTCGGAAGGCCCATGGCACGTGAAACAAGTGTTGGAGAGAATCGGACGAATGTCGCGGTTGAACACGATCCGCCCGCTCTCGGCGCGGAGGGGTGCCGCTGCCGAGCACACCAGCAACCAACAACAGACGCCCCCCAGCCATCCAGAGTGACAACGCGTCATCGGATCTGCCTTTCGTCAGAGTGGTTCTTCATTTAGTTTAGTCACCTCGGAGAGAACAGACAAATGAACAAATACGCATTTCTTAGGTGCAAGTGTCGACGCGGCCACCGAAGGCTTCGAGTTCCTTGGGATACCGGTTCGTCAAGCATCGCCGACGTCAACCGCACGTTGCGCGGCTGGTTCGAATACTTCCAGCATAGTCATCAACCGGAGAGCCGTATGCGGGAGACCCGCACGCACGGTTCGGAGTGGAGGGAGACCGGAATTCCAAATCGAACCGGCCTTCCGGCCCCCTATCACCCAGCCGCTCGCTGGGAAGCCTATCCCACACTCAATCAAGTTCTGCGTCGATCTCGATCCACGCTTTTCTGTCGAACGATTCGAGGACGGCGTCGGCGACAGCTTGGGCTCGGGCGCCGTCGTCGAAGCCGGGCACGGCATCTCGGCTTTCGAGGATGGCTGAGACAAACTCGTAGACCAGATCGTAGCGAAAGACCGTGCTGGGGACGCCTTCAGCGGGATCTCGCTGGCTACCTTTGACGACCAGGAATTCTTTGGGAACCGGCTGCGATTGGAGCGATTGGCCGTGCTGACCGACGAGAATGGTGTTCGGTTCGGTGAGCCGGTAGACCGCCGAGCCTTCGCTGCCGTTGACCTCGGCCCATTCGTGTCCGAACCCGTCGTTGTGGTAGCCTTTCATCAGCGTGCTGCCTTCCCACACGCCGACGGCCCTGCTCTCGAATCGGGCGATCAAGGCCGACCAGTCGTCGACCTCGGATGGCTCGCAGGTTTGGCCGTCCTCGGTCCTATCGCGGGGGGCGAATTGGGCCACGGCTCCGCACACGGCGGCGATCGGCCCCATCAGGTCCTGGGCAAAATCGATGCGGTGAATCGTCATGTCGAACAGGTCGCCGGCGCCAGCCGAGTTCTTGTATTGCCGCCAGCCCCAGCTCGTCTCCGGCAAATCGAGAAACCGCTGGCTGCGGAAATGCCGCGGCTCACCGAGCGCTCCGCTGGAGACCAACTGCTTCAAGTACCGCATCGATGGGGCGAACCGGTACGTGAAGGCCGTCATGTGCCGGACGCCGCCTTCGCGGGCCGCGCGATACATGGCTGCCGCTTCGCCGAAGCTGAGGCCCAGCGGCTTCTCACACATCACGTGCTTGCCGGCTTCGATGCACGAGACCGAGATCGGCAAATGAGTGTGGTTCGGCGTGGCGACAATCACCGCGTCGACGTCCGCGTCGGCGGCGACATCCTCGAAATCGGTGTACTGCTTCGTCGGTCCCCAATCCTCTTGGCGCTGCCGGAGCAATTGCTCGTTCGGATCGCAGACGGCGACCAACTCGGCGCGGGGATCGATTCGAATTCCCGGCACGTGATGATAATCGGAGACGGCGCCGGCCCCGATGACGGCAATGCGGACTTTCTCGGGCATAGACGTCCCCCGTAACGAAGTTCTGGTTTCACTAGCCGGGAGCGCAAGCGACCGGTCGCTTGTACTCTCGGCTGATGTAGAACTCTACTGCCTGGATCGTTGATTTCTACGCCTGCCCTTTCTTATCGTTGCGGGCTGAATGCTGCAACTGTTCGGCCAAGGCGAGCGCCTCGGCTTGCGTGTGGATTACGCCGTTGAGTTGGGCGTCGCGGACCGATTCCAGAATCCCTTTGAAACGCGGCCCCGGCTGGAATCCATGCGCGATGAGGTCGTCACCGGTGAGCAGGGCAGGGGGGTTGATCTCCTCTTGGGGCGTGTTCCGCAGGTACTCTTCGCAGAAGACGACCGGCGCCAGGTCGGCGTTGGCGGCGACTGTCTCGACGCGGAACAGCGCCAGCAGATCGCCGATGTGCCGATGCGCCATCAACCGTTTCAGTCTGGACAGCGGCAGCGCGGGCGAGTCGAGGAGATCGTGCTGGTGCTCGACCAGCCAGCCGATGTGATCGGTTTCGTGGTTTGACAACCGCAGCCGGCGGCAAATGTTCCGCACGCGCTCGGCAACGGCAGTCGCCGACTCTTCCGGCCGCCTCCCCGCAGGTACGGCGTGCAGCAGGACGGCGGCAGCCAACTCGAAACTCGGATCCGACAGCAGACTGAGCATCTGGAGCGTCTGTTCCCAGGCGTCGTCAGCCGGCCGGTCTGCAGCGTCGCCCAACAACGGGGTCATTTCAGGAACGATGACCACCAGCAAACCGACGTCACGCGTCAACCGCATGGCCCGCCTGCGATGCGGATCAAGGAGCATCCGCTTCAATTCCTGCGCGATTCGTTCGGCACTGACCACGAGGATTTCCTCGGCCATTTCGCGAATGGCGTCGGCCGTCACCTGATCCAACTGGAAATCAAGCGTTGCCGCAAAGCGGACCGCGCGGAGCAAGCGGAGCTTGTCTTCGCGCATGCGGTCGTGCGGGTCGCCGATGGCGCGGACGACGCCGGCACGGAGGTCCTGCTTACCGCCGATGAAATCGAGCACCTTCTCCTCGACGGGATCGTAGAAGAGGCCGTTGATCGTGAAATCCCGCCGCTGGGCGTCGTCTTCGGGCGAGCTGAACACAACGTGCTCCGGGCGACGGCCGTCGAGATAAGGGCCTTCAGTGCGGAAGGTGGCGACTTCGACGTTGCCGGCCCGTTCTTCTCCGCAGACGATCATCACGCCGAAACTCGCCCCAACGGCCAGCGTCCGGCGATGTCCGAACAATCGGCGGACTTCATCCGGCCGGGCGTCGGTGGCCACGTCGTAATCCTGTGGATCGCGTCCGAGCAGAACATCGCGCACGCAACCGCCGGCCCACAACGCCCGATGACCCGACTGCTGCAGCCGCCGGACAACGTCGACGGCAAATTCCCGTTTCGGATCGCTGCCGGACATGATGGAACGCGCACCTTTTGCTTTGACCGTGGCCCGAGCACCAGGGGGCTGACGCCCCCTCGCTCGCCCGTATTCTGGACTTTGATTCTACAGAGTCCACCGCGGAACACAAAAGAGGCCGGGCCGGGGCGGTTGCCGGCCTCATCGGTACGGCGTGCGTCGACTTGCACGACGGCGCTCAGGTGATGCCGCCGTTAATAATCGCCGAGCGAGTGACTATCGGCCCGCTCGCCGAGGTAGCGGAACGTGTCGTAGTCCATGTTCTCGCCCACAAACCGGACCGAGCCGTCACACAGCAAGAAGTGCACGCCTCCTTCATGCTGGCTCACGAAATTCACAATGTGGGTCGTTTGGTTCGGCGTGTGGTGCATGACCATCGGCGTTGTTTGGCCGAC
>CAZGYE010000264.1:0-3509 GCA_964530165.1 uncultured Planctomycetaceae bacterium
GTCCGCCATCGAAACCTTCTGCAGCTTTGCTGAATTACCGCGTCCTTTCTAAGAGAGCGAAGCGAACGTGGCCCCGGAGCATGCACGCTGTGGACCCGTTGCCCAGATCAACGCTTCCTGCCAGCATGCAAGCACGGGGCCACGCTCCCGCTGGTCGCTCAGGCCCCGCCACCCGTCGCGCCAACCCCGTTCGCGCTTTGATTAACAGCGGAAAAGCGGCGTAAGAAGCAGTCCCGGCTGGGTTTGGACGCAGCTTGTTGCGCGGAGTTACCGGCGGCGGTTGGTGAGTCGATCGGGAGCCTTCTAGCGGGAGAGGCGTTTGGCTTCTCAAAAAAAAGACAACCAGAACAACCCGGCTTGTTCGTAGAAACCCAAACCGACGACTTGTCGTCGTTGGATGTGTCGTGGAGGGAGCGGATTCCGACAGCGATCCAACAACGAGTTGTCGGTTTGGGTCCCGCTGGGATAGATACTTACAATCCGGGCTATTGACTCTTTGCCAACTGCAGCGCCCGCTCCAGCACGCGCATGTTGGCCAGTCCGTCTTCGGCCGGGGGGTGCAGGCTGGCGGCTGCGATCGATGCGCAGAAGTCGGTCAACTGCTCGGCGTACTGATTGGACGCGGGAAAAGTGATCGTCTCCGGCGGGGTTTCCCGGTCGGTGTCCCGGTACAGAAGGAGCTCGGCTTCCTCGCGGGGGAGAAAGGCTCGCGGCAGAATCAGCATGCCGCCCGTGCCGACCAGCTCGGCGTGACAGCGGAACGGCGATTCGAAGCTGCAATCGATGTTGGCCAGCACGCCGCCTGGAAAAGCGAGGGCAATCTGCATCGTCATGTCGACGCCGATACCAGACCCCCGCTGGGGGCCGCACCCCGGCGGGGGGCCGGACCCCGGCTGGGGTTCATAGAAGTGAGCGCGGGCGTAGACGTCGGCCGGCTCGGCACCGGTGAAGTGCCGCGACAGATTGACGCCGTAACAACCGAGGTCCCACATTGCTCCGCCGCCCCGCTTCGGGTCGAGCCGCCATTCGTCACGGTCGATGTCGAACGAGAAGTGGACGCAGATCAACCGTAACTCGCCGATCTCGCCGGCTTCAATCAGCTCTTTGGCGCGCTTGGCGCGGGCATGATGTTTCCACATGAAGGCTTCTTGCAGAATCACCCCGGCTTCGCGGCAAGCAGCGACCATGTCCTCGGCTTCGGCCACGCTGGTTGCCAGCGGCTTCTCGCAGAGGACGTGCTTTCCGGCTTCGGCAGCGGCGATCGTCCACTTGTGGTGCAGGTCTCCCGTAGTGGGAATATAGACCGCTTGCACGTCGGGATCGGCCAGAACCGCTTCGTAGGAATCGTAAGCTTGCGGCACATCATGCTCTTGGGCAACTTGACGGGCCACCCCGGGACGCAGACTGGCAACGGCGTGCAAAGTTGCCTGCGGTGCACCGCCGATGCCCGGAAGCAGTGCACGGTGAACAATGCGTCCGCATCCAAGAACACCGAATTTCATTGTGCCCGGCATGTCGCACCCGCTCACCACAAGGTTAGTTCGAACCGGCGTCGCCCTGTGTCCACGAGCCGTCGATGTACCGCCACACTTGACCGTTGGGGTTCTTGTCCTGCAGCGCGGCCGGGAGCCGATGGGGACGAACGTTGTCGTAGCACGAGAGCATGGCGAAACGGTGGATCGAAGCCGGAATACCGACCGCTGTAAACCCCGGATGCCCCGTGGCCGGGAAGGGGCCGCCGTGATTCATCGCCGCGCTCACAGCCACCCCGGTCGGCATTTTGTCGTTGAGCAAGCGTCCGACCCGCTGACGCAGGACCGGTGCGACGTGGTCATAGAGCGTGTCATCGCTGCCGCCGACGTCGCTGTAGAGGGTACCAGTGAGATTTCCTTCCAGGCGTCGGGCGATGTCGAGAAGCTGATCGGCATCCTTGGCAATCACGAACAACGAACCGTTGCCAAAAGCCTCAGCCTGCAACGCTTCACAATGACCGAGGAACGTGTCGCCGTCGACCTTCAGCAACGTATTGCAAACGGAATATCCGCTTCCCGCTCCGGGCTGACCGCCGGTGACTGCCCGGGCGCCGGCCGCCTGCAAACTGTTGAGGCCGGCTTCAAAGTTCTTCTGAACTCCTTGACCCAAAAGCGTTCCGACCGGCGCAGCGTCGAAGCGATCGGCGACGGCGTCGACGAACGCATCGGTCTTCCCCCCCGCTTGGAGAATCACCAGACCGGGATTCGTGCAGAACTGACCGGCGCCCATCAGACAGCTCGTGACGAACTCGTCGGCCACCTGATCCAATCGCTCTTCGAGCACGCCCGGAAGAACGAATACCGGATTGATGCTGGAAAGCTCCAGATAAATCGGTTTGCCCGCTGTGTCGGCGGCCTGTTTCAGCACCAGTCCGGCGCGACGGGAACCGGTGTAACCGCTGGCGCCGAGAAGAGGATGTGCGACCAACCGGACACCGTCTTCGTGGTTGGTGCGATAGATGAGTTGCACCAGTGCAGCAGGCATTTCGGTTTCCTGGGCCGCCCTGCGGGCCTCCTCGGCGAAGATCCGCGTCGTGCCGGGATGCGACGAGTGTCCCTTGGCAATCACCGGATTGCCGGCCGCGACGGCCGCAGCGAAATCACCACCGCAGATGCCGTTGAACGCGAATGGGAAATTGTTCGGACCAAATACCACGACCGGCCCCAAGGGCGCGTAGATCGAGCGGATGTTGGCCTTCGTGTCGATGACGGGCATCGCCCACGAGCCCTCACGGGCCGCAGCGGCTGCCTGACGCAATTGGTTCGTCGTGCGCGGCAGCTCCACGTCTTTGAGCCGGGGCTGTGCCGGCAGCGCTGTTTCCACCTGGGCGCTCTCAACCAGCTCCTCACTGCGTGCCTCGATCCGTTCGGCATACCGCTCCAGGAAGCTTGCGAATCGCTCACCCGGCCAGCCGCACATTTCCTGCGAAGCGCCGGCCGCCGCACGAATGGCCCTTTCAACTTCGTCCCAAGGACTGACCGGATAGGAGTCCGGCAACCGCTCACGAGTTGCTGGGTTGAATGCCTGAAACGTCTCGATTCCCGTCGAAGCAACCCATTCGCCATCGATCAAGACCGGTTGAACACTCATGTCACTGCGCCCCGGTGGTGTGCGTCAGAGGTACGGCTGTGAATCCCGCTGTGGAGATGCTATTCTACTGACACGACAATTGTCTGCAAAGGCAGCACTTGTGGAACCAGCGATCGCCACGCACCGGCGCACAAAACAGACCGGCAGGGAACACCCTTCCGGTCTGTTTGAGCGAGCAGAATGAGCTTGACCGCTGTGCGTTCGAGTCTCTTTCAAACAGCGCAACATGGCCAAGCTTGCTTGGCCATGTGCAGCGATGCTCGTTCAATTTGCCATGCTCACACAGCGAGAGTATGGCATCCTCACCCCGCACAGTATTACTCGATTACTCGTTTAGGTTTCTTTCTTTGGAGCCGGCTTCTTCTCAGCAGGCTTGGCCGCCGGCT
>CAZGYE010000264.1:3609-8254 GCA_964530165.1 uncultured Planctomycetaceae bacterium
TCTTTGCGGCAGGTTTGGCCGCCGGCTTCTTTGCGGCAGGTTTGGCCGCCGGCTTCTTTGCGGCAGGTTTGGCCGCCGGCTTTTTCGCGGCAGGCTTGGGCGCCGCTTTCTTTTCAGCAGGCTTGGGCGCCGGCTGCTTTGCGGCAGGTTTGGGCGCCGGCTTTTTTGCGGCAGGCTTGGGCGCCGCTTTCTTTTCTTTCGGCGGCGGAGGTGCTTCGTCGTAAACCGGCGGCGCCTTTTTCTTCGTGACTTTCGGAGCCGGAGCCTCGCAGGTCGGAGTGGGCTGACAGCAAGTCGGCTGCGGCTTGCTGCATGTCACCGCCGGCTTCCCACACGTGTGAGCCGATCTAGAATGATGACTCTTTCCGAACAAACCAGACAAGAAGCAGCGTTTGTGTCTGGCTTGCGCAGTGCCGATCGGCACCACGCATAAGGCTGCGACTAGTACCAAGAACGTCAGTCGTCTCATCAGAATCCCCCATCATTTCTCTGAAGGTTAATCAAAAGCTCGCCTTGCCACGCCCGAACCGGATCACTCTCGCGTCAATGCCACGTGGATACGGTTCGCGGTGAAGCGCCCGATATCGCCTGAGCACGCCGACCCCTCCAATGGCAGCATCTGCAAGCACTTCGTCTATCTTCACGAAGTCCGGCTAGGTAATCAAGTTAAAATTAACAATTTAGGCTGAACATTGCAAAAAATCAGCTTGCGCTGCGATTTGGTGGGCCGCCACGAAACCGCATTCACACGATAAATCGTTTTACAATAGTCGCTTACATCAGGGACATGCGACTCTGGCGGACCGCGTGCTCCTCCAGAGTCGGTCGAGAATCACACGAAGTCATCAGATGTGGTCGATCCATTCGAACCGTGTCGCACTGCCGTTGAACGTGTCGTCGCGGGTTGTACTGCACGTGTCCGATACGGCCACACACTCTGTGAAAGGGAGGGTTCGCCTCGGTTGTATTCTGCTTCACGATGCACCAAAATAGAAGACGATTTGCGAGTTTTGCAGGTTGACTCGTCCAGAGTTTGAGGGGCCGTGATGTGCGTCCCGATTCGAAACGGCAGACGATCCGACTTGGCATCGCGTACGCCGTGCGGTTGCTGAGTGAACAAAAGGATATCATAATGAGCCATCGTGTCGGAAACTGGCGCACATCAGCCAACACAGGGCGGGTGGTGAGTGCAAAGAATTGGCGGTGGGCTGCGGCGTGTGTGTTGCTGGTTTTCGTTGGCTGCAACTCGCACAACAACGGCGCTGGCGGTAGCGGCAAGGTCAATGGCTCTGTGGGGAGTGACAAACCACCGCCCGCCAAGGCTGCCAGCGTCACATCGGCCGCCAGCAACGCCAACGGTTCGAGCGACAAAGACAAATCGCGTTCGGTGGGTCAGGAGTTGACGTTCGCCGATTGGCCGCCGCAGTCGATGGACGCCACGATCGACGAGGCGATTGCCAAGGCTGACAGAGCGAAACCTGCCGCGACCCTTTCGGCGTTAGCCGGAACGTGGGAGGCCGCCATCGTGGCGATCGAAGCACCCGTCGGCGACCATCTCGAAGTGCTCGACACATCCGAAGCGCCGCCGCTACGGCTCACCATCAAACCCGAGGGCGACCAATATGTCCTGGCACCCGAGCCCACCTCGAAGTGGCGGCCTCGCGTTCTCGTCATTCAGGACGGCCGCGTGGTCGGAAAGGGAAAGCCGCCTCTTTCCCTCACGCTCTCCGACAATTTGCTGATCGGTTCTCTCGAAC
This sequence comes from uncultured Planctomycetaceae bacterium, assembly GCA_964530165.1. Lineage (GTDB taxonomy): Bacteria > Planctomycetota > Planctomycetia > Planctomycetales > Planctomycetaceae > CAZGYE01. Next base: position 5,367 of record CAZGYE010000264.1, read on the forward strand.
AAAATGGTTGGAGGCTCGAATTCCATGCGAAGCGTGCTGATTAGTGCGATCGGGGCAACAATTGTGGTGCTCCTTGCCACACTGGCACCGGCCGACGAACCCGACATGTCGTTCCAGCGGTCGATGGACATGCTTGATGTCGAGTTGAAGCTGCAGGCGCTGAAACGGCTCAAGGACATTGGTTTTTTTCTGTCGCCTCAGTTGGCCGATCGCTACCTGAAAGAGCAACAGAATCTGGCCGCCGAGATGAAGGTGGCGGCGGTGAGGGATCTCAACAATGTCGACGCCTGGAAACCCGAGGTGAGCAAGGTGAAGGCCGCCGAAAAGGCGGTCCTCGAAAAGGCCGCCGAAACCTGGATGATCAAGATTCTCAAGAAAGCCACCGCCGCCGAGGGCGACGAGAAAAATGGAGTTATGACGTTCAGGCAAATCTACCAGCAACAGGCGGACCAGTTGAAATTCATGCGCACCGACAAGGCCAGGGCTTCGGCCGTGCTACAGTACCTAGAAGAGCTGACCGGCAATCCCGAACTGAACCTCCGCTCGGCCCGTATGATGAATGACGGCTGGCGCGAGTCGATGCGGCAGACGTATCGCGGCATCATCAAAGATCGCACGAGACTGCTCGAGGGCGTCGTAAAGCTCGAACAGCAGCGCATGAAGGTCGAGGCCGCCATGGAGTCGCTCAAATGGATCAACAAGTGGACCGGGCGGATCGAGAAACTCCGCCAACTTGAAGACGCGCCCGGCAGTTTGGCTTATGACGAAGGCGAGAAAAGGGTGCTGGCCTACCTGAAGACGCGTTATCCCGAAGCCTCGGTCGACAATGGCAAACTTGCTTTCGACGAGGCGAAGAAACTGTTCAACACGGCCAAGGGGGCCTATGACAAAGTGAAGGGACTCAGCGCCGACCCGAATCTCAAGGCTCATCCCAAAACCGTAAAGATGGCTCAGCAGTTTGCCGTGATGGCTGCCGTTTTTAAGTACTCGGTTGGTCAGGTCAAGAAATTGCCCGCCGCAAAGGCGCTGGGGCCGCTGTTCGACGTGCTCGATTTCTACGGTGAAGCCATCGGGCTGGTCTCCACGGTGGCGCAAAAGATGGCCAGCGTGTTCGCCCGCGCCGAACAGGATGACCTCGGCCTTCGCGGCGACAACACGTGGGCACGCATTTACAACGAGCAGGGAGAAATCTCCAAGACCAATCTGTTCAAGGCCAAGGGAATTCAGATCGCCTCGAAACGCCCCAGTGACGGCCGGCTGGCAGATCGCTATTACCTGGTGGTCGCGAAGGAAGTTATCGCGCGAGGTTATGCAACGCTTTCAAAAGCCGAATATCTACGACTCGAACGAGCCGTGTCGGCCGAGCGAATCGTGATGGCGGTCAAAGAAACCTGGCGAAGCATCGCGGGCGTCGCGTGGGAGGCCGTCTTCGGCGAGACGACCGACACGCCGTTTTCGACCAACGCCGGCTCCAGCTATGCCAGCAAGCTCAAGAAAAACGCCGCGAAGCAGCCCTTCTCCGATGCCCAACTCCTCGCGCTGGCGCACAATCAGACTATCGAGTACAAGAGTGCGAAATGGAACGTCGACAAATTCGTTTCCCGTGCTGACACCAAGCTGGATAGTTTGGCCGATGAACTGGCCGTGCGTCAGGCGCTCGATAGCTATTCACACGCCGGCATCAAAAAATGGTGGGCGTTTCGCGAAGTACTGGGGAAATACCGAGTTGCCCTGTCGACGCGACAGATTCTCGCCCTGTTTCGCGCCTACGGATTGACGGGCGATAAAGCCCTGGTCGAGCGGATTCTAAAGAAAAAGGCCCGAGAACGGGCCGCCCGGCGGTTGGGCGTGCCGATGGTCGGCGTGCCACTGGTCACCATTCCCAGTTCCACACCAGAGGATGTCGACACGGTCAGCAAGAAACGCCGGACGGCTCGGATCGAAGCGACAGTCATCACCGGTGAACTGGCGCCGGGACGTTACGTCGCGGCCGACGTGATCTGGGTGCTGCCAACCTGGGCAAAAGGACGGCACAAAATCCAGCGGGTCATGCTCTCCAACGGTCTGCACAAGGTCTATAACCGCATCACCGTGCCGAAAAACGTCGATGACAAGTCCTTCACTGTGAAGGTTGCTGTCGAAATCCTGCCCGACGAAACGCACGAGAACACCATTTCCGCGGTGGGCATCGGCTACTTCGACATCGGCAAAAAGAAAAGCCGTGATCCGGTCGAGTACATGTGGGTCCTCAAAGAGGGATACCCGAAGCGGGACCCCGACAACAGGAAGGATTGGAATTGGGAACATGGCAACAAGCAGGACAACTGGTATCTGCAGAAAATCGATTTCACGCACTCCAGCGCCAACGTTCATCTCCGCCGTGAAAGAGGGGGCAAGGTTGAGTACGATTGGAAATTCAGCTTCTCGGTCTCAGGGACTCCGCCGAAGAAGCTGTACGCAGGCGACACGTTTACTATGAGCATCAAGGGCAATGCCGGGGGCGAAAAAAAGGACTATTACGTTGGCGCTGGAATGGGGATTGCCGTGGATGGTATGTACATCGTCAGTGACCCGCCCTCACATGGGCGGGCAGACCGGACCGGAGTAACTGTTGGCCGAAGCGGTTCCACGGGCAAGGTGGCCGAAAGCGATTCCGTAACGGCCACGATCATCGTTTCGGACGACCACGACAGCGACTTGGTCCTGACGGTCTTTCTCGGCGGAAAGGGAGTGACCACGCAATACGTCTATCAACGCGTGCCGGTCGAGCCGCCGGCCAAAGACCAGTAACCCGACTTCCTCGTTTTGAAACACTGAACCTGGTTCTACAGCAGTGGTTTTGCTCTTCTTGATTTCATGACGTTTGGGTTAGATTGCTCGGGTAAGGG
>CAZGYE010000265.1:0-8224 GCA_964530165.1 uncultured Planctomycetaceae bacterium
TGCTCTTCCGTTCTGGAAGTCCTTCGTTTCCGCGCCTTCATCAGGGGGCTGACGCCCCCCGCTCGCCGTTATTCTTGTCAATCGCGCTAAATATCCACAATGACTTCCGCGCACCAGCCGTCGGCGGTTTGTTCCACCTTGAGATGATGGTACGTGATGGCCTTCACTTCGTGGCTGAGCCGGTGACGCCGGGGATCGACCGGTTCGCCGCGGGCAGAGGCCGCCAGTCCGGTGTCGCCCACGGTCACCGTGAACTCGGAAAAGAGGATGTGTTGGGTTTCGGATCGAAACAGCAGTTCGTTCAGCCAATCGAAGAACAGGTAATCTTTCTGGCGGCCGTCGATTCGGAACGTCACCTCGCGCTGCGGGCGAACGGTGCCGAGGTCCTCGACCAGGGTCGAGAACAATCCGCGCGCGGCATCGGCGAACAGCGCGTCGAGTCCGTCGGCTCGCACGCGGATTCCCAGATCGGCAGTGTGTTCGAAGGTTTCGTACATTTCTGTCGAGAGTAGAAAAACCGAGCAGGAAAGCAAGAATAAACGGAGCGACATCTTACGGAATTCCAGGAGCCGTTATGAACCACGTTTCGCCGACGGCCGCTGTGACGCGCGGCCGGCTGCTGGTGTTGCTGGCCGCGATTCTGTGGAGCACCAGCGGACTGTTCGTGAAGAGTCCGCCGCTGGCACTCTTGCCGGAAGCGGAGCGCGGCCCGCTGTTGGCTTGTTACCGCGCGCTGTTTGCCGCTGCTTTTCTGCTGCCGTTTGTTCGACGCCGTTCGATCCGCTGGCGGCCGGCGCTGGTTCCGATGGTCCTCTCGTTCACGGCCATGAACGTGTTGTTCGTGACAGCCCTCACGCGGACCACCGCGGCGGCGGCCATCTTCCTACAGTATACCAGTGTGGTCTGGGCCTCTCTATTCGGACTCCTCTTTTTGCGGGAGCGCATCGATCGGGGCAACCTGCTGGCCCTGGTCCCGGCGGTGTGCGGCATTGTGTGGATTGTGGCCGGTGACTGGTCGAGCGAAAACTTTGCCGGCAATTTGATCGCCCTGGGCAGCGGCGCCTGCTATGCCGGAGTGGTCGTTTGCCTGCGCCGTCTGCGGGACGAAGACTCGACCTGGTTGGTGGCGTTGAACCACGCCGCCGCCGGCCTGATCTTGCTGCCTTGGGTGCTGTCAATTAACGTCCGGCTCGATTCGACGACTCAGTGGACCTTAGTGGCGGCCTTCGGTGTGCTGCAGATGGGTGTGCCGTACGTCCTGTTTGCCCGCGGAGTCCGCTGGGTGAAAACGCAGGAGGCCGCACTGATTCCGTTGATCGAACCAATTTTGAATCCGCTGTGGGTCGCACTCATCTGGCACGAGACGGTTTCCGAAACGACCTGGATCGGCGGCGCCTTGATCGTGGGCGGGCTGGCAACTCGCTATTTTCTGTTCCCGCTACGACCGGAAAAACCGGCGTGATCCGACCGGCGGTGCGACGAATCGGAACGAGAAGTGATTCCGGTCAAGGGCACGATTTGCCTCACACAGCCCAATGGCCTACGTTTGCATACGGGCCGCGCTTTGCCGATCGATCCTTCCCGCGAGCATTCGAAGTTCCATGCCGCAGACCCAAGTTCCATCCCGTTCACACAGCAGCCGGTTTGCTTCGATCAGCGTTTCCGGTCTACGTGTCGGTGTGACGCTGCGCTCCCCGATCTACGACGATCGCGAAGAGTCTAACGTCCTGCTGCTGGCGTCGGGAACGACCATCACGGCGAGCCTGCTCAACCGGCTCCGAAGCCGGGGCGTTTCGAGGGTCCGCGTTCTCCGCAGTGAGCTGGGCCGAGTGACCGCGCTGGCCGGCCACGGTGCGAAGAAACGGGCCACGTCTCCGCCGCGACCCATCCAACCCGAAGTGGAACGAACGGCCGACAGCCGATGGACCAGGTCGCCACGATCCCTGATGAACAAAGTTCGGCAGCACGGAACGACCAACTACGAGAGCGCGCGAACACAAAAATTCGCCGCCAATTACCGGCAATCGGTCACTCAGATCGAGACGCTCTTCGACGGACTCGCCACCGGCGACGTGGGCGATGCGGCCAAGATGACAGCAATTTCCAGTGAATCACTGGTCAAGATTACCGAGGACCTCGATCTGTTCGTGGCGATGGGTTTGCAGCCGGCCAGCGACAAATACCCGTGCAAACACAGCCTGCAGACGGGAATGCTCGCCCTCTCGGTCGGCACGATTCTGGGGCTGAGGGCCGAAGAGCTCATCGAGCTGGGAATCGGCTGTCTCGTCCACGACGCCGGCATGCTGCGTATCAATCAGAATTTGTTCCACTCGGAGAAGGTCCTCGGCCAAATCGAATTCCTGGAAATCACCAAGCACTCCACCATGACCTACGACCTGATGTGCGGTGTGAAGGACGTGCCGACCGGGTCGCGGATGGTCGCCTACCAGATGCACGAACGGTGCGACGGTTCCGGCTATCCCCGGGGCCGGCAGGGCAGCCAGATTCATCCCCTGGCAAAAATCGCCGCCGTCGCCGACGTATTCGTCGCGCTCATTTCGCCCAGGCCGCATCGTCCCGGTCTACTGCCCTACCACGCCATGGAGCAAATCGTCCACGGCGCGCGCCAGGGATTGTACGACCCGGCCGTCGTCCGCGGTCTGTTGTACACCGTGTCGCTGTTTCCGATCGGATCGTATGTCGAACTGAACGACGGCCAGGTCGGCAAGGTGGTTCGCGCCAACGGAGAATCGTACACCCAGCCGGTCGTCGAGGCGTGGAGGTCGGGTCTGCCGGAGCTGCGACCCGAAACCATCGATCTCCGTGACGAGACTGAGGTTCAAATCGTCCGCGCTCTGACTGAAACGCCGCAATAGTGGACCTTCAAAGTGGGGAGGGCTTGTCGCGGAATTTGGCGGAATTCAGGTCCGCCCGACCAGCACAACGCCCACGTCCATGACGTTGGTGTGAGTCGGTCCCGTTTTCAGCAACCCGCCGGTTTGTTCAAAAAACCGATACGAGTTGTTGATCGCCAGATAGTCGGCCGGCAGGAGTTGCCGCGAGCGGGCGGCTTGGAGAACGTCCGCGTCGGCGACGGCCCCGGCTGCGTCGGTCGGACCATCCTCGCCGTCAGTCCCTCCGGAAAGCAAGACGATGTGCTCCAGCCCGTCATCCCACAACTGTTCGAGTCCGGCGAGCACGACTTCCTGGTTTCGGCCCCCTTTGCGTGGTTGGTCGCTTTTTGCCAGATGAACCACCGTCTCTCCGCCCCACAGGACGCACGCGGGCGCAGCGACCGGATCGCCGGAGTCGCGGACCGTTCTGCTCAAGTCCGCCAATTCACGTCCGACGGCCCGCGCCTCGCCCGCGTTCCGCGACCCCAAGGAATGAACACGGTAACCAAGCTCTTTCGCCCGGTGTGAGGCGGCACCCAGCGCCGCCGCGTTGTTGCCGATGACGTGATTGCTGAGCGTCTGTGGAATCGGCTCCGGCGGTTCCGATTTCTCCGCCGCCAGGGAAAGAGTATCCATGACCGATGGCGGCACGGCAGTAGCCGGCGGATCGTACTTCTGCAAAATGGCCCGTGCATCGGCGGCGGTTGACGCATCGGCCACGGTCGGTCCCGAGGCAATGACGTCCAGCGGATCGCCGATCACATCGGAAATAATCAGCACGAGCACCTGCCCCGCGCCGCACGCACGGGCCAGATGGCCACCCTTAATCCGCGAGAGCTGTTTGCGTACGCAATTCAGCTCGTTGATCGTCGCGCCGGCGTGCATCAGAAACCGCGTGACCGCTTGCTTGTCTTCCAAAGTGATCTGCGGAACCGGCGCCGGCAGCAGCGCGCTGCCGCCGCCGGAGATCAGGATCACGCACAGATCGTTCGCCCGCAACTGCGAGACGATCTCGAGAATCTTGAGCGATCCTTCGACGCCCTCGCGAGTCGGTTCGTTCAATCCGGCGGGCCGGGCGGCGTGCAGGTGGATCTTTTCCAGCCGACGCACGCAATCCGCGGGAACGTTCACCCAGCCGAACACCTTCTCGTGCAGAACGTCTTCTCCGACGGCCCGTTCGAACGCCGCCGCCATTCCCGCTCCCGCCTTGCCGGCGCCGACGACGGCCACACGATTCCAGTCAGCCAACGGGAACTCGCGGCCACAGATCACCAGTGTCGTGCCGGTGATCGACACCGCGTCTCGAACCAATCGCTCGGACCCGACAGCATCGACCCCGGCCCGCCAAATCGACTCGGCATCTCGACGCAATGGCAATCGCTGTTTCACGTCACTGCCCTGACCCAGCCACATAAAATTGTGGAATTGCACCCAGCTTGCATGAAACAGGGACACCATTCAAGCGGCAAGAGGCCAAAATTCGCCTTCGGTCCGGGTGGCTTCTATGAAAGCCCGTTGCGTGTCAAGTTTCAGGAAGTTTTTCCGAACCGAAGGAACGATGGTGGCCCATTCTTCTATTCGAGTTGCGTAGGGCCGGGTCTCCCGGCCATCAACCATGCCCCGCTGCCAAGAAAATCGTCCGGTACAACCGGCCCGACCTGACTGCAAAAACAGGGGTTGGCGAACATCGTGGTGCGTTGAAGCGCCTCGTTCCGGTTGATAGGACTCGATGCCAGCGAGATCTGTACACTACTCGGTCCGAATCTCACGGAAAATTTGATCTTGAGCGTTCACCATCGCTTTGTGGTATGTGCGTCCTGTGAACGGTTACGGCTGCATCATGTGCCATGGCGAATGTGCCGAGGGCAAAGACTTTGCTTTCTTTAATGACAGGATGTCACAGCGCTTCGCACTGTCCATTGCACTTCGCAGAGGAGGTCAAACTGATTGCAAGTCCACAACAAACACGAGTTCCTGCGAATTCCGCTCGGAAGGTTGAGTTCGGCCCAACGCATCAATTCGACTTTCAGGGCGGGTTTGTGCGATGGCAGCAGGTGGTCAAATCGAGGTCACCAGAATTCATTCCCATTCAACCAATTCCTGTGTAAGGATTGCCGAGTCGTACCGTCATCAAAATGTCCGCGATTGGCGTTCTCAAACATTTTGACATTTCAATTTCGAACCGGAGGTCATGATGACCCAGCAGCCACACGAACAAGTCAATTCAAGTTCATCCCAGTCGCATGACAACACTTCGGCTGTCGTTCCGGCAACCGAGAACTCCGGAAGCAGCATGAAGATCGTCGTGGGCGTCGTGCTGGTCATCCTGATAGGCTTGGCATACGTCTATCGCGATTCACTCTCGCTAGCGGCGTTGGCCGAGCGGGAAACGCAACTCAAGGAGCTTCAGCAAGCCCAACCTCTGCTGGTGATCGGAGCCGCATTTGTGGCGTATGTGCTGGTCACAGGTTTGTCGCTGCCCGGTGCAGCCTTCATGACACTGGTGATGGGCTGGTACTTTGGTTTCGCGTGCAGCGTTGGTCTCGTCAGCTTTGCTTCAACAGCGGGCGCGACGATGGCGTTCCTGCTGAGTCGATACCTGTTCCGCGACGTTGTCCAGTCGAAATTCGGCGACCGGCTGAAAACATTCAACGAGGCTCTGGACCGGGAAGGCGCCTTCTATCTGTTTTCCCTGCGGCTGATTCCCGCCGTGCCGTTTTTCGTTATCAACGTAGTGATGGGCCTGACCCGGATTCGCACGTGGACGTACTGGTGGGTCAGCCAGATCGGCATGCTGGCCGGGACTGCCGTTTACTGCTACGCCGGCTCGCGCGTGCCCAACCTACAGGCACTCGCCGATAAGGGAGCGGGAGCGGTATTCACTACGTCACAACTCACGCAGATCACGATCGCATTCGTTCTGCTGGGCGTGTTTCCAATCACTCTCAAGAAACTGATGGCGTTCTTTTCACACAAACAATCAGCCGCCACCGTGTGACGAGCTGTACCAGCCCGCATCCGTATGGCACCAGACATTGCGATTGGAAGACAGATATTGGAATCCAAGGATGGTCGTGACCACATTCCGCAATCATTCCACCAGAATTCGCGACGGCTTCGTCGTTCTCCTGACGGTGTTGGTCGCGGTGTGCGGAGTGCCGGGATGCTCGACGATTCGGCGTGGCCCGAATCTCAAGCAAATCTACGAAGCCCGTGCCCGTCACCACGGCCCCGAACGTCGGCCTGTCATTGTGATTCCGGGTATCCTTGGCTCGCGACTCGAAGAAGCAGGAACGGGCACTGTCGTTTGGGGCGCGTTTGATGGCAAGTACGCCCATCCAAATCGACCAGATGGGGCGCGTTTGACCGCATTGCCCATGCAGTTAGGGCGGCCGTTGAAAACGCTCCGCGACGACGTCGTACCCATCAGCGTGCTGAGGACATTGGATGTCAATCTCCTGTTTGTCCCAATTCGGGCTCAGGCCTATGCGGGAATCATGCAAGCGCTGGGTGTGGGGGGATTTCAGGATACCAGCATATCGGGCATCGACTACGGTGAGGACCACTTCACGTGTTTCCAATTCCCCTATGACTGGCGGCGCGACAATGCCGAAAACGCGGCTCGACTGCACGAGTTCATTCTTGAAAAGCAACGCTTCGTCCGGGGCGAAATCGAACGCCGATACGGCGTCTCGGACGCGGATGTGAAATTCGATCTCGTGGCGCATTCGATGGGCGGACTGCTCACACGCTATTATCTGCGTTACGGCGCTCAGCCGCTGCCGGACGACGGATCTCTGCCCGAACTGACCTGGGAGGGAGCCCAACACGTCGATCGGGTGATCATCGTCGGCACACCGAATTCCGGGTCGATCCAAGCGGTCAAATCGATGCTCGAAGGCGACAAGGAAGCGCTGATTCTCCCACGTTATCCCGCCGCGGTGCTCGGCACGATGCCGGCTGCGTACCAGTTGATGCCGCGTTCCAGCGAGCAGACCGTTGTCGTCGGAACCGGCGATCAGACTGATCCAGTCGATCTGTACGATCCGGCGGTCTGGGAGCAAATGGAATGGGGATTGGCCGACCCGCGTCAGGAGAAGATTCTGAAATGGCTGCTGCCGGACGTTGCCGACCCCGACAACCGACGCGCAATTGCCCTCGATCATCTTCGCAAGTGTCTGAAAAAGGCGAAGCAGTTTCAGGACGCGCTGGACGTTCCGGCAGCGCCGCCAGCGACGGTCCATCTGCAATTGCTTGCCGGAGATGCCATCGAGACGCCGTCGGTCGTGCGATTCGATCCCCGACGCCGAAAACTAAAGGTGCTCCGCAAGAGTGCGGGCGACGGTTTGGTCACTCGCAAGAGCGCCCTGATGGACCAACGCACGCCCGAACAACGACACGAGGAATTGCAGAGTCCAATCCGCTGGGAACGGGTGACGTTTATCTTTGACGATCATCTGGGCATGACGGGAAACCCGCAGTTTGTCGACAACGTTTTGTATTCGCTGCTGGAAGAACCAAGAACTCAACAACCGTTGCCGTCCGGTCCAGACGGCGTTCGCGAGGCGGCAGATTTGGAGACGCCGCCCAAACCGTAACCCGTCGATCGCGATCGCACCAACAGGAGGCGTCGCACCGACAACCGAAAGGAATCATGCTATGTCTACACCAATGACGCTTCTCACTCGATCAAAGAAGAAGTTACTGTAGGTCAGGCTCCTGCCTGACGCTGACGAGGTATGAGGTCGCACGCCTCAAATGTCAGGCAGGAGCCTGACCTACTTACTTGTCACGCGCCTCGGACTCCGGCACGCTGGATTCGTTCACGAGACCTCCCCCTTGGGAATCGCTCATGACCAGCCCTCCAATCCGCGCGGTGTGCGAGGTAGCGGAGCACACTTTTCCTGCGTCGCACGCGCGACAGCTAACGACCAAGCTAACCTGGCGGCGGCCAGCGACTTTCGAATTCAGATTTCGCGCCCGACCGCCGCTCCGGTTGAGCGTTTTGTTAGCAGTAGTTAGTGTGAGCTGTCAACGACCTTTGGACGCTTTGGAGGAAATGACACAAGGTGCTTTCCCGACTGTTGCTGCTTTTCTTGCAGGTCCCGGCAAATAGCAGCAAGATCGTAATCGAATTGCTTCGCGTATTCATCGCGAGCTTTCCGGACTTCTTCAACGATTGGATCCTCAATCATCTCTCGGTACCTCTGTAAGTTCAATAGGAGTGCAAAGTACTGGGAGGATGTACCCCGCATCTTCACATATCGCTCTCATTGACGTTTGCAGAGTCGCGTTGGCGATATGCCGACAGTTCCAGGTGAGCAAGTAGT
>CAZGYE010000266.1:0-8207 GCA_964530165.1 uncultured Planctomycetaceae bacterium
TACCACGAAATGCACTGTCGTGAGGAAGTTGCTCCAGACGGCTAAAGTGTTACGAGTTGTCCATTCGGGGTTGTGAAAGAAATCTCGACTGTTCGATCTTGATCGGTGTACAACGACGATCCCGGCGTTGACCAAAGCGATCGCGGTAGTGAGGCGGCCGCGGCGGTTGACGTTCGCGGAAGGACCGTTGGCCGACTGGCCGGCGCGGGAGCTGCGCAGCGGAGTCAACGAGTTGGTCGTCTGCGAACCACGGCGAAACCTCGTCCAGGATTCGGTAGAATGGTACTGATCGAGCATAGCCTGTTCTTGGATGAGACTGCAACGATGAAGACCGTGTGCATCGGCAATGCCGCTGGGTTTTGGGGAGACAATCTCGACGCGCCGCGTCTGCTGGCTGAAAGCGGAAGGCTGGACTACCTCACGCTGGAATACCTGGCCGAGTTGACCATGTCCATCCTCGTGCACCAGCACCAGCGCGATCCGCGGGCCGGCTACGTGACCGACTTTTTGAAGGTCGTCGAGAGTTTGATTCCCAGCCTCAAAGCACGGCCCGGTTTGCGGATCGTGACGAACGCCGGCGGCGTGAACCAGATCGCGTGCGCCCGGCGAGTTTCCGCAATCCTCTCTGCAGCGAGACTCGGTGACGTCGTCGTGGCGGCCCTTTCCGGAGACGACCTGAGAGCCGAGCTGGATACGCATCTTGCCGCCGGCGAGACGTTCGCCAACTTGGAAACCGGAGAGCCGCTCGGCAAGCTGCGGTCTCGGGTCGTCAGTGCCAACACCTACCTCGGAGCCGGCGGGATCGTCGATGCTCTGGGGGCGGGCGCGCGGATTCTCATAACCGGCCGCGTGGCTGATGCGTCTCTGACCGTCGGCCCAGCCGTCCATGAGTTCGCCTGGAAGTGGGACGACTGGGACCGGCTGGCGGCCGCCAGCGTGGCCGGGCACCTAATCGAATGCGGCGCACAAGTCACCGGCGGCATGTATTCCGACTGGACGAAGACGATTGAACTCTCAGGTGTCGGATATCCGATTGCCGAGGTTGCCGAGGACGGATCGACTGTCATCACCAAGCCTGCAGGGACCGGCGGAACCGTCGCCACAGGGACCGTCGCCGAGCAATTGGTCTACGAGATCGGCGACCCGGCCCATTATCTCACGCCCGACGTCGACGTGGATTTTCGCGAGATCACGCTGCGCCAGGAAAGTCCCGACCGCGTCGCAGTCGCCGGTGTGCGCGGCGGCCCGCCGCCGGAACGGTATAAAGTCTCGCTCTGTTACAGCGACGGCTACGCAGCCTCGGGCACGCTGGTGATTTGCGGCCGCGATGCGATGGAAAAAGCGCGACGCTGCGCCGAGATGCTCTTTCAGCGCGTGCGACGGGCCGGTTTCGATCTGGCACGGACCCACATGGAATGTCTCGGTGCGGGTGATTCACTGCCCGGCATCTGGCCGCGGCGCGAGGAGCCGTGGGAAGTTGTGCTGCGCGTCAGTGCGCACAATCCGTCACGCGAAGCGGTCGAAAGGTTCACCCGCGAACTGGCTCCGCTGGTCGCCTCAGGTCCGCCCGGCGTCACCGGATACACCGGCGCCCGTGCGAAACCGCATCGCGTGCTGGCTTACTGGCCGAGCGTGATTTCACGAGCTCTCGCCAGACCGGTCGTGGACGTCCGGCCGGCAAAGGAGTGGGTGCAGTGACCGAGACGATTCAACTGAAGGACATCGCCCACGCGCGCTCCGGCGACAAGGGAAACAACGCCAACATCGGCGTAATTGCCTACACACGGGCGGGCTACGAATTCCTCGGTCGAGCGCTGACCGAGACGCGGATGGCCGAGTATTTTCTCCCGTTACGACCCAAACAGGTCGACCGTTTTGAGCTGCCCGGCATCCTGGCCTACAACTTCGTGCTGTACGGTGTTCTGGACGGGGGCGCCAGCCGGTCACTCTACAGCGATAGCCAGGGCAAGACGCTGGCGCTATGTGTTCTGGAAATGGAATTGCCACGCCCGCCGAATCTTGATGAATTGACGATTGACGATTGATCATTGATGATTGAGTTGCGCAGCCTGCTTGTCCCAATCGTCAATTTTCAAAAGTCAATCGCCAATGCCGTTCATCACATTCTCTGTCAACGACGGCATCGCCCGCATCACGCTCGACCGGGCGGAGAAGCGGAACGCGTTGTCGCGCTCTTTTGTGGAACAGATTTCCGACGCCGTCGGAAAGGTGGCGACTGATTCGACGGTTCGATTGTTGGTGCTCTCGGCCGAGGGGCCCGTGTTCTGCGCAGGGATGGACCTCGGGGAGATGCACCAGCGGGCCGACCATCCGGACGCGGCTGAGTTGTGGCACCGGGACGCGCAAGTCTATCGCGATCTGCTCTGGCGGCTGTTCACGCTGCCACAGCCGAGCTTGGCGGTCGTCGGCGGTCCTGCCCTGGCGGGAGGATTGGGCTTGGTGCTCGCCTGCGACGTTGTCTTGGCCGCCGAATCGGCCTTCTTCTCACTGCCGGAACCTCGCCGCGGGATCTCCGCTGCCGTGGTCGCCTCGCTGCTGAACTACCGCGTCGGCGCCGGGGCGGCGACGTATCTGTTGCTTTCCGGCAGACGCGTCTCGGCGGCCGAAGCGCTTCGCAGCGGTCTGTGCCACGAAGTAGTTCCCGACGATGAACTGGCCGACCGGGAGCGCGAGCTGTTGACGTCGATCCTCAGCGGCGCGCCGTCTGCGCTGGCGAAGACGAAGGCCCACCTCATCGCTTGCGCCGGTGCAACGCTTTTGGACGAATTGGACGAGGGACAACGTGTCTCCGCCGAGGTCCGCCAGACCAGAGAGGCCCGCGAAGGATTGGCCGCCTTCCTGGAAAAACGAAAACCAGCCTGGCAACCGGACGACAATTCGAACAACGATTGAACACGCGAATTGCATCGTTCCCATTTAGCCGCCGAGCTTGCTCGGCGCGGCCGATGCAGGGCGCATGCGACGCGATGGATGAATCCAGTCGCTCAATCGATGACAGGGACCAGCATTCCTCGTCTGTTCGGCCTGTGCCGACGGACAGCCGATTGCTGCAACGAGCGGAGCAGCATATACTCGAACTGACAGTAACGTCTTGTTCTCACGTGCTCGAGCCGCGACGTTGGACATCCGGACGCAGTGGCCATGGAACAGACCATTCCTCGCGCAGTCGGCATCGATCTGGGCACAACGTTTTCCGTGGTGGCCTGTCTCGATTCAGACGGAGCCCCTCGGACGATCCTCAATGGGGAGGGGGACCCGTGGACGCCCAGCGTGGTGTTGTTCGAAGAATCTGCCATCACCGTCGGCAAGGAAGCGCAGAAGGCGGCGCCGCTGGAACCGAACGGCGTCGCCGAGGCCGCGAAACGAGACATGGGCCATGCAAGGTACCACCGGCCGATTCATGGCAGAAGCGTTCCGCCGGAAGTGATTCAATCGCTGATCCTCAAGAAGCTGAAGCACGACGCGGAAGAACAAATCGGTCCGTTCCAGAAAGCCGTGATCACCGTGCCGGCCTACTTCAACGAGCCGCGGCGGAAGGCGACACAGGATGCCGGCCGGCTGGCGCGGCTGGACGTGCTGGACATCATCAACGAACCGACTGCGGCGGCCATTGCGTACGGTTGCGGGCAGGGGCCGCTCAAGACGGGCGGCGGATCGGGCGAGGCGGAGCGCGTGCTGGTCTACGACCTGGGGGGCGGCACCTTCGACGTCACGGTGATGGAAATCGATGGCAGAAATTACAACACAATCGCCACCGCGGGCGACGTGCATCTCGGCGGAATGGATTGGGACCGCCGGCTGGCCGACATGGTGGCTGAGAAATTTGTGACCAAACACCACGGCATCGATCCCCACGAAGACCCGGCCGGCTTGCAGCGTTTGCTGCGAGAAGTCGAAGACGCCAAGCGGGCCCTTTCTGCGCGGAAGAAGGTGACGATCTCTTTCGAGCATGCCGGCGACGGCCTCCGCGTTCCGGTGACGCGGGAAGAATTCGAATCGATGACAGCCGACCTGTTGCAGCGGACCCTGTTCACGGTCCGGAACGTCCTGAAAGAATCGACGCTGCAGTGGAAGGACATTTCGCGCGTGCTGTTGGTGGGAGGCTCGACGCGGATGCCGGCCGTGCGGCGGGAGCTGGAATCGCTCTCCGGTAAGAAAATCGACCGGTCGCTCTCGGTCGACGAAGCGGTTGCGCATGGTGCGGCCATCTATGCTGGGCTGCTGCTTCCGAGCGCGGACGAGGCCGGCCAGCCGATGACCATCAAGAACGTCAACTCCCACAGCTTGGGAGTGCTGGCCAGGGATCCGCAAACGGGCCGGTCCAAGAACTCGGTGCTCATCCCCAAGAACACGACCTTGCCTGTGACGAAGGGAAAACGCTTTCGCACAGTGCGGCGGGACCAGCGAAACGTGACGATCCGCGTCGTGGAAGGGGGCGATGCCAGCGGGCGGAACTCGACGCCGATCGGCAATTGCGTCATTCACGATCTGCCCAAGGGCTTGGCGGCCGGCTCGCCCGTCGACGTGCTGTTCACCTACGCCGAAAACGGCCGCCTGAAAGTCCGCGCCCGATTGCCCGAGCTGAAGCGAGAGGCAGTCCTGATGATCGAACGCGAATCGGGCCTGACCGAAGCGAAAATCGAAAACTGGCAGAAAAAAGTCTGAGGCAAGATCAGCAAGATGATGCTCGAGTAAATTAATCGCAGGAAGACTCAGCCGGCTCTCTGCAATGTTCCTTCGCAGCCGGCCTGCGCCGCTTTCTATTTCGATCCGTTGTCGCCGGAGCCAAGGAGGTCCACTTCGACCCAACCGGGCGACTTGTTCGGAAGACACCAGTATCCTGAGTACGCTGTTCTGGATGTCGTGATGCCGTCAGTAACGCGGTCCGGACCAATCTCCGGGACGCGGCTTGGTCCGCTGGCAGCGGCCGGCCGCCCTTTGGCAATATTTTTGCCCCCCTGAAAAACCTCGATTTCGGCCAGCCCCCCGCCGTTGCCATGCCACTTTGTGATCTCAATTCGTATTCGAGTGAATGGCTCAAGGGGGGGTAGCAAGCTCAGGGACAAATCTTCGTGTCCGTTCACATTTGAAGGGTGTTGTGGGGCAGGCTTTCCAGCCTGCCGGTCGGCAATGGCAGGCTGGAAAGCCTGCCCCACACGCAGTCAAGGCAGGACAGGCTGAATGGGACTTTTCGATTTCCTGCTCGGGGCCGACATCACCGGCGACTGGGTCATCGAGCCACAGTTGGAGCTGGAGTTTCGTTTCGACGACTTCTCGCTGTGCGGCGTGCGGTTGGAGGACCGGGCCGAAGAGTTGAGCGGTTTGGGACCGGCCGAGGACCGGCGGGCTGCACGCAAAGGGCTGTTGCTCTATTATTCGCTGGGCCTGCAAATGGAGACCGATCACGAACTCGTCGCCGCCTTCGTGTTGTTCTGGGTCTGGCCGAACGATCTCAACACGCCGTTTGGCTCATTTTCCGGCAGGTGCACGCAGAACGGCAAGACGTGGCCCTTGAATCGCGAAACGAACTTTCTGGACTTCACCGCCCGCTTCGGTGAACCGGACCGGCGCGAAGACGACGAGGCCGGCATGGTATTCGTCTATCTGTTCGACGCCGTGAGGATGGAGGTCGAGTTCGACGACCTGGACCTGCTCACGTCGATCGCCGTCCTGCCGCGCGAATAAGGCAAAAGGGAAAAGTGAAAAGGCAAAAGTAAGCGAAGGAACACGCACCCGAACGGATTCCTCTTCTGATCGTCGGCTCCCCTCTTCCCTTTTTCCTTTTTCCTTTCTACTTTTTCCTTTCCAGCGCTTGTCGCATGTCCTCGACCAGGTCGTCGGGGTGCTCGATGCCGACCGAGACGCGAATGGTTTTCTCGGTGATGCCGGCTTCTCGGCGGGCCTGGAGCGTCATGGAGGCGTGGCTCATCGTCTCGGGGTACTCGATGAGCGATTCGATTCCGCCCAGCGACTCGGCCAATTGGAAAAAGCGGGTGTCATACAAGACCCGTTCTGCTTCGGCGCGGCCGCCTTTGACGTCGAAACTCAACATACCGCCGAATCCGTCCTGCTGCTTCTTGGCCAGCGCGTGATGCGGATGGCTCGGCAGGCCGGGGTAGTAGACGCGCTCGACAGCCGGGTGCTCATCGAGCATCTGGGCCAGCGCCATCGCACCGCGCTGGTGGGCTTCCATGCGTGGTCCGAGGGTCTTCACGCCGCGAAGGACCAGCCATGCGTCGAACGGCGAACAGGCCAGACCCAACGCGTTGACAATGTAATCAACCCGTTCGGCATGCTCCTGGTGGCGAGTCACCACAGCGCCGCCGACGACGTCGGAGTGGCCGTTGAGATACTTGGTCGTCGAATGCACGACGACGTCGGCGCCGTGCTCAAACGGTCGCTGCAAGTATGGCGAGAGGAACGTGTTGTCGGCGACGGTGATCGCGCCGACCTCTTTCGCAATGGCGGTGGCGGCGGCAATGTCGACCAGATGCAACAGCGGGTTGCTCGGCGTCTCGATCCAAATGCATTTGGTGTTTGGGGTCACGGCGTCACGGACGTTCTGCAGGTCACCCATGTTGACGAACGAGAAGTCCAGCCCCATCGGACGGTAGACGTTGGCAAACAGGCGATACGTTCCGCCGTAGATGTCGTTGCCGGAAATGATGTGATCGCCCGGTTTGAACAGGTGCATGACCGCCGTGATGGCGGACATTCCCGTCGACGTGGCTTTCGCGTCGATGCCGCCTTCGAGCGAGGCAATGTTTTCCTCGAGTGCCTTGCGGGTCGGGTTGCCGCTGCGCGTGTAGTCGTAGCCTTTGGTGGTGTCGAGATCGTCCCAGCGGAAAGTCGAAGCCGTGTAGATGGGCGTGGTTGCACTGTTGTAAGCCGAGTCCTTGTCGACGCCAACGTGCACGCAACGTGTTTCGAATCGCATGAAGGTTTTCCTGAGAATGCAACCGCTTTACCGTCGGCGCCTGCTGTCACCGAACGGCGGGGGAGCCAAACGATCCAGTGTAAGGAAGCAGAGAACGTGATACAATAAGTCCCGCGTGTCAGAAGATGGGTTGAAAATTAGCCATTACACTGTATTATGTAGTTGTATGTCCCTCAGCAGCCCCCTTTCTTCTCTGGTTGATTCCCCGGCTAAGCCAGCTCCCGAGGAACGTTCGCTGCTCACTCCGGAGCAGGCGAAGGAGTTGATGCGGCTGTTCAAGGTGTTTGCCAACGACACGCGTCTGCGTCTGCTGCACGCGTTGGTTCGAGAGGATGAGATGTGCGTGGGCGATCTGGCCGCGGCTGTGGGAATGAAGCCGCAGGCCGTCTCCAACCAGCTCCAGCGCTTGGTGGATCGGGGCATTCTCGGCTCTCGCCGCGAAGGGAATCACATTTGCTATCGGGTGGTCGATCCGTGTGTCCGGGTGTTGTTGGATCGCGGGCTGTGCCTCATCGAGTGCTGTCCGGAAGAGAAATGAGGTCTGAGAGGATTCGTAGAGGGAGATGTTATCAGGACGTTTCGATGCGCTGCCTGCTGAATTTGCTGCTGGTGCTGGGAATCGCGGGACTTCTCGCGGCGGACGGTACAAGCCTCTGGGCGCAGCCACTCGGCAAAGGCTCGACGGAAGGGCCGAAGACGGCAACCGCCCCGATACGCCTTCGCGGAGGCATATTTCGCAAGATCCTGCGCATCCGGCGTTCCAAAGCCGCCAAGTCGCCGCCGCGCCGCGAGGCGGGGCCGAAGCCACAACCCCTCTCCTCGCCGAAGCCGCGAGCCGATTCGACCCGAGACCCCAGACCGACCCGGCACTCCCGCGTGACCCGCGATCTGCCCGAGCAGTATCGCGAGCAGGATACCGACCGGGACGGCCAGATCGGTTTTTATGAATGGCCGCGCGGCAAGTTTGCCGAGTTCTTCAAGCTCGACCGAAACAGCGACGGTTTCCTGACGCCGCGAGAATTAATCCGCGCCGACGGCGCGGAATCGCATCTCGCCAAGAACGCAGAATAAACAGCCCACGAGCGCGAAGAGTCAAGCGACTCGTCGTCTGAACTCTAGCCGGGATTATTCATCAACCGCCAAGACGCCAAGAGGACAAAGATCGTCCAGTCAAATGACAAGGGATGTTGGGTCAACTGTCGTTCGCTTGCTGTTCGGAACACACTGTTGACCGCTGAAGAGTGCAACG
>CAZGYE010000267.1:0-8189 GCA_964530165.1 uncultured Planctomycetaceae bacterium
CAGGCACTCTCGTCGCTGATCCCCAACGTCAAGGTCAGCGTGACCGGCGGGGCCTAGCCGCAAACGCAGCCGGCCGGCGGTCCCCCGGGCCGCCCCTCGGTCGGCAGCAGTGGACCCCCGCCGGAGGCGCGTCCCAGCCCCGATGACATTCGCCGTTTCTTCGAGCAGCGGATCCGTGAGCGGATGGAACAACAGCAGCGCGGGGGCGGGCGATCGCCCCAAAACAGTCGAAGCCGGCCCGGCGTCCGTCCGGGCGGCGGCCGGGCGTTGCGACGAGGCGGCAGGCGATAGAACAAACAGCACGGAACTCACCCATGAAAATTGGAGAAGTTCTTCGCAGGCGCGGGCTCATCAGTCAGCAGCAAATGCAATCGCTGTTGCAGCAAGCCAACGGCAGGCGACTCGATCAAGTCGCCATCGAGATGGGCTTCGTCACTGAGGAGCAATCGCTCTCGGCGCTGGCCGACGAGCTCGGCATGCGCTATGCCGAGTTGAAGGACTTCCAGGTCGATGCCGAGTTGCTGGCACAGTTTCCCACCACGGCCATTTTCCGGCATTCTCTGCTGCCGCTGGAACGCAACAACGGCCGCGTGAGGGTCGCGACCAGCGATCCGTTCGATCTGGAAGCGCTCGACGAGTTGAGTTCGCTCAGCGGTTTTCGGCTGGAACCCATTCTGGCCCGGCGCGACGACGTGGTGCGGTTGATCAAGGAGAACCTGGGCGTCGGCGGCGACACCATTAATGAACTGATGGCCCGTCAGTCGGAGGAAGGCGTCGAATTGATCGGCGCGCTGGCGGAAGAAAAGGGCGAATTGACCGACGAGCAAGCTGCTTCAGTCATTCGACTCGTCAACGAACTTCTGATCGAAGCGCTCGGCCAAAATGCCAGCGATGTTCACATCGAGCCGCTGGAGAGGGGCTTGTCGGTCCGTTTTCGCGTCGACGGCATGCTGCGGATGCAGCCGATCCCGCAGGAGATCAACCATTTCTACTCCGCCATCGTGACCCGTCTGAAGATTATGGCGCGGCTGAACATTGCCGAGAAGCGCCTGCCGCAGGATGGCCGAATCAAACTGCGCGTCTCGGGCCGCGAAATCGACGTCCGCGTCTCAGTCATTCCGATGCTCTACGGTGAAGGCGTCGTGCTGCGATTGCTTGACAGAGGGCGGCTGGTCTTCGATCTGAACAACGTGGGCATGTCCGACGACATCAAAGGAGTTTTGCGCCGGCTCATCACGCTGCCGTACGGCATCATCCTGGTGACGGGACCGACCGGCAGCGGAAAAACCACGACGCTGTACGGGGCGTTGAACGAAATCCGCGATCCGACGATCAAAATCCTCACCGTGGAAGACCCGGTGGAGTACCACATCGACGGCATCAGCCAGATTCAGGTGCATTCGAAGATCGGGCTGACGTTTGCCGCCGGTTTGCGCAGCATTTTGCGACACGATCCCGACGTGGTCCTGATCGGAGAAATCCGCGACGGCGAGACGGCCCAGAGCGCGATTCAGGCGTCGCTCACGGGGCACCTTGTCTTCAGCACGCTGCACACCAACGACGCGCCCGGTGCTTTCACACGGCTGATCGACATGGGCGTCGAGCCTTACCTGGTCGCCAGTACGGTCGAGGCGGTTTTGGCACAGCGGTTGGTGCGCGTTTTGTGCGAGGGGT
This sequence comes from uncultured Planctomycetaceae bacterium, assembly GCA_964530165.1. Classification (GTDB taxonomy): domain Bacteria; phylum Planctomycetota; class Planctomycetia; order Planctomycetales; family Planctomycetaceae; genus CAZGYE01. Next base: position 1,675 of record CAZGYE010000267.1, read on the forward strand.
GCAAGTTGCCATACAAACCCGATGCCGGCGATCTTCCACCCGATTTCCCGCTGCCGCCACCCGACCGATTGTGGAAACCGGTCGGCTGCCGTGAATGCCGCGAAACCGGGTACACAGGCCGCACGGGCCTCTTTGAACTGATGTGTACAGACGCCGAACTCCGCCGGCTGTGTGTCGCGCAGGCCAGCACCGGTGAAATCCGCAGTTATGCGCTCCAGCACGGCCTGACGACCTTACGCAGCTCGGGCTGGCAAAAGGTGATCGAGGGCGTCACCAGTGTGAAAGAAGTTCTGCGAATCACCAAGGGAGACGTACTGTAGTCGAGAGTTGAGACGACCATGCCGGAATTTCAATACGTAGCCCGAGAGATGTCCGGCCTGCAAGTGGCCGGCGTGTTGAGCGCGGCCAGCGAGCGAGATGCGCTGAGCTCGTTGGCCGCCCAGGATCTCTTTCCGGTGCGGATCGACCTGGCCGAGGAGGCCAAAGCACAGCGGCGCCGCGTTGGCCGCCGGGTTCGCCCGCGGCACGTGTCTGTGTTCTACACGCAACTGGCCGACCTGTTGCGATCGGGTGTGCCGCTGCTGCGGTCGCTGGAGCTTTTGGAGAAGCAAACGTCGCGTCCGACCTTGAAACTGATTATTCGGGATGTCCGTGAACAAGTCGCCGACGGCACCCGCCTGGCTGAGGCCATGAACCAGCACCCGCGCGCTTTCGGTGAATTGGCCGTCAGTATGGTGCGGGCCGGTGAAGAAGGCAGTTTCTTAGAGGATGTTCTGAAGCGCATCGCCGCCTTCACCGATCACCAGGAGGACCTGAAAAGCCGAGTCGTCGGCGCGATGGTCTATCCGATGTTTCTCCTCGTGGTGGGCGCGGCGGTCGTCAGCTTCATGCTGACCTTTTTCGTTCCGAAGTTTGCACCGATCTTCGAACGCATGCAACAACGAAACCAATTGCCCTGGACCACCACGACATTGATGGAGCTCAGCAGTTCCATCAAGGTGTATGGTGCCGTGCTGCTGACGCTGCTGGTTGCCACGGCCGTCGTCCTTGTTCGCTACGCGCAAACAGAGGAGGGCCGACTGCGGTTCGATCGTTTTCGCCTTGTTGCTCTTGGCGTGGGGCCAATCGTTCGCAGTCTGGCCATCGCCCGGTTTTGCCGGATTCTTGGCACGCTGTTGCGAAACGGCGTGCCAATCCTGCAATCGCTGAGAATTGCCAAAGACGCGACCGGCAACCGCGTGCTCACCCTGGCCATCGCCGCCGCTGCCGAGAACATTTCCGCGGGAAAATCGCTCGCACAACCGTTGGCGGCCAGCGGCCAGTTTCCGGAAGAAATTGTCGAAATGATTGCCGTCGGAGAAGAGGCGAACAACCTGGAGCAGGTGCTCATCAATATCGCCGAGAACATGGAACGCCGGTCCAACCGGCAATTGGAGTTGTTTGTGCGATTGTTGGAACCGATCCTGCTGCTGGTCCTGGCTGCAATCATCCTGTTTATCGTAACGGCGCTGTTGGTGCCCATCCTGCAAATGTCGTCGGCTCTGTAGAAGAAGGAAGTGAGACAATGAAGAATCGTCGCAAGACCCGTCGCGGTTTTACGCTGCTGGAGGTGCTGCTGGTGCTCGCCATTCTGGGCGTGATTGCCGCAATGGTTGTTCCGCAGCTATTGGGGCGGCAGAAACAGGCGCTGATCGACACCACGCGACTCAGCGTCAACAACTTGGAGAACGCGTTAAAGCTGTATGCCATCGCTCACGACGGAGAGTATCCCCAAGGGACTCAAGATGCACTTTCCGTGCTGCTGGAACCGGTGGATGCGGACGGCAAATCGATCGAACCCTACCTCGAAAAGCTTCCCATGGACCCGTGGGACCAGTTGCTCTTCTACGAGTATCCGAACCAAAAAGCGCCGAATTCCACAAAACCGGCCATCTGGTCGTCCGGGCCGGATAAAAAGAACGACGACGGTTCCGGCGACGACATCAACAACTGGGACGATCTTGGATTGTAGGTAACTGTTTAGCCGAATGTAGCGATGAGGAAATTAGGAATCCAGGAAGACAGGAGAAAGACGATTCCCGACATTCCTGCTTTCCTGGTTTCCTAATAATTCTCCGTTTACCACGAAATGCACTGTCGTGAGGAAGTTGCTCCAGACGGCTAAAGTGTTACGGAAAAAGTGAAAAGGAAAAAGGAAAAAGTGAAGACAAGGCACAAAGGCACAGAGGGACAAAGGTCGGAGAACATTCGCCACACTCCCTTTGCCCCTTTGTCCCTTGGCCCCTCTGTCAGACTTTTTCCTTTTTCCTTTTGCCTTGATAGCGGTTACACGCTGCTGGAAATGCTGTTGGTACTGGTGGTCCTGCTGGCGGTGGCCAGCGTTGCGTGGCCGCGCCTGGAGCGATTGTATGCCGACCGGCAATTGAAGCAAACGGCCGAGGAGCTGCGTGTCAAACTGACCGGGGCGCGGCTGCACTCGATCGATGCAGCCCTGATCTACCAATTCCGCTATGAGCCGGGCGGCCGCCGATTTCTGATTGTCCCTTACGAGCGAGATGTCCCTCAGACCCGGCAGACCGGCGCGAACGATGTCGCTGGGCCTGACGAGTGTCGAGAGTGGAACCACGCCGGCGAATTGCCCGAGGACATACAATTCCAAACGCCTGACGACCAGGATGCGGAAACGGAAAAGGTCGCTCAGGAATGGCTGAACGGTTTGCCCGATGCCGGGGAATTGGCTGCCACCGTTTGGTCAGCGCCGCTGTTGTATTACCCCGACGGTTCGGCGACGGACGCGGCACTGGAACTGATCGACTCCGATCGGCAATCCGTCCGTCTTGCGATCCGCGGACTCACCGGCGCGGCTTCTCTTTCGCGCGTCCACCGGGAGACGCAGCGATGACCTGCTTCGTCCGGCCTGAAGACCCGCGTCAACCCGCCAGCTTAACGCCGGCGCGCAGGAGTCGGCGCGGCTTGACGCTGTTTGAAGTCGTGCTGTCGCTGGGCATCTTTCTGGGCGCTCTGGCGGCGGTGGGTCAGTTGATCTCAAGTGGTAGCCGGGCGGCGGTGCAGGCCCAATTGCGGACGCAAGCGATCTTGCGGTGCGAATCGAAACTGGCCGAGGTTCTCGCCGGCGTGGAGACGATCGAGACGGTCGCCGAGATGCCGTTCGACGACCAGGCGGACGGGTGGACCTGGTCGCTCGATGTCGCGGAAGGACCGCATGCCGATTTGCTCGAGTTGGAAGTCACCGTCGCGCACACCGGCCAGAATCGGTTGGGCAACGTCTCTTATACGCTGAAGCGCTACGTTCGCGATCCACAACTATTCCTCGACGCGGCCATCGACGAGTCCCTCGAGCCCGAGGAGTAACACCGCATGCACCACACAGGGATGAGTAGGTTTTTCAGAACTCCATTTCGCCGGGCATTCACACTGCTCGAAATCCTCTTGGCGCTCGGGCTCACCGTGCTGCTGGTCGGGGCGATTTGCTCGGCGATTGAGCTGTACGCGAAATACTCGACGGCCGGCCGAGACGAAACCGAGCGGTCGCAATTGGCCCGGGCCCTGTTACGGAAGATAGAGATCGACATCCGCTCCATCGTGTTTCACGACCCCCAACAAGACGAAGCAAACGCGGAGACGACCGCGGAAAACGGCGAAAACGACGAGGAGGACGAAACCACAATCGAAGTCATCGACCCCGCCGAGGCCTACACCGGGACCAGCGTAGGACTGTTCGGCGATACGCAGACGCTGGTGCTGCATATCAGTGTCCCGTCGCGCGACCTGAACTACTCATCGCTTCTGGAGGGCGAAAACGTCCGAGAACGGACCAGCGATCTACAATCGGTGGCCTATTTTCTGGCGGTTTCCGGAGCGAGCGGCCTGCAAGGAACCGTCGGCAATCTCGCTGTCGGCGGGAATGCGAGCGCGGCCGCCGACTCAGGAACTCAGGGCCTTGCCCGCCTCGAGGGAGACCGGCTGGCCATGGAGCTGGCCGACGAGCAAGCCGACCTGGATTCGTTGGCCGCCAACACCACCATACTGGCCGAAGAGGTCGATTTCCTGCAGTTTCGCTATTTCGACGGACTCGATTGGCTGGAAACTTGGGACAGCACCGCTGCGGGGCAATTGCCCCAAGCGGTCGAGATCGTCATCGGTCTTCGCTCGGCCGAGGACGCCGACGTGGAGACATCCACGCATCAATACCGGCTCGTCGTCTCGCTGCCGCTCTCGGAGCCGTTCCCGCCGGAACTGGAGTTTTAATCGTGAAAGGACAGCGTGCCACACTGTCGCGAAAGCCCGCCCAGCGCCGGGGCAGCGTTCTGCTGATCGTACTGGTCGTCGTCGCCATGTTGTCGCTGGGGGCGTATACGTTCTCGGAGCTGATGGTCGCGGAGGTGGATGCCACGGCCATGTATGGTCGTGGCGTGCAGGCCCGCGCTTTGGCCGATTCCGGCGTCGAGCTGGCGGCCGCGATGCTGGGTGACCGGTCGGAGATCACCGAGGAGAACTTCTACCATGATCCTGAGATGTTCCAGGGGATGCTGCTCACTGATGCCACCGCCGCGCGCGGCCGAGGCCGGTTCAGCATTGTTGCGCCGCTCGAGAACGATTCGACGGCCGAGGGGGTTCGGTTTGGGCTGATGGACGAGTCGGCGAAGCTGAACCCGGCTGCGCTGTTGAAGCTCAATCTCGACGACGAGGAGGCCCGCAACGTCCTGCTGGCCCTGCCGGAGATGACCCACGAGATTGCCGATGCCATACTCGATTGGGTCGACGAAGACGAGATTCAGCGGGAATATGGCGCTGAGGCCGATTATTACCTGTCGCTGGCGACGCCGTATGAGGCCAAGAACGGGCCGCTCGATTCGCTGGATGAATTGCTTTTGGTCCGCGGCGTCACGGCGTGGCTGTTGTTCGGCGAGGACGCCAATCGTAACGGTCTGCTCGACCCGAGCGAAAACGACGGCGACCTCAGCCCGCCGGCCGACGACGCCGACGGCGTGCTGCAACTCGGCTGGAGCGCGTATCTGACCGTTTACGGCCGCGAACGAAATCGCCGATCGGACGGCAGCGAGCGGATTGACCTCAACGGGAATCTACTCACCGAACTGTACGACAGCCTTGAAGAGGAATTTGGCGAAGACGTCGCTCAGTTCGTGACCGCCTATCGAATCTACGGTCCGGTTCCCGACGAAGACGACGAATCTGATTCGGCGGGGTTGAAGTCGGAGACCGGCGGGCAATCCGGCAAGAGTCCCAGCGGGCAGGATGAACGGGGAATGCGACAACTGACCCAGTCGATCGCCAAAAGGCTGTTCGGTGGCGGAGGGGGCGCGGTCACACGGGGCGGACTTGATTTGTCACAGGGCGGGTCGCACAAAATCAACTCGCTGTACGATCTGGTTGACGCACAGGTCGAGGCCACCGTCGACAAGAGCAGCACGTTGTTGGAGAGCCCCTGGACTAGCGATCCGGGCGACATCGAGCAGTACATCCCCGAATTGGTCGACAAACTCAGCACCACGTCGAACGAGTTCATTTCGGGCCGGATTGACGTCAACCAGGCGCGGAAAGAAGTCTTGCTGGGACTGCCCGACATGACCGAAGCACTGGCGGACGCCATCGTCGATTCCAGGAGGATCGGTCCGGACGGGGAACCGTTGACCGAAACGATCGCCTCGCACGCGACGACCGGCTGGCTGTTGATGGAAGGGCTGGTCGATCTCGAGCAGATGCGCCGGCTCGATAAGTTTCTGACAACCCGGGGGGACGTTTACCGTCTTCAAGTTGTCGGTTACTACGACGCCGGTGGGCCGGTCTCGCGGCTGGAAGCGGTCATCGATGCGACCCAGCAGCCACCGAAAATCGTCTTCCTGCGAGATCTGACCGGTCTGGGCCGGGGTTACTTCCCCCGGCATCTCGAGCTTCCCACAAACGGGCTGTAATCCAGATCGCGGGCTGGTTGTTTTTCAGGTTGGTTTTGTCTTGTGTCGGGCTGTGCAGACGGGGATGATAGAGTGTGTGGGTTATAAGCGAGTGTGGGGCAGGCGTTCCAGCCTGCCGAAGGAGCAATCATCCATTGAGCCGCCGGACTTGTCCGGCGGGAAGCAGACTTCAAAACAGACGTCAGTAACAAACGCATGGCCGATTTCTTGGCATTGGATTGGGAAAAGCATCAACTCTGTGGATTGGAAGCCCACATTTCGGGGGGCGGTGTCCGCGTCGAGAACTGTTTTTGTCTGCAATTTCCGAAGCAGATCGACCCCAACCAGCAGCCTCGGCAGGCCGGCGGGTGGCTGAAAGAGGAGCTGGCACGCGCCGGCGTGCGGGGCAGGCAGGTTCTGATCTCGTTGCCGCGAGAGGAGGCCGTGGTGCGGCAACTGGAACTGCCCAACGCCCCGGACGACGAATTGCCGGACCTCGTCAGATACCAGGCGGCGGCCAAATCGTCGGGGTCCCTGGTCCACTTGCTGCTCGATTATCTTCCACTCCCCTGTCGAGCCGAC
>CAZGYE010000268.1:0-8144 GCA_964530165.1 uncultured Planctomycetaceae bacterium
ATCCGCTGCTGGGAGAGGCGCTCAAGACGATGACCGACGACGGCGTCCGGCGATCGTTGGCGATCGTGCTGGCTGCTTACAGCTCGTATTCAAGCTGCCGGCAGTACCTGGAGGAGATCGAGCAGGCCCGGCAAGCCGCCGGGGGCGGCGCCCCGCAAGTTGACAAGATTCGCGCCTTCTACAATCACCCGAAGTTTGTCAACGCCGGCATCGATCGGGTTCGCCAGGCGCTGGAACAGATCCCCGCTGACCGCCGGGACGACGTGCACGTCGCGTTCACCGCGCACAGCCTTCCGTTGTCGATGGCAGCCGGCTGTGATTACGAGACGCAGCTTGACGAAACGTGTCGGCTTGTGGCAACCGGTTTGAGTATCGAACCGGAGCGCTGGCGGCTGGTGTATCAAAGCCGCAGCGGACGCCCCACCGATCCTTGGCTCGAGCCGGACATCTGCGATCACCTCGCCGGTCTGAACAAACAAGGCGTTGGCGACGTCGTCGTCATGCCGATCGGCTTCCTCTCCGACCACATCGAAATCCTCTACGATCTGGACGAAGAAGCCCGCGCGGTGTGCGACCACCTTGGTTTGAACATGGTTCGCGCATCGACCTTCGGCACGCATCCGCAGTTCGTCGGAATGCTCCGCGAATTGGCCCAGGAACGCCTTTGCCCGGATCATTCACCGCCAAGTCGCCAAGGACGCGCCAAGCGTTTGTGAGATTTGACGTTGCACGAAATCAGCGGTCAACAGTGAGCACGGAAAAGGAAGATCCCCGCGGTCATAGCCGCTGAGAGCTGATGGCTGAGAGCTGAATGCTGACGGCCATTAAGCCTGAGCAGCCTGATCTTCCGTGGCCGCCGGGCCTTCAGCGTTCTCTTCCCAGTTCATCAGGTGTTCTTCGAGCGAAGCGACAGCGATCGTTTCCTCGTCACCGCCGTCGGCTAGTTCGAACTCCAAGCCCAGCTCGCGGAGTTTGGTTTCCTGTTCGGACCCCTTCTCGAACACTCCGCCGTCTTTAATCGCCCGCCACCACTGCAAATGCGGCCAGTCACGGCGGACGGTGCGCAAACAGGTGATCATGGCGCGGCCGTTTGCCCCCGCGCTAAAGCCGGCCCGCCGCGCGATGATGCTATACGTGGCCACCTTGTCAGCCCGTTTGAGTTCCCAGAGTATTTCGGCCACTTCCGCCGCTCGCACAGACGCCATTTTTGACTCCTCACTGCCCTAGATGACTGCTGCACCAAATCGTGCAGATCAGACTTGTGTTTCACGACCGGCTTTCGTTGAATACCTCTAGCTTACTGAATCTGGGCGTTTGCCTCAAGCCTGGCCCTGTTCGCAGAACAGCCTCTGCTGAAATCATCGGCGATTCGCTTGCGGAGCACGGTGAGATGGACGGGATTTACGCTACAGGGCGATTTCGGCGAGAACGTCGTCATCGCTTGAACGTCGGGGTCCGTTCCGCGTAAACTTGTATGTTGCTGTTTTGCGGCGGGGGACGAATTTTGGTTATAATCATGGCGATGATTTGCCCCGTTTGCCACAATTGAACAAAGAAACAGAAGATGTTGAAAGGAGTCGCGGAAATGGCAACCGTCACGGAAACTCATGAAGTAGAGAGTATTGGAACGGCTTCCGGTCTCGTGTGGAGCTATCTGGACGAACAGGGACCGGTCACGCTCAGCCGGCTGGCTCGGGAGTTGAGAAGCGACGCTCCCCGCGACCTGGTCATGCAGGGGGTCGGTTGGCTTGCGCGGGAGGGGAAAATCGAGTTTGTGGAAGGAAACCGCGGCAAACTGATTTCGTTGTATCAATGAATTCGCCACCCGAGTTTGACAGGTTGTGCCAGGAAGCCAAACGCGCCCTTCGCAAGAAAGACATCGCCGGGGCGATTCAGGCGTTTCAGAAGGCGCTGGCCCTGGAGGGCGGCAACGTTGACGTCCACGAGGGATTGGCAACAGCCTATTTTCTCGCGAAGGACTACGCGAAGGCCGTGGAACACTTTACGCGGATCACGCAGCTCGATCCGCGAAAAGCCAGCGCCTTCATCAATCTGGGGGCCGTCTACAACCGAATGGGCGACTACAAAAAAGCCACCAGGGTGCTGAGACGCGGTATCCAGAAGGACAAACGCTCCGCCGAAGCATTTTACAATCTCGGCATCGCCCATCGGGGACTTGATCAGTTGAGCATGGCTGTGTCGGCTTACCGCGAGGCGCTGCGACTCGCCCCCAACATGGCCGAAGCCCATCAGAACCTGGCCAATGTCTATTTGGACCTGAAAAACAATCAGCAGGCCATTAGACATTACCAGAAAGCGTTGGAACTGAGGCCCGGCTTTGAACGCGCAAAACGGGGACTTGCCAAAGCCGAAGGGGCCATCTCCGAGGCAAAGGCGGCCATCAGCCCGTTCGGCCGGCTTGTCGACGAGTCGGTCGTCGCTCCCAGGGCCACTCCCAAAGTCGAGCGTGCGTTGACCACCCTGGAGCGATTCGACGATCGACGGGATGTCCACAAATGTTCCATCGACATTGAAAAGTACGCGACCGTGTTGCTCAGACAGCTCAACGACGAGCTGGAACCCAGCTTGCTGGCGCTCAACCGGGCCGTCGTCCAGGGAGCCGAAGCGCCGGTCGTCCTGGCCCGAGCACACGAGGACTTTCAGACCGCCGTCAAGAATTGCACCAAACTGCGCCAGGGTTTCAAACGGAAACTGCTGGAACTGCGCGCTCACGAAGAGTTGATGAACACACCCGATCTGAATGCTCACCCCGGTTGACGACAACTCGAGACGCGGATGACGCCCGCGGGATCGATTTCGAACGTGATCGCCCCGCTGGTGTTCGTCGAAAGAACACGCGCGCGGCTGCCGTAAACCTCGCGCAGCGGAGAAAGTTTTGCACGGCGGCCGCCGCTCACCACGACCCAACTTGGCTGCGCCCAGTCGGCCAACCGGGACGAATTCGACCGGAGACTACCGTGGTGCGGTGCGAGCAGCACGTCAATCGTTTGTGTCGGCTCGGCAAGCAGTTGGTCCACGCCGTCTCCCACCAGGTCGCCCGTGAGTAACAAACGCCGTCCGGCGTATTCGATCAGCAGCGCGACGCTGTTGACGTTGTCCTCAACGCTGTTGACGTTGTCCTCAGACGAGCTTCCAGCGCCGGGGGGATGAAGAACTCGTAGCGTCACAGACTCGTCGAGCTTCAGGCGGTCACCCCGACGGACAAGTTGGATGGGAATGCCGTACACAGCCGCCGAACGACACAGTTCCACGACGCTCTCCTGCTGGAAGTCGAGGCACGAGGGCGCGACGAGCAGTGCTCCAACTGGGACGGTCCGAAACAGGCCGGGAACGGCATTGAAATGGTCGATATCGGCGTGCGAGACGACCACCGCATTGAGACGGGACAATCCCCGCTCCCACAAAGTTCCTTCCACAGCTCGCCGAGCGCGGCAGCCGTTGGAAAGCGAACCGGCATCGTAGAGAAGAGTTTTGCCGTTGGGCAGTTCGACCAGCACCGCACAACCATGTCCCACCGACAGAAACGTGCAGCGCAATCCGTTCCGGTTCGCCGGCATCAGGCCGATCGAAAGTCCTAACACGGTCCAAGCGCACAGGCCGACCCAGCTCCGGGTTTGGATTCGCTTTTGTCTGCGAAAACCGACGACCGCGGCCAGAAGAACGTAGTAGCCAACCAGCCACCACTCCGGAGGCGCCGGCACGTACAGATGACCCAACCGCCATCGGGAAGCCGCCTCCACAACACCGAGCAGCAGACGAAGTCCCCCGTCGAAAGCGAAACCGAACAAGGGCGCCGCGCCGGGAAGCAGGAATCCACAAAACAGCAATCCGTAACCCATCCACAACACCAGGACCACCCACGGGATCAAAAAGACGTTGATCACGAAACCGACCGGGGAAACCAGATTGAATCTCGCCGCAACCAACGGCACCGTGAACAGCCAAATGGCAAACATCAGCAGAGAGCCCTGCTTCAAGAACGCTGCCAGATCGCGCACCCTGCGCCGCAGCCACCCCATTTCCTGCGTCAGTGCGATCGCGTCCAGCGACGATTGATCCGGCGATTCATCCGACTGCAACGACTGAGACCAGATAATGCCCGTTACCGCCAGGAACGAAAGTTGTGCGCCGATGTCGAACAGATCGGTGGGATTCCACATCAAGATCACGAGTGCCGCGATCGCCAGTGTGTTTTCGAGCGCAGACTGCCGATACCAAGGCCGGCCGCAAAAGGCGATCAGCAGAAACACCATCGCCCGCACAGTCGCCGGCCGGCCGCCGGTGACGAACGCATAGCCAACAACGCACGTCAGGACGACAACCGAGGTCGTCGGCACCGAAAGATTCAGAATACGGCAACAAATCCAGACGAAGCCGGCCAGGATGCCGACGTGCAACCCCGAAATGGCCAACAGGTGCATCATCCCACTTTCGGCAAATGTCCTGCGTATCTCGTCGTTCATGCCGGTACGGTTACCGAGCAGCAACGCTGAGGCCGTCGGGACCGTCTGCTGGCTCAAATGTTTCACAAGCAGGAATTCACCCGTGCTCCGAAGGCGGGTGGCCCATCGCCGAAACCACCACTGCGCGCCGCTGTTCAACCGGCGGACGGCGTCGGGATAGTCCACGAAGAGGACACAACCGGTTCCGAACCGCCGCAGGGTTTCCCTGAAATCAAGCTCCCCCGGATTGCCCGGTGGGCGCGGACGGTACAGCGAGCCCCGCACGTCAATTTCGTCGCCCGCGTCGACATGCAGCAAATGGCCGGTCACACTCAGCCGGGCCAATCCCGAAACCGGGATCCACTTCCGATTCGTTTCCAGCCACTCGCACTCAACCAGACAGTAGGAGCGGTCGTACGGCGGCCAGGCGGAAAGTAGCTCGTCCTTGTTCCTGGTGCGAATCACAGGCTGTGTGGTGAGCCTCCCGACCAGGCGGACGGGCCGAGCCTCTTCGGCAGCGAACATCGAAACGTCGTTGGCTCGCCGGACCGACCAGAACTGATGATGCCGGGCGCCGCCTAGACAGACACAACCGACCAGCAGGCATGCGGCTGCCCGGCCATCGGCCCCTCGCGAACTGCCCCACAACCAGCAGACCGCCAGAAACAAACCCGTGCCCAGCCAACCGATCCACGCGAAACCGAGCCAGCGATCAATCACAATTCCCGCTGCGAAACAGAGTGCAACTGGAATGGCAGGTCGCCGGCGCTGCACGATGGGAACGATCTCACAGGCGCTGGAATCCATCGACTGTTCGTCCCTCGCGTCCGAACTCGGGGCCGCTGACCGCATGATGCTGGCAGACGAAGTGTGCATTGGCGAAAAGAAGAATGGACGGCACTCGCGTCCGCTGGGACCACATCAGAATGGATCGCACTTCAGGCTGCCATCGTATCAGCCGGGAGACAAAAAGGGAGGCCGTTGAAACAGTTGCCTCTCGTCGTCAGAATAGGAGTTCGAACGAAAGAATGAACAGTCGACAACGTGCGAACCTGGAACACGAGCCGTGAGTGGAATCATCGGGCACATGATGTACGGCATACTGGCCGGAAAAGCGGCCCTGGGGCGGAAGCTGCCGATTGCACCTCTCATTCACCGTCACTTTGCCAGTTACCTGGCCGGCACGTATTTGGGCTGTGACATCCAGACCATGCCGGAAGCCATCTGCGTCGATACGGGACAGGAAGTCGGCTACGGAACGGCACCCCTCGAGAAAAGCCCGATTACCGGTGGCCCCGTCAGACCCTGGAAATTCAAATTCGGCGATACCGAATACACGCCTCGCGACATCCACCGGATGTTCTACGGCCGCGCGCATCTCGTCTTCGGCTGGCACAAGACCGAGCGGGAGCACACGGTCCCCTGGGACCACCTGCCCGACTACGTGGCCGACGTCGCCGGCGATGCCATCGAGCTGTTCGGCCCGGGAGAGCGCCGGCTGGCTTATCTGTTCGGCTGGGTCAATCACGTCGTCGGCGACAGTAAGATCAAGTCGGTGCAGCCGGGAATCGACTTGAAGCTGCTCAACGGCAAATACACACCACAGAATCGACCGATTCAGGACCTAGTGACGTTCCATGAAATCGGCCGCAAAGAGCTGAACCTCAACTGGCGAAATCTGATGGACGATTTGGCCGTGACGCCGGTGGAAGCGGTTCAACCCCACTACATGCGTGTTGCCCAGCCGAGGGGCCGGCTCGCGCGCGATTTCCCCAACGCCTGGGTCCCCGGGCGAGAAGCTCTGTTGCGTGCCGTGCTGGCCGAAAATCGCCGCTACCAGCGGATCCGCAACGGACGGCTGCTCGAACAACTCAAACTGACGCGAGCCGGCGGTGGCTGGAAGTGCGACGACGAGCTGAGCCGCCGCACCGGCGGCCTCACCTATCGGGAGATGGTCCGCTTGGCCGACGAGGCGGATTTCCGTCACGCATTGTGGCAAATAGCTGAAGCGATCGCTGATGTGTTCGAGCAGGTCATTCAGCGGCAACCGCTGCTGCAAGAACTGCCGCAAGAACTCGGGCCGAGCTGGGAAGAACTCACGCGGCGCTGGCACCGCGCGAAATCGCGTTGATCGCAGTTGCAAAACACGATTTTGGGGAGGGGAAACCTAAGCCGTGGGAAGCGGGTGCGGTTAGGGCACGATGGCCCAGTTGAGGCAACCGCGCGTCGCCGTTTGCAGGGCCGAGTGCAAATCGGCGTCGTCTGCGTACTCCCGGACGGGAATGATGCGGACGGAAACCGTTAAGTCGAGGCGGTTGACCGACAGTGGAAACGGTTCCGCGTGAATCTCTGTGACGCCCTTTCCGGTCACGCCGAGCGGGGCCCAGCAGATCGGTCCGTTCTCGTGCAGCGTCGTCTCGTGCGGTTCCGATTGCGGCTCGCAGCACAGCCAGATGCTCAGCGCGTCGAAGAACTGCAAGAAGCGGAAGCCGGCTTCCATGAGTGAATCAAGCGAATCCGGCGACACGGAGACAAGCGCGTGGGTTTGCTCGGCTTCTTTCTCTTTCAGTCGGCGTTGCCGCTCTCCTTGCGCGTCGAGGAACTTCTCAATCGCCGCCAGGTCCTCGGCATGGTCTTTTCGGCTTTGATGCGTCTGTTCCGCCAGCCAGCAGAAATGCCGGCTGACCCAAATGCCGCTCAACGGTGCCTGCCGGCTGCAGATGTCGATGCTTTGCTCCCAAATCGCCGTGGAAACAGCCATCGGCATCTCGGTGAAGTTGAGAGGCCGGCCCGTGTCGGGATCGATTTGCGGCGCGGCGGCCCACTTCTGCCACCCGTCGTCGTGATGCCGAATCGCAGGGACCAGCAAGTCGGATACCGGCAGCGGCGGGACGACGTCGTTGCCCCACACGGCCGCAATCTCTGCCGCGAGCCGCGCGTGATCAATCTGAGCGATTAACAACCAATCGTCTTCGTGATCCCGACGAATCATACAGACACCCTTATATACTGGCTGCGGTCACAAATTGTGGTTGCCGGGAGGGCGAGGCTCCTGCCGAGCCGGCGCGTAAGCTGACGTTGCAGAGGCGCATCAACTCGGCAGGAGCCTCGCCCTCCCCATTCCCCAATCGCGCTATTCGTAGGAATTCGGAGTATAAGTCCCCTCAGAGGTGTTCGCAAGCTGCGGCAGTGGCGATCACTTGTCGACGACCGGCAGGTGTGGGAAGATGCTGAAACACAGTAGTTCCAAGTTCGTCGTCACCGAACTCGCCAAGAGTTCGGGGGAGGTGCAAGAACACCCGAATTCTGGCGAAAAGAGGTATGCACTTGAGTCAACCACCGCGATCACAAACAACGTCTCGGCATGGAAGAGTGCCGGGCCTGGACAAAGGAACCGATTCTGTGAACCTATCAGGTGCCACTGCTGGCCATGACTCTGCTGCGATTGATCCAGCCGCAGCTTGATCGAGCACACGGCGACGGTCAGTGGTGGCTGAAACCCGAGTGGAACCGCCGCAAACGTCATCCGTCCCTCCTCGATCTGCGCCGAGTGTTCTGGCGCTACCGAAACGACTTTTCGCACTTCTTGTGCGAACTGGAAAACATTGAAAAACTCTCGCCACGCCGCAGAACGCGACAAAAACGAGCGCCGAAAGCCACGTGAAATCCTAGAAACTACTG
>CAZGYE010000269.1:0-8116 GCA_964530165.1 uncultured Planctomycetaceae bacterium
CCAACGAGTCGTCTCGCTGGTGGAAAAGGAGCTGATTCTGCAGGTACTCCACACGTGCCAAGGCGTTCAGACGAAAGCGGCCTCGCGGCTGGGGATCAACCGCAACACGCTGCACAAGAAGATCGACGAGTACCGCCTGGAGTCGGAAGTGCGCTGATCGGAAGAAAGGCACAAAGGGGCAAAGGCACAAAGGCGCGGGTCCCACGGCCAGCGACAGCAGGGAATCGGCCGTGACGACGAAGCACTGACGAGTCGCTAGGTGACTGTGCGTGACACACCGCTGATACTTACAATGGATTGGTGGAAACTCTCACCGACTTCCGCCGGAGGGTCCGGAGATGCTCAACGTGCAAGTCGTCTGTTTTCTTGCGAGCTACGTGGTCGCGTTCGGACTGGAACTGACACGGCTGATTCGCAGCACGCCGATCAACCGGGTCCTTATGCTGTTGTTCGGGCTGGCCGGGCTGGTCGCGCACACCCTGTACCTGTTGGGGCGCAGCGGTCAGACGAACTTGCCTCCGCTGTTAAGTTCGCCGCACGACTGGATGCTGGTGCTGGCCTGGCTGGCGATCGTGCTGTATTTGTTTCTGACAGCCTTCGATCGCAAACTTGCCATCGGGCTGTTCTTGCTGCCGTTGGTGCTGATCCTGATCGGTTCCACCTATTTCGTCAGCAAGGACACCAACACACTCTACGTCGACGACCCGCAAACTCACCAAGCGGCCCTCTACCACTGGGGGATGCTGCATGCTTCTTTGCTGATGCTGGGGATGGGCGGCGTGATCGTCGGCTTCGTTCTGAGCATGATGTTCCTGGTCCAACATCGCCGGCTGAAACACAAACGGACGCTGTTCGACGGTCTGAGGCTTCCCAGCCTGGCTCGACTTGCCCGATGGAACCGACGGGCCATTCTCTGTTCCATTCTGTTGTTCACTCTGGGGATGGCGACCGGCCTCGGCTTGGGATGGTTTTCGAACAGTGATGCGATGCAAGTTTCCTTCAGCGATCCCGTGGTGACCGTCACGGGCGCCGTTTGGCTGTTGATGATGCTGTTTTTCGGCTGGCTGCTTCGATCCGAGAACGCGGCAGGGAAGCAGGTTGCCTGGCGGACAATTTGGGCGTTCGGCTTCCTGTTGGTGACGCTGATTGTGATGCAGGTGCTCACCGGCGGAAGCACCGTTCATACCAGGCAGTCGCAGCTCCCGCGAGCAACCTTGTTCGTCGGCGGGTGGAGTTGAGGAACAGCCGATGAACGTACAAGTCGTCTACTGCACTCACCACACCGCGTCTCTGGCGGTGCGCGAGCGTCTGGCGTTTTCGTCCGAGGAGCAGTTGCACCGCGCGTACACTCGGTTGCAGGCCGATTTCCCCGAATCGGAATTGGTGCTCCTCTCCACCTGCAACCGCGTCGAAGTGTACACGGCCGGGGAGCAACAGGAATGCGCGCCCTCGCGCGAGCAATTGGCCCGCTTCTTCTCTGAATTCCACCAGGTACCGCTTGGCGACTTCCACGGAGACCTGCTGGAACAGACCGGGCCGGAAGCGGTCCGGCACCTGTTCCAGGTGGCTTCCAGCGTCGATAGCATGGTCTTGGGCGAGCCGCAAATCGTTAACCAGGTGAAGGAAGCGTATCGAATTGCCTACCAGAACACCGCCTGCGGTCCGCTGACGAATGCATTGTTTCAGCGGGCCATCGAAGTCTCGAAGCGGATCCGCAGCGAGACCCGCTTGTCGGAGGGCCGCGTCTCGGTCGCCAGCGTGGCCGTCGGCGAATTTGGCAAGAGCATCTTCGACCGCTTCGACGACAAAACGGTGCTGGTCATCGGCGCCGGTGAGATGGCCGAAGAGACACTCCGCTATCTCAAGAACGAGGGCGTGCACGAGATCGTCGTCGTCAACCGCAGCCCCGGCCGGGCCGAGAAACTTGCCGCCGAATGGGGCGGAACCGCCGAACCCTTCGAAGACCTGAATCGCTGGCTGGCCGCTGCCGACGTGATTGTCAGCACCACCGGCGCCGAGCGGCCGATTGTCGACGTCGCCCGGTTTTCCGAAGTCCGACAGGCCGGCGGCGAGAAGCCGATCTTCATTCTCGATCTCGGCGCGCCGCGCGATTTCGAACCGGCCGTCGCCGACGTCGACGACAACGTCTTTCTGTACGACATCGACGACCTGGAAACCACCTGCGAGCAGAACCGCAAGACGCGGGCGAAGGAGATCGTTCGGGCCGAGCGGATCATCAACGAAGAGACCGCCCGCTTCATGCACGAGGTGTACCACCGCGCGACCGGTCCCATCATCAAACGGCTCCGCGAACAATGGCACGACGTGAGCCGGCAGGAAATCGAGCGGCTCTTCCACAAACTGGAACACCTCGACGAGAAGGACCGCCGGCAGATCGAACGCGCTGTCGAGCGAGTCGTCAACAAACTACTCCACCCGCCGCTGGAAACCCTCAGAGACGAAGCACGCGAGGGACCGCCCCACGGCCTGCTCGACGCGTTGAAACGTCTGTTTCTTCGGGAATAGGAACGCGGTGTGGGAATGCGGTGTGGGGCAGGCTTTCCAGCCTGCTATTGCTGAGCGGCAGGCTGGAAAGCCTGCCCCACGTTCACTTCGACCCGCTGCTGCTGGGCCAGCCGATCAGCAATGCCGCCAGCAAACAGAGGCTCACGTGGGCCGTATTGATCCACTCCGATGCTCGGTGGTAGGTGTGAAAGCTGGCGGGACGGGCTTGGGTGACGTCGGCCGTCATCCTTTCCAGCGGCTGATAAATGAAGAAGTAATCGCAGAGCATCACCACCAGCGCGAGAGTCAGCAATCCCAGGTACAGCCGCATCCGCCACGGACGAACCGCGACATGTCTGCGTGCAATCAGCCCGGCAAGCAGGGCCGCAAGCACCAAACCGAAGCCGAACTGGTAATAGGCCGGAAAACGTAGCACCGCCAAGATGCTCTTGTCTGCGGAATCCAGCGCCGGCGAGCGAACCTCCAGCAGTGTTGCGTACAGAAACAGAGCCGCAGCGCCAACCCAAGCCGCCGCCGCGAACCGCGAAATCGTCAGAAACAGACTGCGCATCCTGCTTGCCCTCCCTTGCATTGAACGGCTTTTTTAGCGACAAAGGAATCGTTAGTCTAGCTCATTGCCACAAGTCCGACAAATGGAATGGGAGGTGCAGGTTGATGTGTTTTGCGTCTGACAATCGAGTGTGTTCCATGATTCCTCAGAGAATGGTGTTGGCTGCTGTGTGTGCACTATTGCTGGCCGGCAGCGACGCTTTCGACCGTCTGCTCGCCGCGGAAGAGGCGGTTTCCGCACTGGCGGTCAAGAGCCCGATTTCGGCGGCCGAGTCGCTGAAACATTTCCAACTACATCCAGCACTGCGGATCGAATTGGTCGCCGCCGAGCCGGATGTCGTCGATCCGGTTGCAATCGCCTTCGACGAAGACGGGCGGCTGTGGGTCGCGGAAATGCGGGACTATCCCAACGGTCCCGCGGAAGGCGAATCACCAAAATCGCGGATCCGTCTGCTGGAAGATCGTGACCATGACGGCCGATTTGAGGTCTCACACGTGTTTGCCGACAATCTGCTGTTCGCCAACAGCGTCATGCCGTGGCGCGGCGGTGTGATCGTTACCATGGCCGGCCAGATCGCCTTCTTCCGCGATACCGACGGCGACGGCAAGGCCGATCATCGGGAGACCTGGTTCACCGGTTTCGCCCAGGAGAATCCTCAGTTGCGGGCCAATCACCCCACGTTCGCGCTGGACAATCACATTTACGTGGCCAACGGGCTTCGCGGTGGAACCGTGATCGCCAAGAAAACAGAGTGGAGCAAGGATGCGAAACCGGTCTCCATCAGCAGCAGGGACTTTTGCTTCGACCCGCTTGGGGGAACGTATGAAGCCGTTTCCGGATTCGGACAGTTCGGCCTGACGTTCGACGATTTCGGCAACCGCTTCGTCTGTAGCAACCGGAACCCATGTAAACACACTGTGCTGGAAGACCGGTACATCAAACGGAACCCGCTTTTGGCCGTCCGCAGCGTGGCGCACGACGTCTCACCAGTGGGAGCGCAGTCGCGAGTTTTTGCGATCAGCCGCGCCTGGACCACGTCGACGCTGCATGCCGGCCAATTCACCGCAGCGTGCGGAGTGACGATCTATCGCGGCGACGCCTTGCCGGCGGAGTTTCGCGGAAACAGCTTCACCTGCGAACCCACGGGCAACCTGGTTCACCGCGACGTGCTGCAGCCGTCCGGCGCCACCTTTTCGTCACGTCCGGGCCGTCAGGGAATCGCGTTCCTTGCCAGCCCAGACGAATGGTTCCGCGCGGTCAACCTCGCGCACGGCCCAGACGGCGCGCTCTATGTGGTCGACATGTATCGGGCGGTCATCGAGCACCCGCAATTCATGCCGGCCGAGTTGAAACAGCGGCCCGATCTGAACCTGGGCAATGATCGCGGCCGCATCTATCGCATCCTACCGGCATCGCAACAAAGGAGCCGCAAAGCCCGGCTCGCTCCGCAGCTTTCGAAAGCATCCAGTGCCGAGCTGGTGAAATTGCTGGAACACCGAAACTCCTGGCACCGCGAGACGGCGGCGCGGCTGCTGTACGAACGGCAGGACCGCACGGTTCGCAAACAATTGGAACAATTGGCCGTCAGCGGTCCGGCACCGTATTCCCGCGTGCAGGCTCTCTGGGTGCTCAAAGGATTGGGTCAGTTGTCCCAAGAGACTGTTTTCGCAGCACTCGGCGATCCCCACCCGCGCGTCCGCGAACAGGCCGTCCGCCTCTCAGAAGAATGGCTCAACGAGAACGCGGAGATCCACAAGCGTTTGCTCGATCTGGCAAAAGATGCCGATGCACGCTTGCGGTTTCAGGTCGTGTTGAGCCTGGGCGAGGACGAAGCGGCCCGGATGCCGTTTGAAGCCCCCTTTCAGCAAACGCAGTCCGATCGTTTGTTTTCATTCCGCCAGGCGTTAAGCAACGTGGCAATCCACAGCGCCGACGACCCCTGGACCCGCAAGGCGATCGCATCTTCCGCGGGTCAGAGCGCCGCGCGGCTGTTCCCCATGATCCTCAAGAGCGCCGGCGCGTCCGACCGGCAGACGCCCGGGCTGACCGATCTGCTCGGCGAATTTGCCGAGATTGTGGGATCCGGGCAGCAACCCAGTCAAGTGAAGATGGTGCTCGAAGCGTTGAACGCCTTTCCCCGATCCGATGTCCCCGCGCTGCGCATGCAGTTTCGGTGTCTGGAAGGATTGGCCAGCGGATTACGCCGGCGGGGCAAGACTCTGGGCCGACTCCTGACAGGCACTTCTTCGGCGACGGACACGTCCGCCATCTTTGAAAAAGCGGTCGCGGTTGCCGGTTCCAAGCTGAAGCTTGCCGGTCTCGGCCCAGACAACTCGGTTGACCTGCGGCTGCAGGCGATTGCAGTTTTGCGTTATGCGGGCCCCGAGATTGCCGTGGAACCGCTCAAGGAGCTTGTGGCGAACGAGCCGAGCCAGCCGGTGAAGCTGGCGGCAATCGGGACGCTGTCTGCGTTCCACGATCCTGCGATTGGCGCAACACTGCTGGCCAATTTCGCATCGGAGACGCCCGCCGTTCGGCGGGCGCTGCTCGACGGCATGTTGGCCGATACCGTGCGCACGCAACTGCTGCTGGGTGAATTGGAGGCGGGCCGCATCAAGGCCGCCGAACTGGATCCGACGCGGGTCACGCGGCTGACGCGTCACCGGAATCAAAAGATCCGCGACAAAGCGAAGAAACTGCTGGCCGCCGCCGTCCCCGCCGATCGGCAGAAGGTGATCGCACAGTACCAGTCGGCGTTGTCGCTGAAAGCCGACCCAAACCGCGGCCGGCAAGTCTTCTCCAAGAATTGCACGGCGTGTCACCGCATCGCCGGGTTGGGCGTCGACGTGGCCCCCGATATTGCCGATTCGAGAACGAAAACGCCGGAGTTCCTGCTGACGTCCATCCTCGATCCGAACCGGGCCGTCGACAGCAACTATTTCAGCTACACGGTGGTGACCACACAGGGTAAAGTGCTGACCGGCTTGGTCTCCGCCGAAACGGCTTCGTCGGTCACGTTGAGGCAGCAGGATGACAAGACCGTCGTCGTGCTCAGGGACGAGATTGACGAGATGCGCTCGAATGGGATTTCGCTGATGCCCGTCGGCGTCGAGGAAAACGTCTCGGTTCAACAAATGGCCGATTTGATCTCGTTCATCAAGAACTGGCGTTACCTGGGCGGGCGGGTCCCGATTGCCGTCGGGAAGAAATAAACGCATCCAACCCGATCAGCAAGCTACTGGAGGGGAATCACTGGGTCAAAAGGAAACGTCAGGATGAAATCATCACTCCGGGCGCGTGCGTTCTTGCCCAGTGGGGGCAGCAGGCTTCCGTTGCCAATCCCCGTGTTGAGCCGCGGATCGCTGAAGATATTCGCGAATGACGCAAACACCTGGGCGTCCATGTTCTGAGCAAACGGCAACTCGGCGGTGCCGTTGGGAAATCCGAACTGAGTCAGTATCTCCAGGATGCCGAACCCAGGACCGAACGAGCTGACCGGATCGCCCTGCGCATCGACGTCGGTGCTGCGGAAAAAGGGACTGAACTCGGCGAAGGCGGAAATAATCATCTGGTACTGCAGTAGATCGGTTCGCTGCTCCCGGCTAGACGGCTTGTCGTCGAAAAGGCCGCCGACCCCCCTCTGGTTCTCGCCCAAGAACCCGCCGCCGACGAAAACCGTGTTGGTCCCCGGCTGCGGATTCTGGCCCTGCGTGGCGCCTTGATCAAATTCCCCAAAAATAGTCAGTTGATCGTTGAAAAACAGCAAGTCTTCACCGGCAATCGGATTACCGTCCGCATCGCGGATCCGAGCGTTGTCCGCGGTCCAGTGCAATGGATTCTCCGGATCAAAGAACCGCTGATCGAGGTGTAGCTGCGAATTCGAATTCGAGAAACCGAACTGCCGAAAGCTGCGGTCGTAATCGGTTCCTTCGAAGTTGAAAGACCCGGGCGGAGTCTGTTGTTGACCTTGGCTCTGGCCCTGACCGACCTGGAAGACGCGGTTAAACGCCGCTTCCATGACGTTCCAGTCGCCCGAATACTGTGTGTCCAGTTCGAGCAGGTCGCGAATCGCTTGGAAGGTTCTGACCACACGCTCATAGTGTTCCCGGTTGGTGACGGTCGTCGTCCCCAGGACCCTACGCACTTCGAGTGCACTGGTATCGATCGTGCCATTCCGGTCATTGAAGTCTTGTTCGAGTGTGATGGAAGTGAGAGTGGGAATCGATAGGTCTTGATTGTTGTTTTGGCTTCGCTGTCGCCTTTGGCCTCCGTTGTTGTTACCGCCTCCTTGGCCTTGATCGTCCTGCTGCACGTTCACCCGTTTGATTGTTCCCAGAATTTCGTCGTTGTTATTGTTGTTGGTGGTGTTGCTGTCATCGACGTCGATTTCGGCGATCACGTGGACCTGGTTGCCGATGACGATGCGATCGCCGACTTGGATGTTATTCAAGAACGGTGTATTGTCTTCAAAGGTGACCGTGTTGCCGTTCACGTCGGCGATTCCCATCGGCCGGCCCTGTGCGCGGACTGCCGGCACGTCGAGGTCGTATTGCCCCAGTAACGGATTCCGGTCCGAACGATCGTAGAACTGCCCGAACGTGCTATTGTAGAAGAGATCGCTCCCTGCAACGATCCGTCTGGCGTTCGCCTGCAAGTATCTCAAAGCGGCTTGAACCTGTTGCCACGCCAGCACGTTTGCCCTCACGATTTGCAGCTTCTGAAGGTCTGTGAGGGCCTCGTCGGCAAAATCAAAAGAGACGTCGCCCGGCAACCGAATGATCGGGTTGAGAGCCTGATCAACTCGGCTCGGCAACGGCAGCGGATCGGGAGTCGGTCTCGGCCCGCCGTTATCGAGCAATTGGGCCGACACAGTCCCGCCACATAGCGCGACAACCAGAAGACCTCCCCACACCGCGGCCACGCGCTGAAATTTCAACATGTCCGTTATCCCGGTATCTCGTGAAACAGACCGATACAGCCAACCGGGGTGGCTGGGGTCGAGCCGTAGGCGAGCCCCCAGAATCGACGGTCTGTGGGGTC
>CAZGYE010000270.1:0-8016 GCA_964530165.1 uncultured Planctomycetaceae bacterium
AAGCCGACGATCAAGATGGCGTCGTAGGCCTCTTTCACCAATCGGTCTCCTCCTTCAGTATTCTACTGAGATCGTCGCATTCAGCAATCAGCCGTCAGCTCTCAGCCAGTTGAGAGTTGAGAGTTGAGGGTTCTCAATGCGGAGTGCGGAATGGGGAATGCAGAATCCGGGGGCCGCACTTGGGCATTGGGCATTGGGATTTGGTCATTTGGAGCTTTCCCCTCTCGGCTTTCGGCTTTCCACTCTCGACTCTCAACTCTCAACTTTTCGCACCGGCTGAAAGCTGACTGCTGAGAGCGGAGAGCTGACCGCTGACCGCTTCAGTTTGTAACCTTTACACCGATTCTGAAAATTTTCCAAAGTCCGCTTGACGGTTTTCGGAGAATGATGAAAATGCCGCCCGCTTGACCGAACCTTTCACATCACAACGGTCAAGCGACTCCTCAATTCTAGCCTGTTAATTGGTTTCCTATTTCGCGGCCGTCGCACTTGAGTGAGTGTGCCGAACCGCCATGTCCAACAATCCGCGCCCGCAGCCCGGATTGAGGGCGATCTTTGACTCAGAAAGCATGACTCAAGAGAGCATGATCGAAACCATGGGCGCCAAGGCGTTTGACGTTTCACATCGGCCGCATCCAATGCAGGCTCCAGTGAGTCTGCAGCGATTGTTTCCATTGGCAAGTTTCGTCGGTTGTGCGGACGTTCGCGTCGTCGAAGCGACCGAGCACAGTGCCCAGTGTCGCCCGAACGTGCTGTTTGCCGCGATTCCCGGAACGCACGTCGATGGAAGCCGATTCGCCGGCGAGGCGGTCGAGCGGGGGGCCAGCGCACTGCTTGTGCAACAGCCGCTCGGCGGCGTTGCGGTTCCGCAGTGCGTCGTTCCCTGCACGCGCAAAGCGTACTCACAACTGTGTGCAGCACTGGCAGGATATCCTTCGCGCAGATTGCAGATTACCGGCGTGACCGGCACGAACGGCAAGACAACGGTCGCTTGGCTGATTCGCTCGATCTTGCACGCGGCCGGCAAGCAGATCGGAATTCTGGGCACCATCGAATACGACGACGGCCGCCACGCGGCTCGATCGGGGTTGACCACGCCGGACGCGAAGACGTTGTCGAAATGGCTTAGCGCGATGGTCTCACGAGGCACCACTCACGCCGCCATCGAATTGTCCAGCCATGCGCTCGATCAAGATCGGACTGCGGGCACGCATTTGGACGTGGCCGTCATCACCAATGTGACGCAAGATCACTTCGACTACCATCAAGACCACGAATCCTATCTGTCCAGCAAGTTACGCATCGTCGAGCATACAAAAGCAGATGGGCGAGTCGTCCTGAATGCCGACGATCCCGGCAGCCGCTCGCTGTACGACCGGATCGACGAGAACTTGAACATCACGACGTACGGACTCCACACCGGCGCCGACGTGACGGCCGAGTTGCTTGGCGAGTCGTTTTTCGGCAGCCGCTTCGTGCTCCACCTGCCCGGAGAGGGCGACGGCATCGAGGTCTGCACGCCGTTGATCGGCCGGCACAATGTGTCAAACTGCCTGGCGGCCGCCGCGGCCGCGACCCATTGCGACGTCGAACCCGAGGCAATCGCCGCCGGCATGGAATCACTTGCTTCGGTGCCCGGACGATTGGAGCGCGTCGATTGTGGTCAACCGTTTGACGTGTTCGTCGATTACGCACACACCGACGACGCATTACGACGATGCGTCAACTTTCTGCGCAGACTCACTCAGGGACGAGTGATCTGCGTTTTTGGCGCCGGCGGCGATCGGGACCGGTCCAAGCGTCCGCTGTTGGGCAACGCCGCGGCCGACGCCGATCTGGCCGTCGTCACCAGCGATAATCCCCGCTCCGAGGATCCGGAACGAATCATCGACGACATCTTGCCCGGTTTCGCCGACACACCAAAGAAACCCCACGTCGAAGTCGACCGCGCCGAAGCCATCCGCTGGGCCTTGCAGCACGCCGAGTCCGGAGACTGCGTGCTGGTCGCGGGTAAAGGGCACGAAGTCGAACAAATCATCGGGACCGAGCGAATTCCTTTCGACGACCGCGAGGTCATCCGCCAAGTCCTCCACCACTCCGGGCAGCCCGCCATTCCAGAGAAAGTGTGGCTGCTCGCGTAACCCGACCCATCGAGAACCAAAAGCCCATACACGAGCCTTGAAGTCACTGAACGAGTTTGGATGAACATTTCCATTTTGTTGTCCTGTCTTTGGCTGCTCTTGCCGGGGCAGCTTCATAATTCAACCATGCATCACGTATCCCTTGGCGAACTGCTGGCTGTCACCGGCGGTGAGGCAATTGGTTTCGAACGTCACGCGGTCGGCTTTGCAGACGTCGGCATCGATTCGCGGACGGTCCGTCCGGGCGCTCTGTTCTGGGCCGTTCGAGGCGAGCGGTGCGACGGACACGATTTCGTCACCGACGCCCTCGGCCATGGCGCTGCCGCCTGTGTGATCGAGGCCGGCAAAGCAAACACCACCACCGGTCCGCGAATCGTCGTGCACAACACGTTGCAGGCTCTGTGGGATCTCGCCCGCTGGTATCGCCGGCAGCAGGCGGCGTCAATCGTCGCGGTGACAGGCAGCGTGGGCAAGACGACGACCCGCGAAATGATCCACGCGGTCTTGTCGAACCGTTTATCGGGAACACGAAGCCCCCACAACTTCAACAACCAGTTCGGCGTTCCGTTGAGCGTGCTGCAGATCGAAAAACATCACGCGTTCGCCGTGCTGGAATTGGGAGCCTCAGCAATCGGCGAGATCCGCAACTTGGCCGGCATTGCGGCTCCCAACGTTGGCGTCGTGACGGCCATCGCGCCGGCACACCTGGATGGCTTCGGGAGCGAGAAGCACATCGCCGACGCCAAAGGCGAGCTCATCGAAGCGTTGCCGCCATCGGGGTTGGCCGTGCTTGCCGGCGACGATCCGCGCGTCCGTTTGCTCTCGGATCGGGCCGAATGCCGGACTCGCTTCGTCGGAGAAGGGGCGGACAACGACTTCCAGGCGACGCATGTCGTGGCCGGCAAGAATCGGCTCGCCTTTCAGTTGGATGGGCGAACATACGAGGTTCGTGCTACGGGCCGGCATCACCTCGTCGGCGCGTTGAGTGCCATCGCCGTCGGGCGAGAGTTTGGAATGGAAGCTGATGCAATCGACGCCGGTCTGAGATCCTTCGTGGCCGTGCCGGGACGCTGCCAATTGCAGCAGATCGGTCCCTGGACGGTCATCGACGACACCTACAACGCCAATCCCCGTTCGATGCGGGCCGCGTGCGAATTGTTGCGGGACTGGCAAGGGGCCACGAAAAAACTGCTGGTTGCCGGCGACATGTTGGAGCTCGGAGCGCGGACGGCCGAGTCTCATCGGGAGCTTGGACGTTTGGCGGCGTCAGCAGGAATCGACATCCTCTTGGCGTACGGTGAACAGGGCGAGCACGTGATTCACGGCGCCCTCGACGCCGGAATGGACAAACACAGATTGGCCCACTCGAACGACGTCGATGCCCTGCTGGCCGAGCTGGATTGCCGGTTGGAACCGGGAGACGTTGTGTTGGTGAAAGGATCCCGGGCGATGCGGATGGAACGCGTCGTCTGTTGGCTCCGTGAACAAGCGAAAAACATTTTGAAAGGAAATACATCCCGTGTCCCGACCTCGACACGGGTCTGCGTCTAACTGATGGTTCTGCTGCGTGCGTTAGGGTTTGCGGGGATCCGACGCGCCGTCCCACCGGGCGGGAGCAATACAGCCAATTGGATTCAGTGATTTCTGGGTCGATCACTCCAATGGCCGCTTCGCAGCGGAACCAATGACCGGGCGCCGAGGGGCAACCCTCGGCGCCCGGGGAAACACCGTTTTTTAAGGGAGCTGTCAGCGTTCAGCAATCAGCCAAGAGGAATTCTGAAAGCTGACCGCTGAGAGCTTATTTCGATTTGTCGAGACTCGCGAATCGAAAGTCTCCACTCCAAAATCGCCAATCTGAAATCCAAAATCACAAATGCTGGTTTGGCTGCTGAATCGATTCGCTCCACTGCTGGAGCAGATGGAGCTGCATTCGTCGGGTGATTCGCGCGTCTTTCTGACGGCACGGATCGCCCTGGCCAGCGTGACGTCGTTTCTGATGGCCATTCTGCTGGGCCCGCCGGCGATTCGCTGGCTCAAGGACCGGTTTTGCGAGCGGATCGACAGCGCCTCGGAACGGCTCAACCAGCTTCAAGCCGCCAAGAGTGAAACGCCCACGATGGGCGGGATGTTCGTCATCGGCGCCGTGCTGGTTTCCGTACTGCTGTGGGGCGACCTGACCAGCCGATACGTCCAACTCGGACTGGCGGCGGCTTTGGGGTTTGCATTGCTGGGCGGACTTGACGACTGGATCAAGCTCAGCACGGATCGCAACGGCCTTCCAGTCAAATACAAACTCGCCGTGCAACTTGCTCTCTCCTTGGCGATTGGATGGGTCCTTTACCTGGAACACCTCGACAAACCGCACGGGCTGGAACTCATCTGGCCCTTTGGCAATCACGGCGTCTGGCTGGGCGCCGGCTTCGTGGCCTGGAGCACGTTGGTGATGGTCGGCAGCTCGAACGCCGTCAACCTGACCGACGGACTGGACGGCCTGGCCAGCGGCTGCATGGTGTTCGCCGGATCGGCGTTTGTGGCACTCACGTATTTGTCCGGTCATGCAATCATGGCGGATTATCTCAGCATCCCGCACATCGCCGGCGCCGGCGAGCTGGGCATCGTGATGGGCGCGATGGTCGGCGCAATGCTCGGCTTTCTGTGGTTCAACTGCTACCCGGCCCAGGTGTTTATGGGCGACACCGGCTCGCTGTCGATGGGAGCCCTGCTCGCCTTGGCGGCGCTGGTCACTCGGCAAGAGCTGTTGCTGGTCGTCATCGGCGGAATTTTTGTTCTGGAAACTGTCAGCGTCCTCTTGCAGGTCGCCTGGTATCGTCTGACGGGAAGCAGGCTGATCGCCTGCAGCCCGCTGCACAATCACTTTTTGTTCAAAGGACAACACGAGCTGAAAATCGTGGTCCGTTTCTGGATCGGATCAGCATTGCTGGCGATCATCGCGGTCGCCAGTTTGAAGATACGTTGACGGGAGCTGTCAGCCTTCAGCACTCAGCATTCAGCCAGATGAGCGCGGATTATTCATAGAAACCCAAACCGACGACTTGTCGTCGCTGCACGTGCCATGAAACCAGTGGATTCCGACAACAAGTTGTCGGTTTGGGTGCCACGACGACAGCCTATGAATAATCTGGGTTAGGCGTAACGAGAACATGGCCCCGTAACGGATCAGAGGCAAACTGATCGCTGAAAGCTGACAGCTAAAATCTTATTCAGGCGACGTTAGGGAGAGAGGGATTGGGGAAGCCGAGACGACCGGTCGTTTGACCGGTCGGATCGGCTTCCGCCCTTCTTTGGCCGAGCCATGCAACAACTGAAAACCGCCGATCACAATCGCGATTTGTTCATCTCACTGACCTGCGTGCTGCTGGGCTTTGGTGTGTTGATGGTCCACAGCGCCAGCATTACGTCCTGGCCCACCGAGTTCGAGCAGGTCTATCTTTCGCGTCACGTAACGTTTCTGCTAATCGGCGTGACGGCAGCCACGGTCTGTGCGTTGCTGCCCGCTCGATTCTGGTTTCGGGCTTCCCCCTACCTGTTTCTGGCGAGTATCGTGTTGCTGGCGCTGGTGCTGGTGCCAGGTGTCGGAACCAAGGTGAAAGGAGCACAGCGCTGGCTGAGATACGGACCGCTGTCGCTGCAGCCCTCGGAGTTGGCCAAGGTGGTATTGCCGCTCTACCTGTGTCGGGTGGTCTATTGCCGTCGTGAACATCTCGATCGTTGGATCGCCGGAACGATTCCGGTCTTGTTGCCTCTGGGCTTGGTCGTTCCGTTGGTCATGCTGCAGCCCGACCTGGGCACGGCAATTTTTCTGGCGGCCGCCTGTGCGATCGCATTGTTTGCCGGCGGCTGGCCGCTTCGCAATTTCGCCCTGGCGGCAGCGATGGTTGTGCCGCTCTGCGGATATCTCGTCGCGATGAAGCCCTACCAGCTCAAACGCATCACCGGCTTCCTGCAAACCTGGTCCGAGGCGGGTCACGCTCCGTATCAGGTGAAGCAGTCGCTGGTCTCGTTGGGCGCTGGCGGTTTGTTCGGCGTCGGGCTGGGCAAAGGCTGGCAGAAACTCAGCTTTCTGCCCGAGGCCAACACCGATTTCGTGTTCGCCGTCGTCGGCGAAGAACTGGGACTCATCGGAACGCTGAGCCTGGTGGCGCTTTGGCTCGGATTGTACATCACCGGTTTGCGGCTCATCGCCGGGCTGCCGCGGAACAGCTTTGCGTTCTTGGCCGCATTCACCCTCTTGACACAACTCGTGCTACAGGCCGCGTTGAACGTAGCCGTCGTCACAGCCATGGTCCCGCCGAAAGGAATTTCATTCCCCCTGCTGAGCTACGGCGGCAGTAATCTGGTGATGAGCCTGGTGACGCTGGGAATCGTCATCAGCCTGTCCCGGACGGACAGTGATGACCATTTCGCCGTCGACCGTTAGTGGAGCCAAAGACGTGGATCGGCAACTAATGTACCTATTTTCCGGCGGCGGCACCGGGGGCCATTTGTTTCCGGGGCTTGCCGTCGCCGAGGAACTGCTCGACCGAAAACGGCAGGCTCGCGTCCTCTTTGCCGGGTCCGAGCGAGACATCGAGCGGCAAATCGTCGCCCAACACGGGTACGAGCATCGTCAATTGTCCGTCGAGCCGTCGGCCACCCTACGCCGAAATCCGCTGAAGTTCATCTGGCGGAATGGGCGGGCCGTTCGCGCTGCGCGAGAAATGCTTCGCCGAGAACGACCGGCCGCCGTTGTTGGTCTGGGCGGATTTGCCAGTGTTCCGGTCGTATTTGCCGCATCGCAGTTGAGAATCCCCTCGCTGCTCCTGGAACAGAACACGGTGGCCGGACGCGCAACCCGCTGGCTCAGCCGCCGGGCAAGCATGGTTTGTCTCTCCTTCGAGCAGACCGCCGAGATGTTGCCGAAGGGATCGAAGATCTGCGTGGTGGGCAATCCGGTTCGCCGGAAAATCGCGGAGCTGTATTCCGCGTCGAATGGCTCCGACGACCGGGCAGAGCCGACGCTGTTGATCCTCGGCGGCAGCCAAGGCGCCGTGGCCGTCAACGAGATCGTGCTGCGGAGCCTGAAGAGCTTGAACAGTTCGCTCTGCGGCTGGAAGGTCGTGCATCAAACCGGCGAGACACAGGCGGAGCAGGTTCGCCGCCGCTATGCGGAATTGAACGTCGAGGCGGTCGTGGCGCCGTTTTTCACCGAGCTGGTCGATTGGTATCGCCGGGCCACGCTGGTCATCTCCCGGGCCGGGGCGACGACGCTGGCGGAATTGGCCTGCGCCGGCTGCCCGGCCCTGTTGGTCCCCTATCCAAACTCCGTCGGCGACCATCAATCGACCAACGCCCGCGTCTACGAGTCGGCCGGTGCCGCCTGTGTGGTCGAGCAGAACGGCAACCTCGACCAGGCGGCGGAATTGCTGACCAGGCAGCTCCTTTCCCTTCTTGTGGATGACAACCCGCGAGACGTCATGCGGCGGGCAATGCGTTCGCTGGCGAAACCGCACGCGGCTTCCGACGTCGTCGATCGGCTGCTGCAATTGACGAATGACGAATGACAATTAACAATCGGGAATCGTCAATCCACACAAGGTCGAAGCATTGGACATCACGCCGGACGATCTGCTGCTGGTGACCGGGGCGACCGGTCTGGTCGGGAGTCACGTGGTCGAGCGCGCCCGTGGGCGAGACATACGGACCCGCGTCTTGGTTCGTGCATCCAGCGACACGACGCTGCTGGACGAATGGGGCGTCGAGAAGGTCGCCGGCGACATGACCGACAGCCAGTCGCTGAGGGCCGCCGTCGACGGCGCCACGCTGATCGTGCATTGTGCGGCCAAGGTGGGCGACTGGGGACCGACCGAAGACTATC
>CAZGYE010000271.1:0-7989 GCA_964530165.1 uncultured Planctomycetaceae bacterium
TTCCCGGCGTTATCGCGGAGCAGATGGCGCAGGCGTATGGGAAACAGGCGGTGTGCGTATTCACTCAGGGCGCCGCCGGTAACATAGCCCCTCCCGCGCAGTTTATCCCCGACTGGCGGGAGAAAGCCGCGGTTTTCGCGAGGGCGGCCGTGGACGCGGCCAAGCGGGCGACTCCCATAGAGGGCCCGATTGCCGTGGGCTACACTCGGCGCGATGTGGTGGTGCCACGCTGCGATCCCGCGGACCAGCGCGAAGGGGCCATTGCGCGGTTGGGCTGGCGGCCAGACAGCTTCGACGCTGCCAAGCGCCAGGTGGCCCGCATGCCCAAGAGCCGCAAAGTCCCGGTGAACGCTGGGCGGATCGGCCCGCTGGGCATCGCCACCAACGCCGGGGAGCTCTTTGTGGAGTGGGGGCTGTCCGTGAAGAATCGCTCGCCTTTTCCCCACACCATTATGTGCGAGCTGACCAACGATTGGGTCGGCTACGAGCCCACAGCGCAAGCTTTCCAGCACGAAGGTTACGAGACCCTGGCGGGCGTGAACTTTGTGTCGCTCGAGGGGACCCAGACGCTGGTGGATACGGCGGTGAAGTTGCTGGAGGAGTTGTGGAACGGGGATGGCCGCTAGCCATGCCCGTGCTGGTGGCCGAGTCCACGGGGCCGAGGCGATCGCTCGAAAGGCCCCAGGTCGGGCGACGGGACCTGGATGGCCTTCTCCGGATCGCGTCGGCCATTCTTGTTCGCCGCATGATTGATCTCCCCGAAACGAACTCGTTCGCGTCTCAAGGAGATCGTATCACGCGGTGCAAGATGCGGTTCGTGAGACGGTTACTTCTTGGGCACGCTTTCGAGTCGTCCGATTGCCCTACCGGGAGCCGAAACGTGAAATTCGTCGTCATAATCGATCGTGACGAGGACGGTGTTTGGATTGTTGAGTGCCCCTCGATTCCGGGGTGCGTCAGCCGGGGCGCTGGATCAAATCTCCGAAAAACCCAATGCTCGGGCTGGGAAGGGCAGGGGCGTTCGACAGCCAGAACATCATGTCGCCCTCGATTATCAAAGAGGGAGGGAAGTACGACCTGTTCTATACCGGCGGTCCCTCGGGGCCCGCCAATGGGGGCGAGTTTGTGCGGTATCAACTGGGGCTGGCGCTCTCCGACGACGGTGAAACCTGGACGAAGACCGGCAAGCCGCTCCTGCGGCTGGGAGAGCGGGACAACTTCCACATCACGCCGGCGCCCGTGCGGACTCCCGAGGGAAACCTTGCCAAGTCGAACGATCGATGGCACATGGTCTACTGCGGAAACCGGGCCGACGACGTGGAGTACGCCACCAGCGCCGACGGAATCCGCTGGCAAAAGCACGCGCGGAGCCCCATTTACCGCAGAGCCTATGCCCCGAACCTCGTTCAGCTTCCCGGCGAGGTGCGCATGTACGACATCCACAAGCCGATGGGTGAAAACGGCGGGAAGAAGAGGCCGTGGGAAGTCCATCTGGCGACCGGCCGGCACCTCTTCTCACTGAAGCCGCACTCGGCCAATCCGGTGCTCAGCATCTTGCAGCCGTGGGAACGCGGTGCGTTGGTTTACCCCTACGTCCTGCGCGAAGGGAAGACGTGGGTGATGTTCTACGCCGCCTACTGGGCCGGCCAAAAGACAAGGCAACCAGGACCGCGATCGGCATGGCCACCAGCCGCGATGGTCTGCGCTGGACGAAGCACGCAAAGAACCCGGTGCTCACTCCCACGCCGGGCAGTAAGTTCGATTCGCGCTACACTTCCAGCCAGTCGGTCATCCGCGACGGCGACCATTACAAGCTCTACTACGCCTCGCGGATCGACATGCTCCACAAATACTACGCCATCGGCTTGGCGACCAAGCGCGGCTCGCTGCTGGACACGGGCACTCGCTGATCCGCAACGGCTGTTGGTCTCAGGCTCGGTCGTTTCGCTGTTTCAGAGTTCGAGGGCAATCAGCCGGTTTCGGGCAGAAAACTGGGCATGTTGATTCCCCGGAACGGCTGAAACTCGCCCCGAACTTGGCAGAAGTGCATCTCGCAGTTGCGTGCGCCCAGATCGTACATCTGGCGGACCAGCTTGTCCTTCTCCATGGGGATCAGAAACACCGGCGAGCGGCCGGGATACTGTCTGAGACCGTTCATAATGAGTGCGGCGGCGTCTGCTTCGGTGCGGGCCACACACGGGCCGAGCATGTTCATCGCGGGATGTCCCGAGGAGATCATGAAGCCGTCCACGTCGCCTCGCGAGCTCTCGATGACGGCCACGCGCCACATGCCGCGGCGGTTCTCGATGCAGTACCGATAGTCTTGTTCGCGGGTGATGCCGCTGATTTCCAGCTCAAGCGCCGCCATGGCCGGCACGTCCGCCGGAGTTGCGTCCCGGACCCACTCATCGCCCGGCAGTGTATGGCTCCACCCGGTCTCGGGGACCGGGATGAACATATCCTGATAGGCGTATCGCGGCACGAAGCCCGCCTTGCTGTACAGCGAGAACGAATCGACGCTGATCGCACTTTGTGTGAGCCGCAACGCCGGAAATCCTTCGCGGTCGGTATAGTCGATGATGTGCGCAAGCAACGCCCGGCCGACGCCGCAGCCGAAGTAGTTCGGATGGACGTTCATAATCCCCAGGCTCACGTGCCGTTCTCTCGGATGGAAGAAGCAGGAACCCATGAGCCGGCCCGTTTCCGGGTTGACCGCCACGACGTTCGAGCCGGGCGTCAGGTCGTTGTACACGTCGTAGAACACTTCGGTGACACCCGGCCCGCCGCGGAAAATGGCCGACTGCCCGTGGGTCTGGTACCAGACGTTGATCGACGCGTAGATCAGTTCGGCGACTTCGTGCTTGTCGTCCGGCGTCATCGCGCGCAGTTGCATTTCGGGCATCAGTCGACTCCAGGTGCTGGTGTTGTTCGACGAGGGTGCCATTCATAGTGTGGAGAGAACCGAACTATTATCAATCCAGATGATAGACTTCTTCCATCGTCTTCCACCATTGGCCTTTCTTGCGGTTCTCCAATGGGATCTGACAGGGGTCGGTCTCCTTCCACCAGCGTTTGAGCTCGTCGATGCCGGCGTGCTTCTTCATGTCGGCCTCGAAGTCGTTGCCCGTGTACTCGAAATAGCCGAACAGATACCACTTGCCGTCGTCGAACTGCGTCAGATAGATCGAATAGTTGCGGATGTGCGCCTCTTTGATCGCTTTGTTGACGGCCGGCCAGGGCTTGGCGTGAAGCTGTTTGTAGTAGGCGAGTTTCTCCGGCTTGACGCCGATGACCGCGCCATAGCGCTGGACCTTCTGCTTCGGACCGGCGGCAGCCAAAACCGCGGCGAGCATCGCGGTGCACATGAGGCATCGGCCCGGGGTGAGCTTGAAGGTCATGGCCTGCTCCTTTTCCTGGAAATGTTCTTGTCCGTCTAGATCGTGTCGAGAACGCCGCGCACGTAACCCACCGACTCGGCCAGTCCTGGCAGCGGATCGGCGGGCTGGCCCTCGTACTCGAATGCAAGGAACCCCGAGTAGCCGATCTTGATCAACACGCCCAGCAACGCCGGGATATCGATGACGCCGCGACCGCAAGGCGTCGCGCGCCCCTGCTTGGTCGCTGCGGTAACGTCCTTCATGTGAATGTCAAACAGCCGGTCGGCGCACTTCTCGGTGGCGGCGACGGCATCCTCACCATAGCGCACGGTATGACCGACGTCGTGGCAAAGACCAATTCGCTTGTCCAATCCCTTGATCTTCTCGTACGCGGCCGTTGGCGTTGGAAAATGTTTGTCGCCAGGTCCGTGATTGTGAATGCAAACTTGGATGTCGTACTGCTGAACTTTCTCGTTGATGAGTGGCAGCATTTCCGGTGTCGGGGCGGCGATGATTCTGATCATCTTAGCGGCCTTGGCGTATTCGAACGCTTGATGCACCTGCTCCTCGTTCTTCATGCCGATCACGCCGCCGCCGTACAGCAGAAGTCCCGATGCTTTGACCTTGGCAGCCACAGCGGCAATCTCATCGGGAGAGGAGTCGAGCGGTAAGTGGAACGATTTCAGGCAAATGGCTTTCAAATCGACGCGGTTGGTCACCGCCAACGTCTTGTCGAGGTCGAACGTGCGTAGCGTGTACGATGCCAACGCGAGTTTCAGCGGCCTGTCGTGTTTGGCGGTCTTGGACTCGGCGGCCCCTGCGGTAGAAACCGCCGTTTCCCCGTTCAGGCGCGCCAGAGAAGCGGCTGTGCCGATGCCGGCAATCTTTAGAAAGTCACGTCTGGTTCTGTTTTTGTCGTCTCTCATGATGCAACTCATTTTCTGGATTTCGAGGGCAAAACTGGGAATTGACGCTGAGAATTGACAATTGTCAATTGTCAATTGTCAATTGTCAATCGAGGAGTAGCTTGCCACTGGCCTGCCGGGTATTCTGGGGCAAACGATCGGGGACTGCACAATTCTGGAGAAAGAGGAGAAGAGCCATGCATGGGATGTCCGAAGAAGCACGACGTGTTGGGCTTCAGCGCGAACACGACCTGTCCGAAGCCGCATCGCGGAGTTCCCGAAGAAAGTTCCTCCAGACGTCGGCCGCGGCGGTCGGCGCGACCATGACTGGAAACTTGGCGGTCGGTCACGGCGCCTATGCCGGCGGAAGCGACATCTTGAAGGTGGGCTTGGTGGGCTGCGGACCTCGGGGCAGCGGCGCGGCCGTCAATGCACTCAATGCCGACACGGGCGCCCGGCTGGTGGCCATGGCCGATGTCTTCCCCGAGATCATCCAGGCCAGCCGGCGGCACATCAAGAAGGTCAAGGGTGACCAAGTTGCCGTTGACGACGATCACTGTTTCACCGGATTCGACGGCTACAAGAAGCTGATCGACAGCGGCGTCGACGTCGTGCTGCTTGCCCTGCCGACACATTTCCATCCGATCTATTTGAAGGCGTGTGTGGAAGCAGGCAAACACGTCTTTTGCGAAAAGGTCCACGCCGTCGACACGCCGGGCGTCCACACCGTGCTGGCCGCCGGCGAGCTGGCCCGGAACAAAGGGCTCAGCATCGTTTCCGGCCTCGCCTGGCGGTATCACACGGGTGTGCGTGAGACGATGAAACGCGTGCTGGACGGCGCGATCGGCGACATGGTCTCCATTGTCGAGACGTGCAATACGGGCAGTCTTCGCTCACGGGCCCGACGGCCGGAATGGTCGGAAATGGAGTACCAGATCCGCGACTGGTTCAATTTCTTTTGGCTCTCGTGCGACTTGCCTGGATTGAATCTGGTGCACGACCTCGACAAAGCCGCCTGGGCCATGCGAGACGAGCCGCCACTGAGAGCGTGGGGAACCGGCGGACGTCAGACGCGCGTCGGTCCTCAATACGGCGACGTCTGGGACCACCACGCCATTGTGTACGAGTACCCCAACGGCGTGCGGATGCATGCCTACTGTCGTCAGCAGAACGGCTGCCATCCCAGCATTGCCGACCATTTCTTCGGGACCAAGGGGCACTGCGACCTGCTCCGCTGCCGCATCGAAGGGAAAACCAACTGGCAGTACGAGGGGCCTGGCTGCAACCGCTTCGACCTGGAGCACGTGGCGCTGTTCTCTTCAATCCGCCGCGGCAAGCCGATCAACAACAGCCTCTACATGGCTCGCAGCAGCATGCTGGCCATCATCGCCACCTGGACCGTGTACACCGGTCAGGTGATCACCTGGGACGAGGCGATGAAGTCAACGCATGCGATCGTTCCCGAACGATATGCCCTCGATGCCAAGCCTCCCACGAAACCGGATGCCGATGGCAACTATCCCATGCCCGTTCCCGGCGTGACCAAGTTCGTCTAAGCGCGACGGAAACGTCTGATGAAGCGACAACTCTTCGAGCATCGTCTCGTCATCAGCCCGGTCCGGGTGAGCGTTGACGTGACCACTGATTACGGGAGCGGCTTGACCATCAGATTCTTAAAGTAAACGATGCTCTTGGGGTCGTGCGCCTGAAGGGCGAACGTCCCGCTGGAAAGTCTCCGCTCGGAATACCAGGGCTTCCTCTCAAGTTTGAAGCCTTCCGGCTCGATCCAGTCCACAACGGTCTTGCCATCCACTTTGATGACAACGTGTTTGCCGTTTACTTTGATTGAGACGTGAAACCACTTATTGTCTTTGGCCGGTGAAGCGGCGACATTCTGTACGGCGTACAGGCTGCCTGTCTTTTTCTTGTCTTTGTAGCTGTTGTTGATTTGGACTTCGAATCCTTTCTGCGGCCAATTGCCCCTCACGTAGTCTGTGTGAAAGTAAATACCGCTGTTGGCGTTGGGTTGGGTCTTCACGTCGCACTGGAACACAAAGTTTTTGAATGATGCCTTACCGTCTGAACCTACATAGAACAGATGACTTTTTGCATGAGGCGCCTGCCCATCGATAGCTTTCCCCTTAGCATGTGCGACCAGGATTTCATCATGGACTGAGAACGAGTCAGGATCCTCGCTGGACTTCCAGCCGTCGAGCGTTTTGCCGTCGAAGAGGCGGATCCAACCATCCTTCTTATCCTCGGCTTTGGTCGAGGCAACGGCGGCCAAGACGAGGGATGAAACAACTAACAGGGCAGTTCTCTTCATGGGAGTTCTCTTTCTGGCTTGAGTTGCTGTCGTTTGTTTGTCGTGTTTCTGGCCGCCTTCTTGATGATTTCCAGTGGATGTGGAAAGGACGTCACGCCACCGTGAATGCGCAGATTCTCTCCCGACGAGAATCCACAAATCGCCCGGCGCTCGCGTCGTCGGTCAGCGTGTACGTCTTGGCAACTTCCGGCACGATCTCACCCTTGTGAATCAAGTTGTCGAAGACGATCGGCACGCGACAATGACGCGTCTCGTCCACGTACATGTGGCCGTCTTGAAAAGACCATCATCGACAAAACCAGCAAGCTCAAACCGAAGATCGCCTTCATGGCGTCTTCCTTTCGCCTGTTCGTCTTCATTGTAACAGATCTATGGAAACATCTCGCGGCAAACGCATTCTGTTGACTTTGCTGGACCCCAAGGTCGGCATTCCGCTGGCGCTGGTGCTGGCCGTTCTGTCCGCTCCACTGGTGTTTCGCGGGCATCAGATCGCCGGGCTGCCTGATCCGGGCGATCCGTTCGACGTCGAGGCGTTCGGCACCGTCGAGATCGCACCCGCAGAGAACGCGTTCGTCGAGTACCGGTTAGCCGTGGTTGTGTTGGTACCACCGACTCCGTTCGACCCTGGGGTCCTCGAAAAGGCGATGAAGGGCGGCTGGTCGGCAGCTTCGCAGGAGATCCGCAAATGGGTCTCCGACAACCGAGCGGCGCTCGACCTTTGGCGCAAGGGAAGCCAGAAGCCGGACGCAGTCTACTACCAGCCCAAAGACATGACCATCGCTTACAATCTCGAAGTTGTCCAGCAGTTGCGGGACTTCGCCCAACTGGCCCGCCTGGAAGGCGCCCGACTGGAGCACGCGGGCGATTTTGACGCCGCCCGAGAATGGTATCGGGCCATGTTTCGCAGCAGCCGACATTGCGGTCGTCACGGCGTAATGATCGAACGACTGGTGGGCATCGGCATCCATCGTCTCGCGGCCGAGGTGCTGCAGAAATGGGCCGGCCATCCGCAGGTTGATGTGGCCCTGCTGCGGCGAGCGCTGGACGAGGTCATTGCCGACTACCAGATGACGCCCGCAACGTCGACCATGTTCAAAGCGGAGTACATCATGGCGATGAACACGCTGAATCGGCCCGATCTGCCGTTGCTGCTCGGGGCAACCGCAGGATTCTTTCCCATTCCCAAGGCGGCAATGTTTCTGATGAACGAGCCGGAACTGAGCGTACGCGTGTCTCGACACATCTGGGCCAATTGGCTCTCGGAGATTGATCGTCCGCTCCACGCCCGCAGCCCCCGATATGCCGGTTCCTTGCCACTGTTTGTCCTCAGAAGAAAGATTGATTAGGAATCCAGGAAGACAGGAACATGGAAGTATCAGTT
>CAZGYE010000272.1:0-7919 GCA_964530165.1 uncultured Planctomycetaceae bacterium
TCCAGGCCCGCCCCTTGTAGGGAAACAACTTACGTCAACAACTGGGGAAGTCGGGTTAGCGGTATTCAGCCACGGCGTGACGAACATCGGGCGAATCCTTTCGCAAGTTCGGATGGCATCGCACCAGCAAGCCGCCAAACGGGACAAAGAGCACTGTTTGGCGGCGGGCCAGCGGGCCGCGAGTTCGTAGGAACAGATGGCAGTTGACAATCGGTCGCACGGAGACAGACACATCTGTACAGATTCTTCAAATCCGTATATCGGTCGGATGAGGCGGGTTGGTTAAACTTTTCCGGTTTTACCGGTTAGAAAAGGTGAGGGGTCGTTATGTATGAGGAGGCACAACGCGTGGGCATCTCGGAACAAAGTTACGAAGAGTTGCCCAGCGATTTACGAAATGCCTTTGTTCGGCATCACTTACGAGAAAGTCGGGTGATCCGCCGGTGCGACGAAGAAACGCCCGCTGGCTGCCATGACGGCCACAAGAGAACCATTTTGAAAAAAGTGACTCGTGACTCGGTGATCGCTGAAAGCTTCCAAATTGGCCTTGCAGGCGAATCGGCTTCTCGCTATTGTCCCCGTCCCCTTCACCCACTATCACTATCCAATCACAATCTCTCACGGAGGCGTGCCGTCATGTTCACGCACGGGTCTCGTTGCACCATTTCAAGGCAAAAGGAAAAAGGAAAAAGGCAAAGGGAAGCATTTCCATTTGTCTATTTCCACTCATTCCTTTTTCCTTTTTCCCTTTTCCTTCTGACCGGCTGCAGCCTGATGAATGGCTTTGCGATGAACGAGTCGGGCAGGGCCTACTTCGCTCGGGGCAATTACGCCATGGCCCGCGACGAGTTCCGGCGCGCCGTCGCCGACGACCCAAACAACATCAACTACATCCATAACCTGGCGACCGCTGCGAAGAAGCAAGGCGACGTCGTCGCAGCCGAACAGACCTATCGCTACGCGCTGCAACTCGACCCTGCGCATCAGCCTGCGTATCACGGGCTGGCCAATTTGCTGATGGAACAGAACCGGCAGGCCGAAGCCGTCGACCTGATGGAGCAGTGGGTCGCAACGCAGCCGTATTCACCGGCGGCGCACATCGAAATGGCTTGGCTCCAGCGTGAGGCGGGTGACTTGAGCGGCGCGGAAAAGTCGCTGCAGTCTGCGCTGCAGAACCAACCCAATCACCCGATCGCGTTGGCCCATCTCGGACAGCTCTATCAAGAGACCGGGCAGCCGGAACGGGCCGTCGCCATGTACCAACGGTCGCTCTCTAGTAAGTGGAACCAGCCGGAAGTTCGTTCGCGGATGGCTGCACTGAGGAGGTCGATCGGACCGTCGTGGAGCGCGCCGGCGTACGCGGCTTCGCCTCCGGCATACGGGCCGTACCCGACATACGCCGGTCAATTCCGCCCCGGTCAGCGTGCGATGTTCGGATATTCACAGCCGTCGTACAGCCAGGTCCCAACTGCGCCTTTCACATATCCAGGCAGCAGCGTGTCGACTGGACCGGTCCAATTGGCTCCTCCGGTCCTGAACGCCGATCCGGCGCATGTACCGCAGGCCAGCTCCCAAATTCCCATCATTCAACCGCACTGAGACCGCGGCTGGATGCGTTTGTACCTGAGCGGCCAGCTCTCAGCGGTTCAAGGCAAAAGGCAAAGGAAAGTATTGCGATTCGTCACTTTTCACTTTTTCCTTTTTCCTTGTGACTTGTGACCGGCTCGAACGTTTCAAACGGCATGCCGAACGTTTCGGCGACGGCCCGATTGGTCATCTTGCCGGCAAACATGTTGACCGCTTCGGCCAGTCCGGCATCCTGCGCACACGCGGCGTGGATGCCCTGCTCGGCAATTCGCAGTACGTAAGGGAAGGTGACGTTGCAGAGGGCGTAGGTGCTGGTGCGGCCGACGGCGCCCGGCATGTTCGTCACGCCGTAGTGAACGATCCCCTCGACAATGCACGTCGGCTCGGAGTGCGTGGTCGGCCGGGACGTCTCCACGCAGCCGCCCTGGTCGACAGCCACGTCGATGATGACGGCCCCCGGTTTCATCAGCTTCAGGTCCTCGGCTGTGACGAGTTGCGGGGCGCGGGCGCCGGCGATCAGCACCGAGCCGATCACCAGGTCGGCCCGCTGCAACTGTTCCAGAATGTTGTGCCGATCGCTGTACAGCGTGTTGACGTTGGCCGGCATAATGTCGTCCAGGTACCGCAGCCGATCGACGTTGACGTCCAGAATGGCAACGTCGGCCTGGAACCCGGCGGCAATGCGGGCGGCGTTCTTGCCGACCACCCCGCCGCCCAGAATGGCGATGTGCGCCGGCGGCACGCCGGGGACGCCGCCCAGCAAAATCCCCCGTCCCTCCTGCGGCCGTTCCAGGTACTTCGCTCCTTCCTGAACGCACATCCGGCCGGCCACTTCACTCATCGGCGTCAGGCAGGGCAGGTCGCCTTCGGGCCCGCGCAGCGTTTCGTAAGCAATGGCCGTAATCCCCGTCTCCAGCACTCCCCGCGTCAGCGTCTCATCGGCGGCGAAGTGGAAGTACGTGAACACAAGCTGCCCGGGTCTGAGCATCGACCATTCGTTCGGCTGCGGTTCCTTCACCTTGATAATCAGCTTGGCTTCGCCGAAAACCTGTTCGGGACTGTTGGCGATCTCCGCGCCGTTCTCGGCATACAGCTCATCCGAAATGCCGCTGCCCAATCCGGCCCCGCGCTCGACCAGCACACGATGACCGGCCCGAGCAAGCTCCTCGGCCCCGACCGGCAGCAACGCCACCCGGTACTCATCCTGCTTGATCTCCCGCGGCACTCCGACGATCATGGCTCACTCCTTTGCTGGACACTTTCCTTCGTTTCCGGCAACGTCATTTCAACAGAGCGCCTCTTATCTTGCAAGACGGCGACGCGGCGGCGACGATACAGAAACGAGGATTCTCACGTGGAATTGAAGTTTGACGAACCCGAGCGAGCCGCCGCGCGAACACTGATCGAACTGGCATTGGCCGAGGACCTGCACGACGCGGGCGACCTGACCAGCCGCTCGCTGATCGGTGAACAAGAACGGGCCGCGGTGCAGATTGTCGCCCGGCGGTTGGGTGTTCTGGCTGGCTTGCCGGTCGCGAAGATGGTCTTCGCCCAACTCGACCCGTCCGTCCGTTGCGAGACGCAGGTTGAAGACGGTTCACGGCTCGAGTCGGGAACGGTGATCGCGACCCTCTCCGGCCCGTTGCGTTCTCTGCTGACCGGCGAGCGCACGGCGCTGAACTTTCTCGGGCATTTGAGCGGCGTCGCCACGCTGACCCGCCAATTCGTCGACGTTGCAGCCGGCGCCCGGACCCGCATTGTCGACACCCGCAAAACGCTGCCCGGTTGGCGGGTGCTGGAGAAATACGCAGTGCGGGCCGGCGGCGGAACGAACCATCGTATGGGCCTCTACGACGGCATGCTCATCAAGGACAATCACCTGGCTGCGTGCGCCGAATCGGGAACCGCTGCGACCGTCGCCGGTGCCGTTCGTCAGGCGCGAAAAAGCGTCTCGGCGGAGATTCCGATCGAGGTGGAAGTCGACATCCTGGAACAACTGACCGACGCCTTGGCCGGCGCCCCCGACATTGTGTTGCTCGACAACATGGACGTCACGACGCTGCGGCAAGCCGTCGAGGTGCGCGACCGGCTGGCACCCGACGTCGAGCTGGAAGCCTCCGGCGGCGTCACGTTGGAGACCGTCGCCGCGATCGCCGCAACCGGCGTGGAACGCATCAGCGTCGGCGCCCTGACGCATTCGGCCGCCGCGTTGGATCTGGCCTTCGATTGGAAATCCGTCTAATGGACCTTCAAAGTTGGACAAGCCAAGGTCTAAGATCCGGGTGGCTGGGTCAGAGTGAAAGCGATGGCCCAGATTCGCGGTTTCCGGGCCTTCCCGTTGGTCAGACCCGGCCACCCGTCGGACGTTGTCGGGCAGAGATAATGAAACAAAAACGCCCGCCGACAACGAGCCGACGGGCGACCCAAGAAGCGTAAACTCCTTGGCTGCGTAGCGGCAGTGTACCAATGGGAAATAAAAAGTTCAACAGATTTTCGGCGCTGGCGGCGGGCTGGTTGGTCGGCTTTCTGCTGTTCTTTTACAGTTTCACACTGCCCAATAGTCAACCGAGGACCAGCCGTTCCGATGTTTGGCAGGTCCTGCCGATTCTGTTTCTGAATCTGGTCGATCCGCTGCCGCTCCAGAACGCGCCACCGGTGGGTTGGGGCAATCTACCGCAGCGATTCGATCTGCTGCTGGTGGCCGCGATCATTCTGGCCGGCGCATGGGCGCTGGGGCATTTGCTGTTGCGGGCCATCAAACCGCCGCTGCCGTCGCGCTCGACGGAGCGAACCGTCTTCGCGTTCGGGCTAGGGCTGGCGGGACTCTCACTGCTCGTGCTCGGTTGCGGTTTGGCCGGCTGGTTGTCACGGCCACTGTTGGGTGGGGTGATTGCCGTTTGCGTGGTGGCGGAAGCTGTTCTTCGCTGGCGTCGGAATACCGCCGCCGGGACAAAACAGCGTTCCGTCAACCGGGAGGGCGAGGCGCCCGCCGAGCCGCACGCTCTGCGTAACGTCTGCATCGTCGCGGTTGC
This sequence comes from uncultured Planctomycetaceae bacterium, assembly GCA_964530165.1. Classification (GTDB taxonomy): domain Bacteria; phylum Planctomycetota; class Planctomycetia; order Planctomycetales; family Planctomycetaceae; genus CAZGYE01. Next base: position 4,620 of record CAZGYE010000272.1, read on the forward strand.
GCCGTTTCTGTTGGTGATGCTCTTGGGCGCGATGCTGCCTTCGTTCGATTTCGACGTGAAGGAATACCATCTTCAGGGACCGAAAGAGTTCTACCAGCAGGGACGCATCACGTTTCTGCCGCATAATGTTTACACCAGCTTCCCCTTTCTAACCGAGATGCTCAGCCTGCTGGCGATGGTGCTGCGGGACGACTGGTATCGGGGCGCGCTGGCCGGCAAAGCGGTGCTGATGTGCTTTGCCCCACTGACGGCGTTGGCCCTGTACGCCGCCGGTCGCCGCTGGTTCAGCCCGGCGGTTGGCTGGCTGGCGGCGACCGTGCACCTCACGACGCCGTGGACCTATCGTATTTCGATCATCGCCTATGTCGAAGGGGGGCTTTCGTTCTATCTCTTCGCGGCGCTGTTGGCGGTGATGATTGCCGCCGCGAAAACGGCCGAGGGAACGACGTCGTCCCGGCAATTTCTGCTCGCGGGGCTCTTGGCCGGCAGTGCGATGGCCTGCAAATACCCGGCCGTGTTGACGGTCGTCATCCCAATGGGCGCAGCCGTCTGTGCTGCGCCGTTCGTGTTGAAGCTGGCCGAGTCCCGTGTTCGCACGGCTCTGGTCTCGTTGGGTGTGTTCACTTTGGGTGTGTTGCTGGCGATTGGACCATGGTTGTTGAAAAACAGCCTGCAGACGGGCAATCCCGTCTATCCGCTGTTGTATTCGGTTTTCGGCGGCGAAGACTGGGATGACGCGCTCGACGCCAAATGGCGGGCCGGTCACAGTCCCGACAATCACGCCCCCAGCGATCTGGCGGTCAAGTTCATCGACGTCACCGCGAAGAGCGATTGGCTCAGCCCACTGTTGTATGGTCTGGCACCGCTGGCCTTCTTCGCGGGCGGCAACCGGCGCGTCATCCGTTGGCTGTGGCTGTACGTCGCCTTTTTGTTCCTGGCGTGGTGGACGTTCACGCATCGCATCGACCGGTTTTGGGTTCCCATGATTCCGGTCGTCTCGCTGCTGGCCGGTATCGGCGCCGTTTGGAGGACCGATCGACTGTGGAAATGTGTCTGCGGGATCGCGTTTGCGGCGGCTGTGCTGTTCAATCTGGGTTTCGTCACGACCGGTCTGTGCGGCTACAACGCGTACCTGGCCCCTCTGGAACACGCCCGCCGGTCGGCGGAGTCGACGCCGGTCGGAATCGGCTACCTGAACGAACACCTGCCGCCAAATTCGAAGGTGCTCTGCGTGGGAGAAGCCCAAGTGTTCGACGCCCGTTTTCCGCTCGTTTACAACACGGTGTTCGACCGCTCGATCTTTCAGGGGTGGTTTGCCGCCGAGAAGCCGGGGGTTCCCGCCAGCGAGTTGCCGCTGCGGGCGACAGACGAAATCCGCCGAACGCTTCAGCAAGCCGGCATCACCCATGTTTATGTGAACTGGCAGGAGATTCTGCGATACCGCACTACGTATGGATACACCGATTTCGTCACGCCGGCGCGATTTGCTGAGCTCCAGCGGCGCGGGCTGCTGGGCTCCCCTGTTGTAGCGACCTTTGGTGACGGCACAAAGGCTTACGGGGACTTTCGCAAGCTGTCGCCGGGCGACCAACACGAAATTGAGTCGTGGGGGCCGGAATTGAAGACAACCATAAACGGCGTGTCAGTTTTCGTGACGTCGTACATCTTCCGGGTGCTGCCCTGACTCTGCTTCGGCTGGAAAATGGTTGCCCAGAAGTTCCCGGCCTCGCGAGTCTCCACGCCGGCTGCGGCACGGCGGTTGAACTGGTAGCGCCGAGTCCTCCGCAGTCTCCTCCGGCCGGTTCCCGCAGGCGGGCACGCGTCCCAGCTCCTCGAAGCTGAGCGAGTCGAGATTCAGGCTGTCGTCGTTTTTTGGATCGGTCATGGAACTGCTCCCGACGCCTTGGGTTGCCTGCCATTGTACCCATCTGCCGCGAGAAATCCCAGAAAAATCCGCTCAGGCGGTTTCACAGATCAGTGAAGGAAGAATGTCTTCTGAAAAATGGTCTTCTTCGGTGAAGAAGATGCTTCATACGGCTGTTGAGCAGTTCCTGAAGCGCTACCACGGAGAAAGAAGCCATCAGGGGCTGGGCAATCAATTGATCAATCCCGGTGAGGAAGTCGGCCGGGAGAACGGCGAGATCCAATGCCGCGAGCGACTCGGGGGTCTGTTGCGGTACTACCTCCGCGACGCGGCTTGACCGTGATGCCGTTTCGTTCGAAGAGCAGGAGTCGTAGTCGCTCTCCACGCCCAGCGCCAATCTCGTGGGAAAATTGCCTGAAGCACCAGCTCATTGGGCCAACCTGAGCCGTCGTGTCTCCGAGCGCCGATCGAGAATCAGCTTGCATCTGCTCACGAAACCTCGCGTTTTGCAGACCGAAACACGCAGCTGACTTTTTTGACTCTTCGGGCACCGGCAACCGAAAGGGCCGGCAACAGACCAAGCCAACACCTAAACCACCGCGCCACATCTCGACTCTACCCGATTTCCAATGCGTGCGCCTTCATGCCGGCATACGTATCGACGAACGGCTGGAGTCCCCAGCGGTGCATCTCGTACGTCGCCGGCTTTCGGTTCTCGGCGGCGAACTCCAAGTACATCTCCACGAGCACCGCGACGGTAAGCGACCGATGGTTCGAGCTCCCGAGGAGCTTCACCTCTTGCTGCAGACGTGCGAACGCTTCCTGTGCGAGGTCCTTATTCTTGCGGCCCTTGGCGAGATAGTGCAGCTTGCCGCCGAGCTTCGTGCACCAGAACTTCTTGTGCTTGTGGAACCTAGTCGGGACGACAGGATTCGAACCTGCGACCTCTTGACCTCCAGTCGACAGGGAATATTCGACTGGGGTTTGGTCACCCTTCGATTGCCTGTTGTTGCCGCAGAGCACGAGTCGCGTTTCGGCCTGTGTCTGCCGCCAAAGGCAGGGTTTAGGTGACACTTTGGGTGACACCTCCGGTTCGGGAGCCTTTGCGGGCGGAATCCTTGCACGTTCGGTCATCCTCAGTAGTGGCCTTGCCGATCACGCAACGGCGGACGATTCCGCCAGATTCTCGGCGGTGTCCAGGATCAGGGCCACGGCGTCGCATGTCCGCTTCAAGACCCGCTGACAGGCCGTGAGCGGTTCGATGCCGGCATCCTTGGAGTAAGCCGTCACGTATTCCCAGCAGCCGCCCAGATCGGCGTCGTGGTCGTGGCCCAGGATCGCGAGCAGCACGGCCCCGCACAGTTCGGCGACGGTCTCGCTCCGCCAGTGCTGGCCACGCTCTGTCAGCCGGCCCAGCCGGTCGTCGGCCGCGTGGA
>CAZGYE010000273.1:0-7919 GCA_964530165.1 uncultured Planctomycetaceae bacterium
CGACGACGTCTTGTACCACATCCCCAGCAATCGCGCAATACCTGACGCCCACCCAGTCGGCGGTCTTGACGCCTTCGCGATTGCGGTGTTTGCAGGAAAGTCCTACCATCAACTTGACCCGTGGCTGTGCGCTGGGCTGCACGTACTGCTATATCCAGGGATACCGCAACTATCCTGGCCCGGATCGGATCCTCCTTTACTCGAACTTGGCCGACAAACTGCGTCAGGAGTTGGCGCGTCGGCGTCACAAGCCCCGTTGGGTTTATTTCAGTCCCTCTAGCGACGCCTTTCAGTACCACCGGGCGGTTCGTGATCTGGCCTTCGAGGTGATGCAGTGCCCTTGCCGGCTGAATTGCGAGCACGACTGTTCATCTGCTGCGATGACGCCCATTGGGCCGTCAAGTCAGGAGGACCTTACGCGAAGAAACGAGCCAAGTCCGCCCGCGTCTATCTGACGGGACTCAAAGAGATCCATTCCATAGTGAACGCGACCAATGGACAGCGGGTAGACGACTCACCAAACGGTGAAGTATCGGCAGAGAAGTCGAAGTCTCAAGAGAAGTTGAGTTGGTACGGCGATATCCTAGAACGGCAGATCTCAGACTCGAGCAGAACAGGGTGAAAAGCCCCCTCGGGCCGAACAACCGCTACCGCCTCGCTCAAGGCGTACCCTTCGGCACCGTTGGATTGGTTTTCGGCGGCGTCAGCTTTGGTCCTTTTTGCGGCTGTGGTTTCTCCTTCTTGTCTGTCTTTTCATCGCCGGCTTTCGGTTTCGGCTCGGGCTGTGCCGCTTTCTTTTCCGCCGGGTATTCAAGTTTGCCGGTGACGGGGACGGCGGCCGCCTGCAGGACCTCCTTGGTGTCATCATCCTGAACGAAACCGACCAGGTGCAGCTTCTTCAGTTCGAGCGGCTTGACGGGAAACAGTTGTGCTTCTTGTTTTTCAAAGGTGGTCAGGTAATCGACCAGTCGCTGTTTGAAATCGGCCAGTTTGATTGATTCGGAGTAACTCAGCTTTCCGTTCTCCGGTTTGACGCCGTCGACGCCGCCGGGCATCGAGCGAACGACCATTTCGTGGAGCCGAATTCTGTTGCCGGCCAGGTATTCAATTTCGTCTTCCGCCAAAACGAGCCGCAGCCGTAGCGTGTCGGAAGGCTTCTCGATGCCTGTGATGTCGGCGGCGACAGCCAAGACGCCGTCTTTGGCGTCGGCGGTCAACTTGATTTTGACGTCGGTCTTCTCGGCGAGAATGGGATCGACCGCTTCGCGGAGCCGCGCGTAGCTCCCCGCAACGTGATCGAGCATTGGTCCGCCGACGCCCTCGATTGACTTCCCGTTGACACAAGTGGTCGGGGTTCCCCGGGGATTGTAATAGGGGAACCGCGCCCAGGAATCCTCATTTTCCAGCGGATCGGGTCCGGGGATGCGCACGTGATAACGGAGCACGATGACCTCGGACTTTTCAGCGGCGGCCTCCAGCCCGCCAGTGGCGACGTCGGCGGCCATACAGGGAGGACACTGGGCGCCGGTGAACAGCTCGCAGAGGACGACGCGGTTTGGACCGTCGGCCGGCCTCGGTTTGGCCTTCTCGCCGGCGAAGCTGTAAATCGATTCTTTGTAGACCTGGTTCAAGTATTCGTCGAGGCCGTCGGTCTTGCCGTGCTTTTTCTCCCACAATCGGGCGACGGTCTCGCTCGGGTCGGGAACCTCGACCCCCTCGTCAGAGAGTTCGTATTGAAGCATCTGGGATAAGCGTGGAAGCGTCGCCAACTGGGCGTACCGTCGCATTGCCTCATCCACCTGCTCCTGTTTCTCGGCGTGGTCGGCCAGTGCGTACAGAATCAGATGATCGAAACCATTTTGCTTGAGCCGGCTGCGAAGCATTTCGACCGCCTGCTGTTGCTGCTCTTTGGTTCCTTCAGAGATTTTCCGGATTGCCAGCGCTGTCTGAACCTTGGACTTCCCGTTTTCGATGAGCGACTTCCAGCTATCGGGGGAATCGTCCGTCAACCCGGTTTCGGCGTCCTCGAAATACTTGAGTGCCAATTCGGGGAAATACTTCGTTCGGGACAGAATGAGTCCGACGAGGATGCGGGACAGTTGCGTCATGCGTTCTCCCCAGCGCCCGGCGAGCTTGACGTACGCCTCGGCTGTTTTCTCGACTTCTGCCAGTTCGGTTTTCTCTTGTTTTGCCAGAAAGAGGACTTGCTGGTAGGCATCCAAGGCCAAGGGGCTTTCGGGATGCAGTTGGCAGAAACGTTTCAAACCAGCCAGCCGGTTTTCCTCAATACGGAACACCTCATCCAGCGCGTCGTTGCCGGGTGCGTCCTGCGGTTCCGTGAAGTCGTCGAGCGATTCGGCCTCTGTGGGGATTAGACGGGCCGGCTCGCACTGCCGACCGCCGAGAAGCACATTGCCCCACACAACGCCGTCTTTCAACGATCCGTTGAAATCGAGCGCCGTGTCACCCAGATCAGTCGTGAAACTTGCCGACTCTGCGGTGAACGCCGCCGTTTTCAGGCCCGGCTCGTCGGCCGCAACATCGCCCGCCAGCACCTTCGCTTGATACGACTTGCCGTCTTCTGTCGAGAGGTCGAGAAGCATCGAATAGTGATCGCGGCGCTGCCCGTTGGTGTTGGGACTCAAACTGAGTACAAGGAACCAGCGGCCTGCCAGCGAGCGACGTGTCTTGTCGGTCGGCGCCGCTGGTTCCGTCTTCTCGTCCGTGTTGGTCTGTTGCTGGTCTTTATCGGTCGGCGTGACGTTGGTCTGCTGCGGCTTGCCGGCGTCGAGGGGACCTTTCGGTTCCTTCGGCTTGGAACAACCAACGCCGAAGGACGCCACGACGACCATCCAAAACGTGAAACGCGACATGGTAAAACCTCGTTTCTTTCTGATGACCAATGCCCCTGCGATGCGATGGGCCTCACTTTTTCCTTTTTCCTTTCCCCTTTGTACTTGATAGGCGGGTTGCGAGCAATCCGGCTAGGGCGGCGACCACAGCCAGACTGCCGTACGTCCACGGATCGCCCTTCGCCGAACCGATGAAACCGGCAACAGTCGGGCCGAGCGCACCCAGACCGAAGCACATCAGGAAGCTGAAACCATACGCCACGCTCCGTTTGGCATGGGGAACATATTGAGCGATCAGACTGTTGTAGATCGGCTGATTCATGAAATACACGAACGCCAGCGAGCAGCTGGCCCAGAATCGTGCTTGTCCTTCGGCAAGGGCCATCCAGCCCAACAGCGGCGAACTGGCCAGCAGAATCGCCGCAAACAGCAGCTCCAGCCGGCCTGGGCGGGCCATTTTGCCCCCCAGCGCCTGCCCGGCCACGCCGCACAACAGCACCACGGCCGCCAACAGATTCCGGAAACTCTCCGGCGCCATGCCGGCAGGTCTCATGCCGCTGCGATCCAAATACCTCGGCAGGAAGTGCATGAAGGCGGCGTAGATGAGTCCCGACATCGCGCCGACGGTGACCACCAGGAAAAACTCGCTCCAGCGGGCCTCGTCTTCATCACTTGCGGTTGGTGGTTGTTTCGCGCGAGGACCGCCGGGATGGTGATGACGCCCGGGGAGAGCGAACGTCAGTAGGACCGCCAGCAGCCCGGCGGGAATGATCAACAGCAGGTAATACGCCCGCCACGTGATCTGACCGGTGCTGAAGGCCAGCCCGGCCAGAAACGGAGCCGCGGCGATACCGAGCGCACCGAAAACTCCATGCCAACCCAGCGCCGCTCCGCGATTCTCGGGCGTCGTTGCTCGCGAGATCAGCGCTAAACCGGCCGGGTGGTAAATGCTGGCGAAACAGCCCATCACGAACATCGCCACAAACAGCACGCTCAACGACGGCGACCAAAAGACCATCACGGCCGTCATGAGGCATCCGCTCAGATAGACGAGCAGCATCGGCTTCGAACCGTAGCGATCGGCTAGCCAACCGGCCAACAGCGCCCCCATGCCGAACGGCAACCGCCACGCAGTTCCCAACATGCCGGTCCGATCGGGGCCGACGCCGAACTCGTTGCCGATCATCTGCTCGACGCTCGGCAGCGCCAACTCAAAAACGTGGACCAGAGCGTGCGCGCAGGAGACGAGCAGAACCAGTCGAAACGTGGCGGCGTTCATGGGGTGACGATACCAGCCAACGGGAACCATCCGCAACCGCCGCGCCTTGACGCCGGACGAAGCTCTCTCTTGGGGTGCCTGGACCGGTTCCTCACCAGGACAGCACACGCTGAAGGCTACCGGAGCATTCTCGCGTCTACGACCACGCAGCAAAGGTAGGGGCGGCGGGGAGCGACGGACCGGCAAAATGGCGGATGGGCATCGATTTACACAGAGTCGTGGCAATTTGTCTCAACTTACCGGTGCCCGTCGGACGAAACACAATTGTTTTGAGACTCAGCCGGGATGTAGTAATGGAAGCGAACCGTACGCATTGCCCAGAATTCTTCCAAAATCCTCTGTGATTTGGTGTGATTTTCTGCTATCTTCTGCTACACTTTAACGATCAAGGGTGTAGGTCGCCTGCGACACGAGCAGGCTTGATCTTTTGCAATTCGGTGTTTCGACGAGAAAAGGAGAAAGGTCTAGGTGATGAATCCAACTGTCTTGGTCGAGGTCGAGCTTGATGGGGAAACCGCCGTCGATCCCATCGAAGAAATTCGACTGCGAACGTGGGCCCGCAAGCATTATGCTCCCGCCCAAGAACGTGACGAAGGCTGGCATCCGGTCGTGTTGGACGAAATGAGTAAAAAGGACCGCGAAGGGGACGAATTCTGAGGCTGTCGACACCGGCCAATCGCATGTGAACATTTGATTCCATGCCGCGTCGCAGACAATCTTTTCAAACCATCGCCTGAGTTGTTGCCAACTCGGGCGTTTTTCGTTGCTGGATGCGGGGGGTCATCGAGAGTCGTGAAGCTCCCGCAGCAAGTCTACCGCCACGTCGACCATTTTCTCGCCGGTCCCGCGTTCCAGGTAGCTGTGTAGGCCTGTCCAGACTTGGTAGCCCCCGAGGTCGTATGCGTGTTTGTCGGGAATGTATCCGACCCAGTCGTTGGCCAGCTCGGCCACATAGGTGTACCGGTACGGACTGCGACGCTTGATCTCGATGCCCAGCTTGGTGAAGAACTCGCAGGGAACGCCCACCAGGGCCACGTCGCCGATGACCAGGGCCTGCACCCAGGTCTTCTGGGCCTCGCCCTGTCGCGAGGCCAATTTCCGCCGCATCGCCCGAAACACCTCGATGACCTTCTCGGGATTCCTTGAGAGCCGCTTCGTACAGTAACTGCGGACCGCCTCGTCATCCTTGCGCTCGTCGAAATGGCGCACGTGGACCGTGATCTCGCGTTTGAGGGACGCGACGCGATCTACTCGAACCGGCTTGGCTTGCCCGAGCGCTTCAGAGACCGCGTTCTTGATGCGGATGACGGCCTCGGCCGGTCTGACCGTCAGATTGTGCGTCGAGCCGGACGCGCCTTCCAGGAAGACCACCGTCCCGCCATACTGCTGCTCCAGCTCTTGTGCCGCCAGCCCGTAGAACGCCGGCGACCTGACGCCCGGCTTGCGGGATCCCATCGTGTGCGTCGAGTGGTTGAACAACAGGGCCTCCAAGGATTGGTCCTTGCGGCGGAAGACGATGACCGGCAACTCGGGATCGAACGGGCCTGTGGGACGGACGGCATCGTCCCGCGATCCGGACCAGAGAATCGTCCCGTCGGACAAAAGCAATCGGCTGTTCTGGCCGACCGACGACTCTTCACCCAGCCGAAAGAACATGCTGACGTTGCCGACGCTTTTCAGCCTGTCGTTGGCCCTTTGGACGGCTTCGACGATCGCTTTCTGCACACGCCCGCAGAAAACTTCGTTTCGCTCGTATCCGTGAACGGTGCACGTCGACGGCGCATGGTGCGTGTGCGTCGCGTTGATCAGAATGTTGCCGAAGGGAATCCCGCAGCGGCGCTCGATCTCTTTTGAGGCCGCGTCGAGGATGTCCCGCTCAAGCATCAACACGTCACAGGCGACGATCGCCAGCTTGGTGGAGCGAGGCCCCTGGACGACGACCGCGCACGCGCGAAGCATTCCCTCCTGCCCTTTGGAATACCGGGGCAGAATGCTGCCGGCGATGACCATCGAATCGTCCCCCTGCAGCTCCACGGCCGCCGCTCCCACGCGCAGACCGCCCGGCGTCTCAGCAGCCGCGCCGTTGCCGAAGCCGATCGTGATGGCAAAAGCCACAACTGTGAACAGACCCACCCGTCGAGTCGCCAGAATGTGCATGACATCCCCCTTTTTTGACCGACCACCCCAGCGGCTCAAGTTGGTTTGCAGTGACCGCATTCATGCGGTGGATCCGCGTCGGGTGGCCGGGTCTGACCAACGGGAAGGCCCGGAACCAACCGGGGCCGTCGCATTCGCTCTGACCCCGCCACCCGGCCGCCACCCGGCTGGGGCACTACAAACGAATCGTGCAGTAGAACTACAACACCCAGCCCTTGCGGTATTCCTTATGGACGAACTGCTGGGCCTCGGGGGAGTTGGTGACTTTCAGGTTTTCCGCGTCCCATTCGATCTTCTTCCCGCTGCGATAGGCGACCATTCCCAACAGCACGGCTTCGGCCAGCGCGCCGGAGTAGTCGAAATTGCAGGTGGTGGTCCCGCGGTTCTTGATCGCGTGGATCCACTCCTGGTGGTGACCGATCGACTTGGGGATGAACGGTTCGGGAGGCTTGAAGTCGGCGAACTTGTCGGCCGGCAGCAAGACGTGCCGGCCGTAGTCGGAAAGGATCATGCCCTTCTCACCGACAAACAGTTGAGCGCTCTTCCAATCCAACGGCTTGCCGTTCTTGTCTTTGAGCTGAGACGCCAATTCGGGCCGTCTGCCGCCGTCGTACCATGTCAGGGCCACCGGCGGCAGGTCGCCGCGAGCGGGGTGTTGGTAGTCGACGATCATCCAGGGGGGGGTGCCGACCGGATCGACCTCGGGTCCTTTGGCCGAGACCGTGGTCGGATGCCGCAGCTTCAACGCCCAGTGAACCAGGTCCATGTAGTGGCAGCCGAAATCGCCCAGCCCCCCGGTGCCGAAATCCCAGAACCGGCGCCAGGCGCGGGGATGCACGCCCTCGGAATACGGCCGTTTGGGCGCCGGACCGAGCCACAGGTCCCAGTCGAGATACTTGGGCGTCGGCGTGTTGGTGGTGAAGTGGGCGCCGCCGTAGCTCACGTTGACCCACACGTGGACTTCCCGCACTTTTCCGATGGCCCCGGTCTGGACCAGTTCGACGACCCGGCGGTAGTTGTCGCCGGCGTGAATCTGCGTTCCCATCTGCGTGACGCAGTCGTTCTCTTTGGCCAGACGGGCCAGCGTGCGGGCCTCGAAGACGGTATGGGCCAGCGGCTTCTCGCAATAGACGTGCTTGCCCAGCTTCAGGGCCATCGCCGCAGCCGGCGCGTGACAATGATCGGGCGTCGCGACCAGCACGGCGTCGATCTTGTCGGCTTCCTTTTCGAGCATCACGCGAAAGTCGCGGTACTTGCGGGCGCTGGTGTACCGCGCGGCGGCCTTGCCGAGCAGGTTCGCATCGACGTCGCACAGGGCCACGATGTTCTCGCTGGACGTGCCGGCAATGTCGGCGCCGGCGCGGTTCATCGTGCCGACGGCGGCGATGTTCAGCTTCTCGTTGGGCGATTTCGATACGGCGGCCTCGCCCGGGTTGACGTAACAGCCGGCCGCCACCGCTCCACCAACGACCACACTTTGCCCGAGAAACTCACGACGATTCAGTAGATTGTTCATTCGTTTGGCTCCTCATGTAGTGGGGCAGGCTTTCCAGCCTGCCGATTGGTCGTGGCAGGCTTTCCAGCCTGCCGATTGGTCGTGGCAGGCTGGAAAGCCTGCCCCACACTCAACT
>CAZGYE010000274.1:0-7916 GCA_964530165.1 uncultured Planctomycetaceae bacterium
GCATGGGGTCTGGCAACGCATCCGGGCGGTGTTCCGTTTTGGTGGTGGCAGGGTTGTCAGCGCGGCGACGGCTTCTGCCGCGTCGATCCGCTGCTGCACAGCTTCCTGAAAAACCCGTTGCCGGAACTCGGCCGAGGGGTCTCGGACCGGCTCTTCGCTGCCGGAGATCCACTCTCCATCGGACGCCCCATTGACCGCCTCCATCACCGACTCCGCAAAAGTTTCCTCTCGCAGATTTGCCTTCAGTGCAGGAACGATTGCGTCGACGATGCACTGCATACACTCGCCACGCGTCTCGAAAAACGGGACCGGATTCGCTACCATAGAAGTCACCAAACCGGGAGGCACTCTCGTGAGAGAATCCGTCAGCGTGGCCGGAGCAGCCGTCATCCCTGATGAAGAAGCGCCTTCGGTCGTTCCCAAAAGCCGGGAACGAAACAAGACGCGGCCTAAGAAACAGCCCCCGGATGCCGTGATCGTCGAGAACGACGACTGCCACACCTGGGCGTACGTGATGGAAGTGCTCGAGAGAATTTGCGGCCACGGCGAACAGATGGCGTATCTGCTGACCTCACGCTTGCGGCTCGGTCATGCGGAATGGATCCAGGGCCGTGTTGAGGGTTTCCTCGGGTAGGACCTCCTTCTCCCGGCAGAGTTCGCGGATGGTCTTGCCGGTCTTCAAGGCCTCCTTGGCCAACTGGGCCGCCTTTTCGTAACCGATGTGCGGGTTGAGGCTGGTGGCCATCGAGAGGCTTTTCTCGACGGCCGCGTCGCAGGCTTCTTCGTTGGCCTCGAGGTCATCGCTGCAGAAGTCGACGAAGGCGTTGGTGCAGCCGGCAAGCAGCATGATGCTCTCCAGAGTCGTCTGCCCCATCACCGGCATCATGATGTTCAGTTGGAACTGCCCGCCGGCGGCGGCGCTCAGCGCGATCGTCTGGTCGTTGCCCATCACGCGGGCGGTCACCTGCATCATGCTTTCGCACATCACCGGGTTAACCTTGCCCGGCATGATGGAGCTGCCCGGCTGGCGATCGGGGATTTTCACCTCGTGATAGCCGCAGCGCGGGCCGGCCCCCAACCAGCGAATGTTGTTCGTCACGTTGAACAGCGTCGCAGCAACGGCCCGCAACTGCCCGTGACACTCGACCAGCCCGTCCCGCTGCGCGTTGGCCTCGAAGTGATTGGCCGCTTCGGTGAAGGGGATGCCGGTCTCGTCGGCCAAGCATTCGGCAACCCGACGGCCGAATTCGGGATGCGTGTTGATGCCCGACCCGACGGCCGTTCCCCCGGCCGGCAATTCGAGCACGGCTTCGCCGGCCCGCCGAGCCCGCTCGACGGAAAGTTCGAGCTGCCGGGCGAAACCGCCGAATTCCTGTCCGAGACGCAGCGGCGTGGCGTCGGCCAGGTGGGTCCGGCCGATCTTGATGATCTTGTCCCACGCGTCGGACTTCTTCTTCAGCGAGTCGGCAAACCGCTCGAGGGCCGGGATCAGCTTGTTGTGGATGCCGGCGGCGACGGCGACGTGAATGGCCGTCGGGAACATGTCGTTGGTGCTTTGGCCCATGTTGACGTGATCGTTGGGATGGATCGGCTTCTCAGGGCTGAAACGGTCGCCGCCGATGAGTTCGATGGCGCGGTTGGCGATCACCTCGTTGGTGTTCATGTTGCTCGACGTGCCCGAACCGGTCTGGAACACGTCGATGGGGAATTGATCGTCCAGTTTCCCATCGGCGACCTCCCGGCAAGCGGCCAGCAGGGCGTCGACGTGCTGCTCCGCGAGCGGGTTCTTCCCGCTGCCGGTGAGCTTGCCCAGATCGCGATTGGCGACGGCGGCCGCGTATTTGACCAGTCCGAGGGCGTGAATCAGGTCTGCCGGCAGCGGCCAGCCGGAAATGGGGAAATTGTCGACAGCCCGCTGAGTCTGCGCCCCGTAGTACGCCTGCGCGGGAACGTGCACCTCCCCCATCGAATCTCGTTCGATCCGAAAATCGCTCATTCGTCTCACTCCTTCCGGTCAGTCTCTCAACTCTTGACTTGGACAATAGCCCCATAGTACGCAGGGTCTGGAGAAATACAACTTCATGAATGCCGACCAGCCGTCGAATCGGGCGTCCCCCATCCGCCCGAGAGCGTGTTTGAAAAGGATCAGAATCGGCACATTTCGGGAGGGCGAAGCTCCCGCTGAGCCGGCAAAGCCCGCCGGTGGCAACCGGTGGGACCCACGGGTTGCCGCCCGTGGGCTTTCATGCGACATCACGGCTCGGCAGGAGCCTCGACCTCCCTTTTCAAACAACCATGGCCAGTGAATACGTCGTGAATCGTTGACACATGTGGTCGCCGTCTGGTTTGATGGTTGCGTGCTTGGTTTCCTCATTCGAGGGAACGGTAAACCAGAGGGAGCCAGGTGAAATCCAGCCCAGCCGGAGCTTCATCGTGAGGGAATGCAACATGACCCGATCCGATTTGTCACGACGCGACTTGCTGAGGTCCGCGGCCGCTTTCGGCTTCGCTGCGGTGGGATCAGCCGTGGTTCCGGTGCGAACAATTGCCGCCGAGCCAACCGCCATCGACATCGGCTCCCGGCGTGAGCTGTTCGTCGACGACTTCCTGATCGACAAGCTGACAGGCGAAGCCGAATTGCACATGCACCACCCCACGCCGCGCGAAGTCGCGATTGTGCATGATGCGCCGTGGGAAGGGAGTGGATCGGGCTACCACACGGTTTTCCAGGACGGCGACGTGTATCGGATGTATTATCGTGGCCTGCATCTGGATGTCTCGAAGGGGAAGCTCGACAGCGGCCGGCACAAACCGTTCACCTGTTACGCCCAGAGCAAGGACGGCGTCCACTGGCAGAAGCCCGAGCTGGGCATCGTGGAGTTCAACGGATCGAAGAAGAACAACATCATTCTCGAAGGCCTCGGGACGCACAACTTCGCTCCGTTCCAGGACGACAAACCGGACTGTCCGCCGGAGTCTTGCTACAAAGCGCTGGCTGGACTCAAGAGTGACGGCGGGCTGTTTGCGTTCCGGTCTGCCGACGGCGTCCACTGGTCGCTGATGGGCAAGGAGCCGGTGATCACCAACGGTGCTTTCGACTCGCAGAATCTTGCTTTCTGGGATGCGACGGCAGGCAAGTACCGGGCCTACTGGCGGACCTTTACCGCAGGAGTGACTACGGCCAAAGTCTGGAAGCCGGCCGGCCGTCGCGCCATTCGCACGGGAACGTCGAGCGATTTCCTCCACTGGGGCGAGGAAGCAGACCTGACTTATGTGGACTCGCCGGGCGAACATCTCTACACGAATCAGGTCAGACCCTATTATCGCGCTGGGCATCTCCTCATCGGCTTTCCCACCCGCTATCTCGATCGTGGATGGTCCGACTCCATGCGGGCGCTGGTCGATCCGGAGAATCGCGAGCTGCGCGCCTCGGCAAGCCAACGCTACGGCACGGCCCTGACCGAAGGATTGCTGATGGCCAGTCGAGACGGCGTGAAGTTCAAACGATGGAACGAAGCCTTTCTGCGTCCCGGCATCGAACGGCCCGGTACGTGGCAATACGGCCAGCAGTACATTGCCTGGCATGTTGTGGAGACCGCCTCGTCGCTTCCAGGAGCGCCCAACGAAATGTCGATTTACGCCACGGAAGGCTACTGGCACGGGAAAGGCGGCGCCTTGAGGCGTTACACCTTGAGGCTGGACGGCTTCGTTTCCATCCACGCGTCGATGCGAGGCGGCGAGTTCCTCTCCCGGCCGGTGAAATTTGCCGGATCGAGGCTCACGCTGAACTTTGCGACGTCGGCTGCCGGCAGCGTGCGCGTCGAGCTTCAGGATCCCAATGGCAAACCGCTGGAAGGCTTCGCCCTAGCCGATTGCCCCGATCATTTCGGCGACACACCCGAGCGAGTCGTGACCTGGAAGAACGGCGCCGACGTGAGCGCGTTGAACGGCCGCCCCGTCAGGCTGCGGTTTCAATTGAAAGACGCCGACCTGTATTCGTTGCGGTTTCGAAACGACTGAAGTCAGCGAGAAACTCTTTCGGAAAGACGAGTCATCTTCGTGGAGGACGCGAATCATGGTTTCAACCGATCAGGCAAGGCAAAGTATCTGCCGAAGGGCATTCCTATCGCACGGACTCGCCGCGATGTGCGGCGGCGTGTCGGCGCTGTCATCGGCCCTTCGGACTGCCCAGGGGCGGGAAAAGACCGCCTCGGCGGCCATCGTGCATGAAGACATTGTCCGCGCCATACAAAAGGCGGATCTCACCATGCTTTACCGCGGCGAGTCCGCAGCCGAATGCCGAGCCTGGCAGAAAGCGTTTCGCGCAAAGCTGAACGAGCTGCTGGGGGATTCCACCCCGCCCGAAAAGTGGATCGTGACGTCCGAAGGCCGGACGGAGTTGGAAGACCACGTCCGCCACGAGCTGCTCTTGCAGGCCGACGGGGTTCCCACCGTTCCCGTTTACCTGCTCGTTCCGCGTCGCCTGGCGGCAGGCGAGCGGGTTCCCGGCGTCTTGTGCATTCATGGTCACGGCCCCTTCGGCAACCATCCGATCGTCGGCCGCACGGATTTGGAAGGAGTGGAGAAAAACATCAAGCAGCACAACTACGACTACGGCCTTCAATTCGTCCGCCGCGGTTACGTCGTGGCGGCGCCGTGCATGATTCCGTTCGGAAGACGAGTCGACCGTGCTCGATACGGCGGCAACGATCCCTGTGCGGTCGCCTTTGTACGGATGCAGGCGCTCGGTCGACTGCCGCTGACCGCCAACCTGCGCGATCTGCGCTGGTCCATCGATCTCCTGCAAAGCCGGCCGGAAGTCAACGGCGGCCGCATCGGTTGCGCGGGTCTTTCTTACGGCGGTCGAATGACCATGATGGTCTCGGCGATGGACGAACGGATCAAGGTTGCCGCCGTCAGCGGCGCTCTGAACCTGATGCAAGAGCGGATGACGTTGCGGTACAGTTGCGGCTCGCAAATGATCCCCGGCCTCTTGAAGTACGGGGACTACTCGGAGATCGGTTCCTTGATTGCTCCCCGGCCCTGCGTCTGGGAAACGGGTTCAACCGACTCGCTGATCGTGCCCAAGTGGGATGAAGTCTTCCGCAACCGGCTGCGTCGCGCATACTCGTCTCTGAATGCGGCAGACCAGCTTCACTTCGACAAATTCGAGGGCGGGCACGTGTGGAGCGGGCGGATTGCGTTTCCATTGTTCGACCGCGTGCTGAAGTCCTGAGAGCCTGTGAATCAATTGGACCGGTGGGGGGTGAGGTTTTGGAGGATGCTGGGGTGGTTCCGTTTTCTGGATGTCGAATTTGTGGCCCAGGTCGTGACCACGCCGTTGCTCGCGTCAGGGCGTGCCACACGAGACCGCCCCGGCGCTGATAGCGACAACGAAATCAATTCGGTATATTGGTGGTCCGTCAGCGGCGGCAAAAGGAAACGACAGGACCATGAAACGTGAAGCAACAGGAGATCATTTTGAATCGATTCGCAACAATTCTTTGGTTGAGTTTGCTCGTTGTGAGATCGGCGGCCGGTGGAGAGAATTGGACGAGTTATCGTGGCCCCACCGATCAGGGACACGCTGACGCGTCGAACCTACCCATCCGGTGGAGCGAGAAGGAAAACGTCGTCTGGAAGACGGCCATCCCTGGCAAAGCGTGGTCGTCGCCGGTCATTTGGGGTGATTCCATCTGGTTGACAGACGCTCCTCTGGACGGGAGCCAGCTGTTCGCCGTCTGCATCGACAAGAATACCGGCAAAGTCCTTCATAGAAAGCGATTGCAGTACATCGTCGCCCCACAGTATTGTCACCCTTTCAACTCGTACGCGTCGCCGTCACCGGTGATCGAGGATGGCCGTGTGTACGTGAGCTTCGGTTCTCCCTACAACGCGTGCCTCGACTCCAAGACGGGCGAGGTGATTTGGGAGCGCACCGATTTTGTCTGCTACCACTTTCGCGGCCCCGGCTCCTCCCCGTTCCTCTACAAGAACCTTTTGATACTGCACTTCGACGGCAGCGACCATCAATTCGTCGTCGCCATGGACAAACAAACGGGCAAGACCGTCTGGAAGACGAAGCGCAGCGTTGATTTCCAAGACCTGGACCCGCAGACGGGCGGCCCAATTCGCGTCGGCGATTACCGAAAGGCCTTTTCGACGCCCGTGATCGCCGATGTCTCGGGCAAGCCGGTGTTGATCAGCCTTGGCTCGATGGCGTTGTACGGTTATGAGCCGGAAACGGGAAAAGAGCTGTGGCGCGTGGAGAACATCGGCAGCCATTCGGGGACCTGCCGTCCGGTGGTCGGCCATGGGCTGGTCTTCGCGCCGATGGGAATGGGCGGTGAACTGTGGGCCGTGCGACCTGACGGACGCGGGGTCGTCACCGACACGCACGTCGCGTGGAAGTACAAGCGAGCCGTGCCGAAACGCCCGTCAATCCTGCTCGTCGACGATTTATTGTTCATGGTGAACAACGGCGGCGTCGCCGCCTGTGTCGAGGCGCAAACAGGCAAAGAGATCTGGAAGGCGCGCATCGGCGGCAATTTCTCCGCGTCGCCCATCTATGCCGACGGCAAGATCTATTTCTTCGATGAGAGCGGCAAATCGACCGTGATCGAAGCCGCGCGGCAGTACAAAGCGATCGCCGTCAACCAGCTCGACGAAGGCTTCATGGCGTCGCCTGCCGTCTCCGGAGACGCGCTGTATCTTCGCACGCGGACGCACCTGTATCGCATCGAGGACAAATCGCAGACGGGCCGAAATAAGCCTTAACCCTGACTTGTCAACCCTGATGGTGATACTTTTGGTATGAAGACGACGGGTGACGAGTGGCGGGGCCTGAGCGACCAACGGGAGCGTGGCCCCGTGCTTGCATGCTGGCAGGAAGCGTTGATCTGGGCAACGGACCAACAGCGCACATGCTTCGGGGCCACGTTCGCTCCGCTCTCTAAGGCCCCGCCACCCCGCCGTTCGCTCCGCTCTCTAAGGCCCCGCCACCCCGCCGCTTGTCAAATCGTCATCGCTGAGAAGCCGCCGTCGATGATGATGTTCGCGCCGGTGAGAAAGCTGCCCGCCTGGGGGGAGGCCATGAGCAGCACGGCACCGGCCAGTTCTTCCGGCGCGCCGAAGCGGTCCATGGGTGTGTGCCGCATGATGCTTTCGATGCGATCGGGGCTGAGCACCTTGCGGTTTTGCTCGGCCGGGAAGAAGCCGGGCGAGATGGCGTTGACCCGGATGCCGTGCGGCGCCCATTCGCGGGCCAGGTTTTGCGTGAGGTTGATGACGGCCGCCTTGGAGACCGAGTAGGTGAACACCCGCGACAACGCCTTGATGCCGGCCATCGAGGCGATGTTGATGATGGACCCTTTGGTCTGGTGATCGAGCATGAATTTTCCGAACACTTGACACGCCAGCCGCACGCTGCGCAGGTTGACGTTGAGAATTCGCTCCCACTCGTCGTCTTCGATCTCCAGAAACGGTGTGGCCGAATTGATACCCGCCCCGTTGACCAGCACGTCGGCTTCGCGGGAATGTTCGGCTAGATGCGCAGTGATCGCTTCCAGGTCGGATCGGCTGGTACAGTCGGCCGCGAAGAACTCGGCGCTGCCGCCGGCCTCGGTGATGCGCCGGACGCACGCGTCGCCGTTCTTGCGGCTCATGTCGACCACGATTACGTGGGCGCCGGCGCCGGCGAACGTTTCCGAGATCGCTCCACCCAGAGCGCCGGCCCCGCCGGTCACCAAGGCCGTCCGACCCTCCAGCCCGAACAAACGCTGCAGATAACTACGCGAGTCCGATGTGTTCACAAGTCGGTTCTCCTTCTGGTGCTCTGTCAAAGCCGAAATAACACGCACACCCGAGTGTGGGGCAGGCTTTCCAGCCTGCCGCGGCCAATCGGCAGGCTGGAAAGC
>CAZGYE010000275.1:0-7899 GCA_964530165.1 uncultured Planctomycetaceae bacterium
CGTCGAGGCGCTGCGTGATTTCGCCTGGCAATTGTTTACCGGCGTTATGGAGTACCGGGCGGTGCTCGATGCCCGGATTCGTGCGGTGGCCGAGAACTGGTCGCTCGCGCGCATGGCTCCCACCGACCGCAACGTGCTGAGGCTGGGCGCCTTCGAACTGATCTACGCCGACACACCCCACCGTGTCGCCATCGACGAAGCAATCGAGCTGGCCAAGCGGTTCGGCACGGCCCAATCGTCGCAGTTCGTCAACGGGATTCTCGACCAGTTGATCCCCGTGGCAGAGAAAGACGCGGACCAGACCGTTGCCGACAGAACGAAGAAGAAAGACATCAAATGAACCGAAAGCCCTTCTTGCCGTGCCCGATCCGGATCGCACCCCGCGGTCTGTTCATCGCAGCCGTGTTGTTGTGCTGGGGACTGGGAAGCGGACACGCTTCTGCGCAGAGTGCTCGCCCCGCGCCAAAGGTCGAGCGGCTGGCGTTGCTGTCGTCGCCGGAACGGGAAGACGAGTTTCCCGCCATCGGCTGTGCTGCCGATGGACGGCTGTGGCTGGTGTGGATCTCTTACGACGGCGAAAAAGACGAGGTCCTCGTCAGCCGCCAGGATGAGCAGCGATGGTCCTCACCGACACGTTTGAGCCGCGACGCCGGTGACTGCTGGCGACCCGCCGTCGAGCGGGACGGCAGCGGGCATTTGTGGGCGACCTGGACGCAAAACAGCGGGGGCAACTGGGACGTTTGGGCCAGCTACCTCGCCCAGGACTCCTGGTGCAAGCCGCTGCGGCTGACGAACAATTCCGGCAGCGACATCTGCCAGCAATTGGCCGCCGACAGTCGCGGCCGGATTTGGATGGTCTGGCAGTCGGTCGTCGAGGGCAACTACGAGATTCTGGTCGCACGAGTCACGCCCGATGGTCTCCAAGACGTGCAAAATGTCTCTCGTCACACGGCCAGCGATTGGGAGCCGGCGATCGCTGCCGACGGGCAGGGGAGGATGTTCATTGCCTGGGACAGCTACCGCAACGGCAGCTACGACATCCTGGTCAGCCGGCTGGTTGCCGGGAAGCT
This sequence comes from uncultured Planctomycetaceae bacterium, assembly GCA_964530165.1. GTDB lineage: Bacteria > Planctomycetota > Planctomycetia > Planctomycetales > Planctomycetaceae > CAZGYE01. Next base: position 1,071 of record CAZGYE010000275.1, read on the forward strand.
CACCGAACCGGTTGCGGTCGCCGACTCGCCGGATTATGAAGCCCACGCGTCGTTGGCCGTCGATCGCCAGGGGCGTCTCTGGGTGGCATGGGACAACGGGGGACCGAATTGGGGTCTGCACGGTAAGAACCTCAAACGGTTGCACAGCCAGCGGTCGGTCCACGTGCGTTGTCTGGATTCGACCCAACTGCTGGCGCCGAAGGAGAAGCTGGCGGCGGTGCTGACCGGCGAGATGGCCCGCTTCTGCGAGCTTCCGAAGCTGCGCGTCGACGATAGCGGCCGGTTGTGGCTGTTCGTACGACACCTTGAGGACCTGACGCGGCCCGGTTTCAGGAAGGTCGGAAAACGCAAACGGCGTTATCAATCTCGCGGCATCTGGAACCCCTATGCGCTCTGCTACGCCGGCGGCACGTGGTCGAAACCGGCAAAGCTGCCGGTCTCTAACGGACGCAATTGTATGCGCACGGCGACATGTCTGGATGGTTCCGGTCAGGTTTGGGTTGCCTGGGCTGAGGACGGGCGAAAACCGACGCGCGCCGAAGAGCCGATCAACCACAACGTCCACGCAGCCCAACTCAGCTTGCCGGCTGAAGAGACCGTTACGCTGCCCGTGGTGGGGATTGAGCAGGCCGTCGGCGCGAAGCCGCAAGCGGCTTCGCCGCGCAACCGTTACGAGATCACCGTTGCCGGCGTGACTTACTTGCTGCTCTACGGCGATACGCACCGCCATACCGACATCTCTCGCTGCGGCATGAACTACGACGGATCGTTGATGGACACGTACCGCTACGCGATCGACGCGGCCGGTTTGGATTTTCTGGCCATTTCCGATCACGATCAGGACCTTCTCAAGCATCGCTACAGCCGCGAGGGGCAAGGACCGCTGCAAGACTACGCCTGGTGGCGCTCGCAGAAATACTGCGACCTGTTCACCATCAAAGGGAAGTTTCTGCCGATTTACGGCTACGAGCACGGCGGCTCTTATCGCAGACGCGGGGGACACAAGAACGTCCTGTATCCTCAGCGCGGCATGCCGTGCTACGAGCAGGACTCGCCGGAAGAACTGTTCCACGTACTGGAGGGCACAGGGGCGGTGGTAATTCCGCATCAACTGGCCGACGGCGGCTCGGCCACCGACTGGGCCAAGTGGAACCCGGATTTTGAGCGGGTCGCAGAGATCTTTCAGATTCGTGGCTCCTACGAGTTCTTCGGTGCGCCTCTGCAAGCGCCGATTGAACGGAAAGGCAATTACCTGCGTGACGCGCTCGGCGGCGGAGTGCAGATCGGCGTGATCGCCAGCTCCGACCACGGGCTGGTCCACGGCGCCTATGCCGGCGTCTATGCCAAAGAGATGACCCGCAGTGGCGTCCTGGAGGCCTTGCGGGCGCGGCGCTCGTTCGGCGCGACCGAGACGATGGTTTTGGACTTCCGGCTGGGCGAGAAACTTCTGGGAGAAGAAGTGGAAATCGACGGTCCGCCGACCTTCCAGGTCGTTGCCCGGGGCACCGAGCCGTTGAAGCTGGTGCAAATTGTCCGCGACGGAAAAGCCGTCTACTCAAGCCGCTCCGACGAGACAAGCTGCCGGCTGAAATACACGGACATGCAGCTTTCGCCCGGTGCTGACGCGACTTACTATCTTCGCTGCCAACAAGAAAACAACCGGTGGGCCTGGTCCTCAGCTCTCTGGGTCCATCGCCGCCGTCATCGCAACTGAAGGCTGACCGCTGAAAGCTGATTGCTAGGCCGGATCATTCACCGCCAAGTCGCCAAGGACGCGGCTGCGTTTGTGAGATTTGTCGTTGCACTCTTCAGCGGTCAACAGTGTGTTCCGAACAGGAAGCGAACAACAGTTTACCCAACATCCTTTGTCATTTGACGTTACGATCTTTGTCCTCTTGGCGTCTTGGCGGTTGATGAATCATCCCAGCTAGGCTCGTTTTTTGCCGAACTTTTCGGAGATCCCCGCGTACGGCGGCTGCCGGCGCGGTACGGTTTGGCGTGATTCCGGTGCTCTCATGTGACAATAAAACGGCCGATGCGAGTATCTGACTCTTGAACGATCGCCGAAGCATGTTACGATCATGGTGATTGGGCCAACGCATCCCTTCACTTCTGGGCAGCTTTGTTTTTGTTTGTGAGTTGTTTGACTGCCGAGTTTTGACGGTGAGTCTGACGAGCTGTCTGCCTGATCAATTTGTGTTTCTGGATTCTTAATGTCGTCACCGAACATACGCGAGCTTCGTCGACTTCTAACCCGTTTGCATCTGGTCGAGCCATCGCAGGTGGAAGAATTCGCGGCCCGATTGGGACCCGAGAGCCAGCCTGCGGAGTTGCTCGCGCTTCTGGAGAGCAAGCACCTGCTCACCTCGTTCCAGGTCATGCGGCTTGAAAAAGGTGAGACCGACGATCTGGTTCTCGGCCGGTACAAGCTGATGTACCGCAACGCCTCGGGCAGTTTTGCCCGCGTGTATCGTGTCGGCGGCATCGACGACGGATGCATGCTCGGGCTGAAAGTCCTGCGGAAACGGTGGGCCGAAGATCCCAACATGGTTTCGCTGTTTCATCGCGAGGCTGAACTGGGCAAGAAGCTGAAGCACAAGAACATCGTCCCCATTTACGAGGTCGGCAGTCAGGGCGGCTTCCACTACTTCAGCATGGATTTTATTGTCGGCGGCAACCTGCGAGACTTCATCAAGATCCGTAAAAAGCTCTCACCGGTTGAAGCGACCCGTTACGCACTCGACATGGCCGTCGGGCTGGATTACGCCCTCAGCCAGGGGATCACGCATCGCGATCTCAAATTGACCAACGTGTTGATGGACACCGACGGCACGGCGAAACTGATCGACTTTGGCCTGGCGGGTCACGAGGGGATTTCCGGCTCATCCGGCGTCGACGGCGTGCAACGAGCGCTGGAATACGCCACGTTGGAGAGCTCGACCAATGCGCCGCAGAACGACCCGCGCAGCGACATCTTTTTCCTCGGGATCATCTACTACGAGCTACTGACCGGGTTGCCGCCGTATCCGCGCACCCGCAACCGGGAAGAGCGCAAACAATTCAGCCGCTACCAGAACATCCGCCCCGTCCGCTCCCTCGATCCGAATATCCCCCGCTGTGTGGCCGACGTCGTCGAGCGACTGCTGAAACTCAACCCCGAACAGCGACCGCAAACAGCCGCCAACGTGATCACCGACGTGCGGGCTGCGATGGCTGAACTCGGCAAAACACGGCAACCAGATTCGCCGCTTGCTCGGCAGCCGACATCCAACCCTGCGCTGAACCAGCGATTGCTGCCTACGGTGATGTGCATCGAACGCCGCGGCAAGCAGCAGGACATTTTGCGCGAGTACCTGTCGAAGCGCGGTTTTCGCGTTCTCGTCCTGAGCGACGTGCAGCGAGGTCTCGACCGGCTGAAATCGAGCCCGCCTGACTGCGTGATCCTAATGGGCGGATCGATTGGGGGCGAGATTGTCTCGGCCTACCAGCAAGCGGTCCAACTGGGCGAACCGACGTCGGTGGTCAACATCGCCGTTCTGGCGGAAAAGCAGGCCGATTCGAAGACCGAACTCGCGCAGTCACACATCGCGCGAGTGTTGGTCGAACCGATTACGTTACGCGACCTCCGCCGAGAAATCCACGTCGCCTTTCAACGCCGTCTGCGGGACAGCAAAGGCGGCGCTTCGTAAGCAGCGCGGCCGGCTTCTCGGCGGACTCTGCCGCTTTGGAGCGAGGGCTCTGGTTACGGTCTCTTCTTGGCAACGCCGGAACTTTCGGCGTCTTTGCCGGCGGTACTGTTTGCCGTCGCGACCAGCCGTTCCAGTTGTGCCAGCAGATCGGCGATTTGTTCGTGTCCGCGTTGCGTGTGAGTGACCACCAGACAGCCCGGCAGCGCCGTGATGACTGCCGGGGCGACTTGCTTGAGGGGGGGCTTTGGCTTGCCGGTCGCGACATCCCACAATTGCAGCGTTTCCTCACCACTTTTGAGCGCCACTGTTTTTCCATCCTTAGAAAACACCACCGACGTCACACCACTGTGCGGACGACCGCCTTCGATGGTTCTCTCGACGACCTCCGCCAGCTCTTCGGCGTCGAAACCGGCCTTGGCCAGCTTCCCGACGTCGTAAACGTGGGTTTCCCGTTTTTTGTCGGCAGCGATTTTCGTCGTGATCTTCATCACTTCGTCTTCGACGATGTACGTGAGCTGCAGCGGTTCGAGCATGATCCGTAGCGCACTGCGGAGTGTGATTCCGGCAACGTCGAGCGAAATCGGTTCGTCCGTGCCAAGTCCCTCTTCAGTCAATGCAGCCTCGTCGAGAATGATCGTGATGTCGTGGAAGTCCGAAAGGAAACCGATTGCCTCTGACAGCGGCGTGTCGACGAAGCCGGTTTCGGTCTTCTCTCCGAGTGCCGCAAGGATTCGCTCCGCCGCGGGGCTGATTTGTTTGAGGTCGAGCGCGGCGCGCTGTTTCGCTGGAGCCTTCTCGCCGGCCGACAGCGACCGGCCACTCTCATCAGACACGATGCTCAGACCGAGCCAGACACTCACGCACAACCCCACTCCCAACAACGTCAAGAAACGCGACATGGCTCGTTTCTCCTCGAATGCTGACGACCGATTCGATTGTTCTCTTCCGCAGAAGTGCACGACTACCCGTCAGTTAGTATACTGCAACAAACCGTAATGGAAACATCTCCTGCTGAGGCGTGATTGCGCACCAAAGCCCACGGGTGGCAACCCGTGGGCCCCGCCGGTTGCCACCGGCGGGCTTTGTCGGCTCGGCAGGAGCCTCGCCCTCCCGGTTTTGAAACTGCTTCTCGTTTGATCTTGCGAGCAGGAGTCTACTCTTCGGGCCGATAGTCTTCATGGCAATGGGCGCACGCCTCGTCCATACGTTTTCGGGCTGCGGCGGCCGCCTTGTGTTTGCCGTCCCAAGCGGCTGACTGCAAATCAACGGAGGCGGCGAACAGGGCGTCCGCGAACTGCTCGAACAAGTTCTGCGGCTTCCCGGCCTTCCTGGCGCTATGGAGATCCGACCGTGCTGTCGTGGCCAGCAAGGCGAGCACGCCGGCATGTTGGGCAATCTCTTTCTGGCTCTGCTTGAATTTGGCTGGACCCTTGAGTGGCTCGTCGAGCTGATCGCATCTGCTTTCGATTTCCAGCATCACGTCATGCAGCGAGATGATCTCCAGCGGCTGCATGGCGGCGCTGCCACTATTGGCGGCCCCGCTTTCGGCGATCAACTCCTGAATGCTCTTCAGCGCGTTAGCCGCCCGGTTGGAATCTTGCTCCTTGGCCGCTTTGGCCAAGTCGACGGCGGCATCGCGAACTGCCGGCGCGTTTGACTTCCACTTGAAGTCTCCCTGCTCCGACGTGACAGCGTTCGCAATCAATGCCAGAAGTTGACTCTTCTGGTGCACATTCTCTGCATTCTGGCGAAGAGTCACGGCCGGTGCAACTTCGAATTCCAGCGACTGCGCCAGCGCTTCAGCCGCAGCAGCCAAGTCCCCGGCAGCGGACGGCTCGGGATCATCCTTGAGGGTGCCCGCGGCAGGCACTGTGGTGGGCAAGACCGCAGTCGCGAGCAACACCAATGCCGGCAAAACTGCGATGACCAACCAGCCAAACTGCACGCGTTGACACGACACGGCAATTCTCCCCGTCAAATAGATATTCCCCACCGGCGTGACCGCGAGCCCGACCCACGTTCACCACACCACCGAGCTTAACACGCCAGCGGCTCTGCTTCAACAACTCGGGCCGGCGCCTTTCGCCTGGGGAGCGGCCAGCTTCTCAAAGTCGGGTCGATCGGCGCTCGTCTCGGGTTGGAATGCGCGGATGATCGCTCCATCGGCAATCAAAAACGCGCCCGGCATCTGAAAGACGTCGCCGGTTGGTTTGCCGGGCCGGTGTCCCGACAGCATCGCGGCCTTGAAACCGCGCCACCAGACGCGCGGACCCATTACCTGCTGCACGCTTCCGCGTCCGAGACCGAAGCCCCGGTACACCTGCCGATCCGGGTCGCTGATGTGTGGAACGTCTTCCAGACCGTACTGTCTGAACAGCTCGACGGCGTCGGCGTCCGGCATCATGTGCACCAGGACCACCCGCGTTCCAGAGCCTTCGACTGACGATCGCTTCTCGGCCAGACCGGCCAGCATCTCGCGACAGAACAGTCACCCGCCGTGCCGCAGAAACACGACCAGCACCGGCGACCGCCGCGACATCGCATCGAGCGTCTCACCGGCCGGCACGTGAGTGGATTTCAGAATGTCGCCGAGTGAATCAGACATCGGTTAATTGTACGCCGTCGGAAGTCAGCAAAGAAGCGGGAACTGTTGAGAAAATTCAGTAGTTCCAAATTTCGAATCTGGGTGGCTGGGTCAGAGCGAAAGCGATGGCCCAGATCCACGAATTCCTGGCCTTCCCGTTGGTCAGACCCGGCCACCCGACGAGCCGTTCATTGGCCCAACTCGGATTACAATGGATCTCCAATCGATGGCAACGCAGTTCGTTTGAACACGTTGTGAATATTTGAGGTCCGTCAGCTTCGATTGGAAGGGAATTGGAAGGGTGCTGTGTAGATTAGACTTGCAGCTACCGTGGCGAGCGCTATAATCGGAGTCGCTCAATCTGCCGGTACGGCCGCCACGGCATGGGCCACACACTTGACGTTCCAGGCGACGGTGAGATAATCGTCATTGAGTGGTCTCTGTGCGAGAGGCCGGCTTCGTTGGAATCGCGATTGCAGCCGTCAGCAGATTGGAAAAAAGGCGGGTGTAGCTCAGTGGTAGAGCACCACGTTGCCAACGTGGCTGTCGAGGGTTC
>CAZGYE010000276.1:0-7893 GCA_964530165.1 uncultured Planctomycetaceae bacterium
AGCCGAACGCCATTCGCGGCAGCCGAAACGATGTTTACGTCGCTCGGAACGCTTTGGTACACCCCATGGTGGTCATCGACGCCGAGCACGGCCCGGTCACCATCGACGAAGAAGCCGAGATTCACCCGTTTACGCGGATCGAAGGCCCCTGCTACATCGGCAAGAAGACGATCTTGTTCGGCGCCAAGTGCCGCGAAGGCAATTCGATCGGCCCGGTCTGCCGCGTGGGCGGCGAGGTGGAAGAGTCGATCATCCACGGCCACTCCAACAAGTACCACGACGGTTTCGTGGGACACGCTTACGTGGGCGAGTGGGTCAACCTGGGCGCATTGACGACCAACAGCGATCTGAAGAACGACTATTCCGACGTGTCGGTCACGCTCGACGGCCGCACGCCGATCGATACGGCATCGACAAAGGTTGGCTCTCTCATCGGCGATCACACCAAGACGTCGATCGGCACGCTGCTGAACACGGGGGCTTACCTCGGGTCGATGACCCTGATTGCCGCGACGGGAAAACCGCTGCCGAAGTTCATCCCTTCGTTTGCCTGGTTCCTAGAAGGCGTCGTCATGAAGGGCTACGGAAAGCGAAAACTCTACGCGACGGCCAAGACGTCCATGGGCCGCCGCAAACGCGAGTGGACGCCGGCGATCGAGGCCATGTGGGACGAGATTTTCAACATCACGGCGCCGGCCCGCAACGAGGCCGTCAAGAAAGGCCGCCGCGCCCTGAGCTCTCAAACAAGATAGGAGACTGTAACTATGGCAACCGTAGAAGATCGAGTCGTTGCGGTGACCGCCAGCGTTCTGAAGCTCGATCCGAGTGAAATCAAATCCGAGCAGGAGTTTGCCGCCGATCTGGGCGCCGAAAGCGTGCAGTCGATGGAACTGATGGCCATGTTCGAAGAGGAATTCGGCATCGAGATGGACGAAGACGGCGCTTTGGCTGTTCAGAACGTCGGCGACGCCGTCGCCTTCATCACCGAAACCTGCAAACAGCAGGGCGTTGACGTCTAACAAGGCAAAAGGAAAGGGGATTATTAGGAAAACAGGAATCTCGGGAATCTTCTTGCTCCTGTCTTCCTGGATTCCTAATTTCCTTATTACTGCATTCGAAAGGGACAAATCATGTCCGCTGGCGACGTTAAGAAAGACCATCCGCTCGTTAACACGACAGAGCCGAACCTGCTGGACGACACATTCGACTATGACATGCCGCCGCTGATTCGTTTTGAGGGTCCGCTGGTCGAGTACATCGACGGCCAAGCGGTCGAATTCGATCCGAATTCAGCCAAGACGCGCGACATCCATATCACCGACACCACGTTTCGCGACGGCCAGCAGGCCCGCCCACCGTACACCGTCGACCAGATGGTCCACCTTTACGATTTGATGGCCAAGTTGGGCGGTCCGAACGGCGTCATCCGGCAGACCGAGTTCTTCCTCTACACCAAGAACGACCGCGAGACGCTCGACCGCTGCCGCGAACTGGGACACACGTACCCCGAGTGCACCGGCTGGATCCGGGCCGTCAAGGGTGACTTTCGGTTGGTCAAGGAAGCCGGGCTTAAGGAAACCGGCATGCTGACCAGCTCGTCCGATTACCACATCTTCAACAAGTTGAAGTTCAAGGACCGCCAGGCGTGCATGGACGCTTATTGCGAGGTGGTCGACGCGGCTTTCGAGGCTGGCGTGCGGCCCCGCTGTCACCTGGAGGACGCCACGCGGGCCGACTTCGACGGCTTCGTGCTGCCGTTCGTCGATCGGCTGATGCGAATGAGCGAGCAGGTGCCGGAGGAGCTGAAGGTCAAGATCCGCATCTGCGACACGATGGGCTTCGGCATCACCTACCCCGGCGTTGAACTGCCCCGCAGCGTTCCCAAGATCGTCTACAAGCTCAACCAGGAGTGCGGCGTGCCCAGCGAGCGTCTGGAATGGCACGGGCATAACGACTTCCACAAGACACACGTCAACGGCGCCACGGCCTGGTTGTACGGTTGCGACGCGTTGAACGGAACACTGTTTGGCATCGGCGAGCGGTGCGGCAACCCGCCGGTCGAAGGCGCCATCATCGAGTACATCTCGCTGAAGCACGACTTGTGTGGCATCCAGACCGAGGTCATCACCGAGATTGCCGATTACATGCGTTCGATCGGCCTGCCGATCCCCGACAATTACCCGTTCGTGGGCAAACACTTCAACACGACTCGGGCCGGCATCCATGCCGGCGGACTCCGCAGCGACGAGCGAATCTACAATATCTTCGATACCGCGAAGCTGTTGGGCCGTCCGCCGCGGGTGGCGCTGACAGACAAGAGCGGTGCCGACGGCGTGGCCCTGTGGGTCAACGAGTTCTTCGGACTGAAGGGGGACGACCGCATCAGCAAGATCAAGGTCCACAAGGTCGCCCGCTGGGTCATGGACCAGTATGAAGGGGAAGGCCGCATCACCGCCATCAGCGATGAAGAGCTGGAAGTCCAGGTCCGCGAATTGATGCCCGAGCAGTGGCGGAAATACAAGGGCTAGTACCTCATTTTGCGTAAAATGACAATTGCCGCGAGTGTGTCAACCGCGCGAGTGGTCGAATCACTGCTGACACGGCAGTGGCACGCGGGCCCTGAGTATTGCAATGCTGACTTCAGGAACCAAAGTTTTCTGAAACCACAGATCAACGCGGATAAACACAGATTCTCAGTCGAAGCATCAACGAAACAGGCCTCGCTTACGCAACGAGACACCATTCGTATAATAACTTTTGGTAACACTTTAGCCGTCTGGAGCAACTTCCTCACGACAGTGCATTTCGTGGTAAACGGAGAATTATTAGGAAACCAGGAAAGCAGGAATGTCGGGAATCGTCTTTCTCCTGTCTTCCTGGATTCCTAATTTCCTCATCGCTACATTCGGCTAAACAGTTACAACTTTTGTTTTCATCTGTGTTTATCTGTGTCCATCCGTGGTTCCTTCTTTTCCGCCCAGATGCGCTGCGCCCTGTCCTACTCAATGCCGGAGTGTTCAAGGAACCGGTTTTCCCCTTTGGTGCCAAACCGAGTGAGCAGCCGTGGAACTCGACGACGAAGTTTGCTACTGCTTTCACGTCTCGAAGCGGAAGATCGTCAACTTCATCCGCACTCACCGGCCTCGCCGTGCCAGCCAGCTCAGTGAGTGCGGGGGCGCGGGAACCGGCTGCGGGTGGTGCGTCTCGTTTCTGAAGAGATACTTCAATGAAACGGCCGACGGCAAACCGCGAGGGCCCGATGCCGTGACCCCCAACGAGTACTCACGTCTGCGCGGCGAATACATTCGCGCCGGCCGCGGCGTGCCGCCGCCCGGAGCGACACCGCCGCCACCATGCAACGACGGTTCTTAATGCTACGGCACTGACCGCAAGAACCAGAGAATGCCGAATTGAGACATTGTGACCCGTGATAAACGCATCGAGTGACCTTCAAGACTCGTCGGCGATCGTCAAGCTGAGAGACGTCAGCAAGATCTATCGCATGGGTGACGTGGACGTTCCGGTCCTCAACGACGTTCGGCTCGATGTGTTGTCGGGCGAGTTGATGGTGATCGTCGGCCCGTCCGGTTCGGGCAAGAGTACGCTGTTGAACCTGATCGGTGGGATCGACAGGCCGACTGCCGGCGAAGTCTGGTTCGAAGGCCGCAACATTGCCGCGCTCAGCGATGCGGAGCTGACCGCTTATCGGCGGGTCAGCGTCGGGTTTGTGTTTCAGTTCTACAACCTCGTGCCCACGCTCACCGCGCGGGAAAACGTCATGGTCTCGACCGAGATCAGCGACGATCCGCTCGATCCACTCGAAGCCCTGGAGTTGGTGGAACTGGGGCGTCGCGTCGATCATTTTCCGGCGCAGCTCTCCGGCGGCGAGCAGCAGCGCGTGGCCATTGCCCGCGCGATCGCCAAGAAACCGCAATTGCTGCTCTGTGACGAACCGACCGGCGCGCTCGATCTCGAAACCGGCCGCACCGTTCTCGCAATGCTCAGCAAGCTCAACCGTCAACTGGGCGCGACGGTGCTCATCATCACGCACAATTCCGCCATCTCCGCGATGGCCGACCGGATCGTGCGCATCGGTTCGGGGACGATTGCCGAGGCTGCGGCCAATCTCCGCCGCGTCGCACCGCAGGAGATCGCCTGGTGAGCGTCCTGAATCGAAAACTGAGACGCGAACTGTTCGCCGCCAAAGGGGTGCTCGCCGCGATTATTGGGATCATCGTGATCGGCATCTCTTGCTTCGTGTCGATGGCCTCGGTGTACTTCAACCTGGAGCAGTCGCGGCGGAGCTATTACGCCCAATGTCGCATGGCCGATTTCTCGGTCGAACTGAAAAAGGTGCCGCTCTCCGAATTGGATCGTCTGAACGAGATCGCCGGCATCAGCGAGATCTTACCGCGGATTACGTTCCAGGTGACCGTAGACCTGGAGGAAGTTGAGAAGCCGCTCTCCGGACTGGTGATCTCGCTGCCCGCTCATCCGGCCCCGATCATCAACAGCGTCGTTCTCAGGCGAGGGGGCTATTTCACCGGCCGACGCCGCGAAGAGGTCATCGTCAACGACGCCTTCGCCAGACAGCATCACATCGGTCCGGGTGATCGGATTCATCTTCTTCTGAACAATCGGCGGCAGGAATTGTTCGTCGTCGGCACGGCAATCAGTTCGGAGTTCGTCTATTTGCTGGCGCCCGGCGGATTGGTTCCCGATCCGGCGGAGTACGGTGTGTTCTACATCAAGCGGCGATTTGCCGAAGAGGTGTTCGACTTCCAGGGCGCTTCGAATCAAGTCCTGGGACTGCTCGACCCGACACGCCGCGACCGGCCGGATGCAATTCTACGTCGCATCGAAACCCGCTTGGAACCGTTCGGCGTCATCACCACCACGCCGCGTTCCCGGCAGCCGTCGCACTGGTTTCTGACCAATGAGATCAACGGACTGAGAGTGTCGGTGATCATTCTGCCGACCATTTTCCTGTCGGTGGCGGCCCTGATCCTCAACGTGCTGATGATGCGCATCGCCCAGCAACAACGCACGGTGGTCGGAACGTTGAAAGCCGTGGGATACGGAAATCGTGAGCTGTTCGGCCACTTCTTGAAGTTCGGCACGATGATCGGGCTCGTCGGCGGCGTGCTGGGCGCGCTGCTTGGATATGCTTTGGCCGAATGGATCACCGCTATCTACACCGAATTCTTCGAGTTTCCGCGGCTGGTTAATCGTCCTTATCCGCTGGTGATTCTAAGCGGGCTGGCAATCAGCGTGCTGTTTGCGGTGTTGGGGACGTTGCGCGGCATCCGTTCGGTCACGGTGCTGCCGCCGGCCGAGGCCATGCGGCCCCGACCGCCCAGACGCGGTCGGCGCATTCTGCTGGAGCGCTGGCGCTGGCTGTGGAGACGGCTGGACTTTCGCTGGCAGATGGTGTTGCGCGGCATCTTTCGTCAACGCATGCGAACGGCCGCCGCTCTGTTTGCCGCCGCCGTGGGAGCCGCGTTGATTCTGGTGACCCTCTACATGCGCGACGCCATGTACGAGATGATCTCGTTTCAGTTCGACAAGCTCCTGTTGAGCGACTTCGAGCTGTCGTTGGTGGACGAACGCGATTATGGGGCGTTGTACGAAGCGCGTCATTTGCCGGGCGTCGACTATGTGGAACCGGTCTTCACCGTCGCTTGTACGTTTCACCACAACCATCACCGCAAACAAGGCAGTGTGACCGGAATTTTGCACCGAGGTCAGTTGACCGTCCCGCGCGATACGGCCGGGAACAGGGTGCCGGTGCCCACAGTGGGACTCTTGCTGACGCGCAAATTGGCCGACGTGTTGGATGTGTCGGCCGGCGACACGCTGACGATTGTCCCGGTCAAAGGGCTGCGTGAACCGCAGCAGGTCCCTGTCACCAGCATCGTCGACAGCTACCTCGGTCTGGCCGCGTATGCCGATTTCCACTACTTGAACCGCCTGGTCGGCGAAGAGGAATCGATCACTTCGCTCAGCTTGCTCACTTGTCCGGACGACGAACGCACCGGTGAGTTCTACCGTCAACTGAAACGATTGCCGGTCATTCAGACTGTGTCTGCGATACGCGACCAGAAGGCAAAGATGATCGAAGTGCTGGTCGACAAGATGATGGTCTCGATTGTCGTGGTGATCGTGTTCGCCGGGCTGATCTTTTTCGGCAGCGTGTTGAACGCCTCGTTGATCTCGCTGGCCGAGCGCACACAGGAGATCGCCATGCTGCGGGCGCTGGGTTACAGTCCGCGAGAGGTCGGCGTGATTTTTCTACGCGAAAGCCTTTGCCTGAACGTGCTGGGAACGCTGTTGGGGCTTCCGCTGGGTTATTGGATGAGTATTGGAGTGAGCAACCTGTACAACACCGAGCTGTTTCGTATGCCGTTGGTGATCCAACCGTCAAGCTGGCTCGTGACGGTTGTGCTGGGTTTCGTGTTCACGTTCTTGGCGCACTTTCCGGTACAGCGGGCGATCAATAAAATGGACTGGCTGGCGGCGCTCAGTGTGAAGGAGTAGTTTCCATGTCGCGTTGGATCTGGATCAGCATGTTGGTGGTCTTGATTGTCGGCTGTGCGTTTTATTACAGCTCGTTCGAGGGCGTCCCGGTCGACGTCGCCGTGGTCGAAACAGGCACAATCCGGTCGTACGTCGAAGAGCGGGCCAAGACGCGGCTGCCGAAAATCTATCGCGTGACAATGCCGTTGACCGGCCGCATTCGCTCGATCGATTTGAAAGAGGGCGACGCGGTGACCACCGGAGTCCCGGTTGCCGAGATGGACCCCGTCGATCTCGATACCGAACTGGCCGAATCCACCGCCCGGGTTCAGCAGATTGCCGAGATTTTGCGGTCGGTCGACAGCACGATCAAGGCGGCCGCCGAACAGCTTGTCGCCAGCCAGGCGAAATCCGAGTACGCCAACCGGGAATACAAACGGAAGAGCACCTTGGCCGAAGAAAAGGTGATCAGTGAATCGAATCGAAACGAAGCGGAGTTGTTCCAAATCGAGAGCCGCGTCGATCACACAAAGGACACACTGACGCTCAGGGCGACCGAATCGATACGCGAAGCCCTGAAGCTGATGCGACAGGAGGCCGAAGAGACGTCCCAGCGCTGCCAGCGCGACCGAAACCGGGCAACCCTGTACAGCCCGGTCGACGGCGTGGTGCTGCGGCGGGCCGTCTCCAACGAGCGGGTCTTGTCCGCCGGTGCGGTCCTGCTGGAGATCGGCCGGCCCGAAGACATCGAGATCGAGGCGGAGATACTCACCCAGGACGCCGTCCAGATCGAGCTCGGTGACCTCGTCGACATCGAAGGCCCCGCCGTCGGTCCCGAACCAATTCGCGGCCGCGTGGCGCGCATCTATCCGCAGGGTTTCACCAAGGTCTCGTCGCTGGGCGTCGAGCAACAACGCGTGCTGGTCGTCATCGACTTCGAAGCCGAAGGGCTCGCAAAACTGCAGACGGCCGGCGTCAAGCTCGGCGCCGATTACCGTGTGCGAGTGAAGATCTACACCGACGAGAAGAACGACGCCGTCAAGATCCCGCGCTCCGCCCTGTTCCGCGGCGCGGACGGAAGCTGGCAGGCGTTCGCCGTTCGCGGCGGCCGCGCCAAGCTCGCTCGATTGACGGTGGGCCTCTCCAACGACTTCGAAGTCGAAGTCCTCTCCGGTCTGAAAGCCGGCGAGCAAGTCATCCTCGCACCGGAAGCAGGCCTCACCGACGGACAACCGGTCGAGCCCCAATGAACCTGTTTCGTAACACTTCAGCCGTCTGGAGCAACTTCCTCATAAAGGGTTTTATCGCTCGTCGCGGAGTCCCGTAGATGGGGATGAAAGCTCGTTGCTCTGGTACAACCAAGAGTTGTTTTGGTGG
>CAZGYE010000277.1:0-7872 GCA_964530165.1 uncultured Planctomycetaceae bacterium
GCACTTCCACGCCGCCATCGCCTACGTGTGGTCTCTTGCTCAGTTTGTGTACGCCCATGCCGCTCTTGGTCAGGTGCGGTCTCTGACCCATGCACGTCAAACCACGCCCGATCCAGCAGGACGCTGCCCAAACCCAATAGCCCGCCAGCTCCACGTCGTAGAATTTGTCGTCGGCTATCAGGCTCTCCAATAGCGTCTCTCTCGCCGCCACCAGCCGCCGCTTGCGGGCCGACAGGTCAGCGTGATTCACCGGCCAGTCGCAGACCTTTGCAACGGCATCCGGGGCCGACTGCAACGCACGCCAGACGTTGGCAACATAGCCATCTGCGTCGCAAATCGTTTCTATGTGCTCGCCTTGACGGTAGTCCGGTCGATTCAGTAGCACGGCACCCGATCCAAAGAACGGCTCAAGGTAGTGTTTCACATTCCCCAGGTACGTCCAGACAAGATCGGCCACTACGTTCTTGCCGCCGAAGTAGGGGAACGGAGCTATGCTTGGAGGCGGCATTGTTCACGCAGTCTGGATAATCTCACTTGCTAGTGTCGGGCACCACGGTTTCCGCTTCCTCGGCGATCCCTTTGGCTTCGGCCGCCTGCTGAAACGCCGCGACAAGCGTCGTCATTTTCTCGGCTGCGGCTTGACCGACACCGGGTAAATCTTCCCACCAGTGGTCGCCATCCTCAATCGTCGCTGCAACGAAGTCCGAGACGGTCGTGACGCCGTAATGTTCGGACAGCGCGCCGAGTTGTTTTGCCGTGAAGAACGCCGCGCGATCACCGATCAACACCTTCACGTCAGCCAGCTTCGTCTCGCCGATTTCGGTGTTCGATTTGTGAATCGTGGCGAGCGTCTCAAGCGCCGGCAGACCGTGGGGGCGGTCCGCGCCGGCAGCGACATCCGGGTGAGAGCTTTCCTCAAACGGCAGATGTTGTTCGAGCGGTTTGCCGGCCTGGATTGCGCCGAGGCGGGTCACCAGTTCCCGGAGCCGTTCAACCTGACCGTCGAATTCCTCGCGGGCCCCTTTCGCGGCTTCCTTGGCTGCTTTCAGATTGGCCTCGGCGTCACTCACGCCGAGGCCTTGTGCAATGATCTCGATGTCGAGGAGGAGCATCTCGCGTTTGCGTTTGCTGAGTTCACCGTTGCCCGTTTTCGGTTCGGCCATTTCTTGTTCCGTCATTTCAATACGCTCCTTGTGGTTTCGGTTGATTGTGGTGGTTGGTCACCGTTTCGGCCCTTGATGATCCCGGCAGCGATCGCAGTGTTTCATCGGTTCCTCTCCTTCACTTCCGGTAGCTTTCCCAGTCGAAATACAGTGCGAGAGACCCGTGCCGAAGCCGATCGACAATCGTTGCGCCAAGGCGTTCAATCGCCTCACCGCCCTGTGAGACGTTGAGTGTGACCCAGGTCGGCTTGAGCGACCGATAGCGGCCATCGATGATCCGAAACAGCGTGGTGGCCTGAAACTGAGTGATCGGCCCCCAGGGCGGAATAGGATCGGATACCGCCAGAATGTTCGGCTTGAGATAATCCTTGACGAAACTTTCTTCCTTCGCGCCTGTGCCGATGCGATCGCGCACCTCGCCGAATACTTCCAGGCCGTTTACCCATCGGACGGTGAACCCGTGGTTGGCAATCGCCAGTTGCATCAACGCGGCGAGCAGGTGATCCTTTCCCGTTCCCGGCGGCCCGTACAACACAATCCCCGCCCCGTTTTTTACGTTCTCAGCGATGTTTGCGGCGTATTCGAGCACTTGCCGGACAGTGGATTGTTGACGGTCGCTGGTGATCTCATAGTTGCTCAGCGTGCATGTCGTGTACCGTTTGCCAATACGACGGCGGAGTTCCGCGAGGTTCCCGTCGCGGCGCATCGTTTCTTCCCGCAGGGCCTCCGCCTCGCACCGGGCCTTGACCCGCACATCGCGCTCGTGATCGAATTCCAGATCCCGGCCGATCGGCTGTTCAGAAGGTTCCGATGTCGGGGTCTCGCAACTTGGCACCGGGCTGGTACACCTGCCCGGGTCCGAGTTTGTAGTTGGTTCGTCCATTGTTGCGTCTCCCTCGCGGTGCGACCGGGGCTTTCTGGTCCGTGTATTCGATGAATTCGCGCACATGATCCGCGTCCCGCATGATGAGCGTTAAGGCGTGGTAGCGCATGCAGCGATCGTTGTCGCCGGAATGAAACGCAGACCGGTGGTTTCCGTCAATCGCTGCGCACAGGTCCGGCACCGAGTATCCCTCCCGGAGCCGCTCCGCAATTTTCTTTCGTTCTCGCGCCCCAGGTTTAGAGCGCGGGTGGTATTCCAGGTATTTCTCAACAACCTGGTTTATTTCTGCGCACAGTGCTCCTGTGCGCTGCTTGGAGATTCTTTCTTGTTTTCCATTTGCAACTTCAATTGCATCTTCCTTTTCAACTTCATCTTCATCTTCAGTACAACGCCGTTTCAAAGGCGTTACATGGTGCGTTACATTGCCGTTACAAGTTGCGCGGTGTTTAGATACCCTCTGACGGGTTTCGTTGCGCTGCTGTTCATCCCGGACCAGCCGCCGAGAGAAAATGGCCCCCGCGTCATTACGCGATGCCACCCCTTTCGACAGTAACTCGCGGATGCACGTAATCACCTCCGCCGCATCCCCACCGATAGCCGCTGCGATGTCTTCATCGCCCCACGGCTGACCGCCAGAAGATAAGACGCCTCGGGTGTCGCACTCGAACATCAAACACAACATGTCAATCCACGCGCCTTTTGCCGCCTTGGAACAGCGGCGCAGGTTCGGGTCCTTCAACCAATCACCGGGGTAGAACTGAAACGAAGGCAGTTTTTTTCTGGCCATCCTTTCCCCTCCGCTCCCTCGGTGTCCTCGTGACTACAACCTGGCCATCTTCTCCACGACCCGCCGCATGGCCCGGTCGCGTTCCAAAAACCTGCCAACGGTTCCGGCCCCGGTCTTCACGGCCGTCTCGCGCAGAATGTCGTCGAAGAAGTCCAGGACCTCATTTCTGTCAAGCAGTTGTGACGGTTCGTGGTGCAAGACAAACAGCCCGGCAGCCGCTGAGTACCGCTCCAGCGCGACTATGGTCCGCACGTCGTAGCGCAACTGGGTAATCTTGACACCCGTCGATAAACCGACCAGGTAGCCGAGTTTCGCTTCGTCGCTGATGCGCGCCTGGATCATTGCTCTTAGACCTTCCCGGCCGTTTTTGCCTCGTCAATCAGCCGTTGGCACTGTGCCGACAGCGTGGTGTAAGCCGTCGCGCCCAATTCGTTCTTCTTCGCGTTCATCTGCTGCTGTAGCATCAGTAGGCCGTTGAACGACTTCGCCGACTGCAAAAGGGCGACGAATTCCGATTCCAACGTGCCGCCGCTGTCGCCGTCGCCGGGTTGTCCGGTATCGTCGTTCTTCGCCGCCGGCTTTCTGCCGTTTCCCGCACGGTCGGCGGTTGCCGGCGTCGTGCCCGAAGCGGTCGGCGGCAAACCCCCGGCCGCAAGTTCATCTGCCATCGCGCCGACGCCGCTGGCAATTTCCTCAAGCGAGTCTCGCTTCTGCGGGTACAGATTCGTTGCTGTGTCCAGCCCATTCGTTAGCGCGTTGATGTCGCCCCAGATTAGTACGAGGTCCTCGACGCTCAGCGCCTTCACGGTTTCCCGGCCGAACTTGGCGAGCACCCGTTCTTCCGGGACGCCGGCCGCGACCAGTTTCGTTACCGCCGATTCACGTACGTTGTCTTCGCCTCGCTGGTCGATCAATTGCAGCACCTTGTCCCGCACGCCGCGCTTGGCTTGTTCGATCGCCTTGCGAACCAGGAACCGGGGCAGCGCGTTGACGACGACGTTTCGGACCGCCTTCGACTGGCCGATCTGAAATCGGATGTCGTCTTTCCGAGCCTCGTCGAATTTGCCGTAGACCTTCCAGTTCTTCGACTGGCGAAACTGGCGCTCCAAGGTGAAGCCCGTTTCCAGATCGACGAAGCAGGCCGTAAAAATCCAACAGTCACTCAAGTCCTGAACCGGTCGGAGTTGTAATGCACAGTTGCCCCACGTGCGGGCGAGCGACATCGCCAGACCAACGGTCGGCCCTTCGATCCGGTCCTTGCCGGCTCCCCAGGCGTAGAAGAATGCTTCGCACGCGATATTTGCCTCTTCAATCAACCGCTTCTCAACTGACGACAGTGTGCGCGGAATCTGCACGCTCATCGCCGTGGCGAAGTCCGTCTGCACACGCTGCAATGAACCGACCTGCTGCAACGATCGCAGCTCGTCGGCCGTCGCGCTGCCGGATAAGAGTTCTGTTCCGATGCTCATTTGCCGTTTCCTTTCACATATTTGCACGAACTATGGAACCCGCACCACGCCGCCGAGCATTGCCATGCCCCCGCCGGCGCCGGCAGGAACACCCCCGCCTTGATCGCCTTGCTCACCGTCTGAATCCGGGCCGCGAGCGCGACGAAATCGCCGCGATCCCGCTCCGTCGTCACCACCTGGCGGCTCGTTTTCGTTTTCGTCTGGACGATCGTATCGAACCGAATCTCGGCAGGCTCCCGACCGGTGAGACCCCTGAATGCCCCGGCATAGATCGTCAACTGCGTCGATGCGTCCACGTCGCCCTGCGACTTCGATCGTTTCGCCGTCTTGAAATCAATCAGCCGGTCCTGATCGTCGGCGAGGTCAATGACGCCCTTGATGTCGTAGTCTGCCGAGGCGACCGGAATCTCGACTACCTGCTCAACGAAAACCGGCTGGTAGTCCGGCGCCTGCTCGGCCGCGTGTACCTCGGCGATGTCGGCCAAAGCGTCGATCGTTTCGCTGACGACAAATTTCTTGCCGCGTTCCCGCTCGTCCGGCGTCAACCAGACATCCTCGGCCGAGACGATACTCTCGAAACCGGCGACCGCTGCATCGACGATCTGGCTGGCCGGCAGGTCAACGTGCGAGTCGATCTTCTGCCGCATGTTCAGCTCGGCCGCCTGGTGCAACCCACCACCCTTTGCCATCGCAATGCCTGGCGGGATCTTGTCGCCTTCAACGTACCGTCGTCGCCATTGCTCGCCGCAGCGTGCGAACATATCAAGCTGAGTCGCCGAGAGGTGTGGTTTGTCCGTCATCGTCTCCCCCCTTGTTTCCGCCGTGCCCATCGCTCCTGACGCTGAAGCCGATAGGACGGATCGTAGTCTGAGTAGTCGCCCCCCTCATCCGGCTCCGAGTCGAACACCGCGTCACATCGCCGGCAGTAGAACATGTCGCCGCAGACGCCCTGTGGTGTCCCGCGCCGGTTACAGCGTGGGCAGCGCGCCGGTTGAACTTTGGTTGTTTCCACACTCATTGATTCACCGCCTCCGGCTCATAGACGGACCACCGCAGTCCGGCCGCATTCGGATCGCGGCTCGCCGCCGCTGTCAGCAACATCAGGTCGGTTCCTCGAATGTGGTCGGCTACGTCCACACGATTCGCCTCGTCCAGCCGCTCCCAGAGATCCTGCGGGAGCGAAAAAACGGCGGCGCGGAACCGATTCAAAACAACGTCGATCGCCGTCTTGCACTTCTCGCCGTCCGAGAGGTCTGCGAAGAACGTGTCGCCGCGGGCCTCGGTGTAGACGGCGAGACGGGTATCCGCCCCGTCGTTCCCGGATGCGACGATTTTGAACGGCCCGCCCATCTTGGCGACGGCATCCGTCAGCACGTCGTTTGTGCCGACGGCCGACTCCCGCAGGAATTGCGCGTCCAGATCGGACTCGTTGGCCTGCTCCTGGAGTCGCCGCGCCTGTTGTTCGCGCTGGAGCGCGTCCCGGACCCGTGCGCCTTCCTCGATGGCAGCGCGGGCCTGATCGACGGTTTCCTTGGCGGCCTGCACCTCGGCGTCATCCGGCACAGTGGCCTGACGACCAAGAGCGATCGACTGACGCCAGCCCTCGGTCAGGTGGTTGTGTTGTCGGGCCGCGTCGCGCTGTCGCTCGGCGTTTCCAGCAGCGGTGCAGCGCTCCCGGAGTACGGTCTCCGCCTCCGCGAGCTGCCGCTGAAGTTTCTCGACTTCCTCGATGGCGAGATTCCGGGCGGCGGTCGCGTCGGCGACAGCCTGTTCGGTCTCGGCGACGGACGGACCGCTGTAGGATTTCTGCGTGTCGTGCAACTGTGTCTCGGCTTCCATAGCCTGCTCCCGCAGCCGCAGACCGCTCTCCCGCATCTGAACCAGTTCGGTGTGTGCGGTGACTGCCGCCTCCAGCGCAGCCTGTAATTCGGCCGAGTCGTGCGGTGCCGAGAGATCGACGCCTTCATTCGCCTGCCGATGTGCGGAGGCTGTCGCCCGTTGGCTTTCGGCGACCTGCGCCCGCGCCCTTGACGCCGCCTCGAAGTCGCGCTTGATCGCAGCCGCCATGTCAACCAGGTCGCCCGTCTTCAGGGAAGCGGGACTGACAATCTCGCGGAAATGTTCCGCGTCGTGCGCCAGATGAATGAACCGCTCCGGCAGGGCCATCTCACCGGAGAGGGCTACAAGCGTTTTGATCCGCCGTGCATCGGCGGCGACGGGATCTTTGAAGCCAGGGTCGATCAGTTCGGCCGTGTGAAAGTCGGTCTCGACGTTGGCGATCAGACACTCGCCCGTTTTCCGGTTCGCACCGCCTCGGACGACGCGGATACAAGAGCCGAAGCCGCTCACCTTCCCGTTGACCGTTCCGTCCCGGCTTTCCAACCGCCCCCGGCCGGTCGTCAGCTTGTCTACCGCGTTCAGCGCGGTGGACTTCCCCACGCCGTTCGGTCCGTCGAGTACGACGACCTTGCCCGGCAGCGCCGGCAGCGAAAGGCGCACGATCGGCCCGATGTTTTCGATTTCGATTTCGTCGACGACTGTCGCTCTACCGTTGTTTCCGCTCATTAGTCTCCCCCGTCTCAAAAACCGGCGCCGGCCGACCGCCCTTGGCGCATCACGGCAAGCCGGCGCCGTGGATTGACCGGACTTCGGTCAAGCGACGGTTCTCGAATCGTTGACCTCATCCGGCTTGTCGGGCCGAACCGCTCGGCCCTGCTTGGTTTCCGTGTCGATCGGCTCCAACTTTGGTCGCTCCCCGCGCCGCAACGTGGCCTCGTGCTGTTCGGCCGCGTCGTAGATGCGGGCGTATTCCGCCTTAGGCAGCTCGCCATCAATCGCGTATTCCAAGGCGGTGTTCTGGTATTCCAGAGCGCGGGCGAAGGCAAGCAATTCCCCGTACCTCTGCTGCAACCGGAGGTACGCACCCGACAGGTAGCCGAACGCCCACGCGCTGTTGTAATCAGCCGGGCCTGCATCCCCGTCCCCGTTCTTCGCTCGGATTTCATTGCAGTTCTCAAACTCGAAGCCCTCAAACCGTTCGTATCGCATGTGTGTTTGTGGCCGTTTCATGCCGCGTCCTCCCCGTCACGCTGGATTGCCTGCCAGACTTCATGCCGGTGAATCGGGATTTCTCGCGGGGCTTGAAAGCCGAGACGCACCTTATCGCCGCGAACTTCCACGACCGTCACAACAATCGAGTTCCCGATGACCACCTTCTCATCCCTCTTTCGACTCAAGACCAGCACTTGCGACTCCTTTCTGTTTCCGGTTCAGCTCCGGCTAAACCAACGGTTTCCGTTTGAAAATCAGACAAAGCGCAATCACCCCGGCGGCGATGACGCAGGCTGTGTGGGTTGATGTCCAAATCATTTCTCTCGCGTCCTGGAAAAGACAAAACATCCCCGCGTCGGCTCCGCCGACTGGCACCGAGTCCATGGCGACGCGGGGGTGCGGCAGAAACGAGCCGACCGGGCGCCTTGCCCCGACGGGAGAGGGACGCAAGGCGCGCTCGGGTCGACGCGGAAAAACCGCCGGCAACGGCCGGCTGGCATAGGGGCCGCAGACTTGTTC
>CAZGYE010000278.1:0-7864 GCA_964530165.1 uncultured Planctomycetaceae bacterium
AAGACGGCCAACAACGCGACCGTGGCCGGGATCACCGGCAGGCCGTCCCACAACGAGTTCACATAGTGCATCGCCTCGACCGCCGAGATGACGGCCGTGGCCATGTACGAGAGCAGCGTCAGGCAGGCGGCGATCGAGGCCCGGAACTTGCTGGTCGTGTTCAGAAGCGCGTTGTACGCGCCGCCGTTCAGCGGCAACGCGACGACCACCTCGGCATAGATCTTCCGAAACAGGAACAGCACCGCGGCAACAATCAGCAGCGAGACCGGCGCCAGTCGGCCGGCCGCCATCGTGGCCAACGCCGAGACGTACAGGCAGCTCGACGTGATGTCGTTTCCGCAGATCGCCGTGGCCGACAGCTCGCCCAGTAGAGGATGGCCTTTTTTTCTCGCATCGGTCGCCATGAAAGAGCAAGCTTCTCACAGGAGAGCAGACGGAAACTCACGGCTGGACAGGACGAAGAACTCCGTCCGACCCGCCGGGTGCCGCGTCCAGTCGACATAGCCTAACGTGGGGCTCTCTACTTGTCCAACTGTTCCAGCGAGTGGGCCACCACCCAACGCACAAACAAGTTTTCCCGGCTGGAATCTTTGGCCGCCTTTCTCATGGCATCGATTGCAGGCCTCGCCTTCTCGCCGATGCGGTCCAATACGTTGGCCGCCTGCAAACGAACCCATGAGCTTTCGTGAGCCAACGCGTCCATCAGGACGGGCAGGGCCTCGCCTTCCCGATCAATCCGGCAGAGTGCCTCGGCCGCGACGATTTGGACCTCAACCGACTGGTCGCTCAACGCCTTCCGGAGCGCCTTGACGGCCGCGGTGTCCCGCGCGGCTGCGTTGGTCAGGCCAATCACCGCCCAGAAGCGCACCGCTGCATCCTCGTCGTCGAACCGTTTGAGCAGATCGGGCACTGCGTCGGAGCCTTGTCCGGAGAGCACGGCTGCGCTGAGGATCCGATCGACGGGAAACGTTTTTGAGCCACGCCGCGCCATCTCGTATTCCGACGAATCTCGGGCTCGATCTCGCATCTCCTGCTCGGGCAACAAGCCCAAATCGAGTGTCCGCCGAACCCAGTCGAAGTGGGCCGTCCGCATCCGCTTCAATACCTTTTGGTGCGCCGGTGAATCAGCCAAGTTCACCTGCTCGAACGGATCCACCTGAGTGTCGTACAGTTCCTCGACGGGCTTCGTGTCTTGCATGAAGAAGGCTTGTACGCCGGTGAGCTTGCCTTGGGCCTGAAGCCGCCGCCACTCCTGCATGGTCGTCAGCTTCTCCATGTAATCGAGCCACGGAGCGAACGGCCGAGACGGGAAGTAGTTGCGGTGGTATTTGTAACGGCGGTCGCGCACCGTGCGGCTCATGTCATAGCGTTCGTCCATACGGTCGCGGATCCCGTAAACGTATTGGCGGGGTTTGCCAGCCTGTGATCCCAAGAATGGCACGCCTTGAACGTGTTCGGGGATTCTTAGCCCAAGCAGGCTCAGAATGGATGGTCCGATGTCGACGAAGCTGACCAATCGATCGACTCTCGAGCCGGGTTCCGCCGGCGCCAAGTGGCGGTACTTCTCGGGAAAATAGATAATCAACGGCACGTGGGTGCCGGCGTCGTAGATCCACTGTTTCGCCCTGGGCAGTCCCACGCCGTGGTCGGAGAAGAAAAATACGATTGTTTCCTCGGTCAGCCCATCCTCTTCGAGCTGTCCAAGAATACCGCCGGCCTGGGCGTCCATCTGGGTGATCAGGTCGTGGTAGCGAGCCCAGTCGCGGCGGACCAGCGGCGTGTTGGGTAAATAGGGCGGCAAAACCGCTTGGTCCGGATCGTGCTCCAGCTTCTCGTACTTCGCCCGAATCCGGCTCTCGTGGGTGATCATCAGATTGAACACACTGAAGAAAGGCTGACCGCGCTTCCGGTTCCTCCAATGGGCTTTGGCGCCGCCCGGAACGTCCCAAGCGTCCGGAGGCACCCGGAAGTTGTAGTCGGTCTTGGAGTGATTGGTGCAGAAGTAGCCGGCGTCTCGAAGATACTCTGGAAAGCACTTCACGAAACCGGGCAGGTGGGTGGTGCAACGCATGTGGTGCGAGCCCAGCGAAGTGGGGTACATCCCTGTGATCAGCCCCGAACGTGACGGCGCACATACGCCCGCGTGCGAGAAAACGTACGTGTAGCGAACGCCCCGGGCGGCCAGCCGGTCCAGGTTTGGGGTGACCGCGTACGTGTCGCCGTAGCAGCCTAAGTTGGGACTCATGTCCTCGCAAGTGATCCAAAGGATGTTGGGACGCTCGCCAGAGGGATTCGCTAACGCATCCCGCGCGTGTTTTGCCCGCTCGGGGAGTAGTTCGTGCACCGTCCTGACGATGAGTTCTTCCGTCTCGGGGGCCAGCCGAGTGGGCTTGTCGAATGTGGGCATTGAGCCGTCGACCTCGTAGCCGCCTTCCTTGATGACGCGTCGAGAAGCAATGTAGCACGGGACGTCGTTGGCATACGCAGTCACCCAAAGGTCGTCGCCCAACTCCTTCTTCAAACGCAGCGAATAGTCAACCACCACCTCTCCGGCCAAGAAAGTCATCGCCAGATCGTCGCCGAATCTCCACGTCTGGACCGTGTAGGGAAACGAAGTGGGCGGCTCGATGCCGCGGTCGAGGCGCTCCCGGACGATTCGGGCGTAGTACGCGGGCCGGCCTTTCCCGGCGGCCTGCTGGTCCCAGTGGGCTCGAGTGGGTGGTTCGCCCAGCGGCAAAAGGATTTGTTTCAATCGACACTCCGGCAACCCTCGAACGGGCCGCAGCGGACCGGCCAACAGACGTTCGACTTCGTCGGCAATCGCCTTGCCGTGTTCGTCGACTTTCGCTTCGACGAACGGCCGCGGGTTGGCGTCCGCGCCGCAGCCAATGGAGACCATCGCCACCACACCCGGGTGGTTCGACTCGATCGCTATCTGAGCCGAGCCGGGCCAATCGCCGTGGACGCTGTACGACCTGACCGTCGCCGCGTGGCATGCGTAGTTGACCAGTACCGCCCGAAGCTTGCCGTCGGCGTCGGTCACACAGAGCATAGGCAGGTCGTGGTCGACCGGTCCATCGGGGTTCACACCGAAGCCGATCCACTTGTTGTTCCTCAGCCTG
Source organism: uncultured Planctomycetaceae bacterium (assembly GCA_964530165.1). Classification (GTDB taxonomy): domain Bacteria; phylum Planctomycetota; class Planctomycetia; order Planctomycetales; family Planctomycetaceae; genus CAZGYE01. The sequence continues at coordinate 3,123 of CAZGYE010000278.1, forward strand.
CGTCGATTGGCCGCGAACCCGACCCGACCTTGCGCCCACGCCAAACGGCCGGGCCGCCGGGCGGCAAGCGCATCGAGAGCCACCTTTTCCAGCCAATTGGTGAACTGCACGGTATATCGGTTGATTCTCGCCTGATGCTCCGGTGGAGTGGGCTGGCCAAAGATGAATGGGGCGGCTCCCGCCAGACACGGTCCGGCGTGGGTGTGCGATGCACACACGACGAAGCGATCGCGGCGGATGTCCGCCTTCTGGGCCAACCGTCGTGCGATTTTCTCGGTCAACTCGGCCGGAACAACACAGTTGTCGACCGTGATCAACACCGCCGGGCCTTGCGAGTCGGTGCCGATCGCCAGTGCTTTGGCCCAGAGCTTTTGGGCGACGCCGGTCGACTCGGTTTTGCGGACCGCATAGCCGTTGAGCCGAATCGGTCCCTCAGGCGTGATGTCTACCCTGGCGACGCCCACGGAAACCAACGCCTCGTGCCCGGTCGTACTGCTGTCGTTGTCGTCCGCGAAAGCTGTACTTGTTGGGACCGTTGCGACGAGCAGAATGAGCAGCTTGCACATGACTCAGATTACCTTTCAACAGAGTTCGTGACGAATCCAAAGACCGCTGTAGCCGTCATCCTCTTATCGGGCGAGCTGACGATCATTGGGCTTTCGATACGAAGTCGTCAATGGTCGGTTCGCCTTCGAGAAAACTCAGCGAGGCTAAGAAGCGGTCGGCTTTGCGGACGGTGGCAATGAAGAACTCGTTGCCTTTGCGTCCGTAGTTGAAGAAGCCATGTCCTTCGTTCTCGAAGCCGACCAACTCGCAGCGATTGCCGGCTTGTTTCATGGCCTTGGCGAATTGCTCCGCCTGGGCGTAGGGAACGGTGGAGTCTTTCTTTCCGTGAAAGAGAATGGTCGGCGGGACGCCCTTCTTGACGTGTCGGGCGGGTGAAATGTTTTCCGGTTCGGTCCCCCAACGTGCGGCGAGACCGGCGTAACGCTGCTTGCTGAAGGTCTTGCCGAATGCCTCGGCCGTCAGGTCCAGCGCCGGGTTGAACAGAATCAGGGCGTTGGGGCGGGCGCTGATCGAGGTGTCTTCGCCGGCTTCGTCAAAACCGTCCAGGGTGCCCACCGCCGCCGCCAGATGCCCGCCCGCCGACCCGCCGCCCGCTGCGATGCGGTCCGGATCGACGCCCAGCCGATCGGCGTTGGCGCGGACCCAGCGAATCGCCGATTTCGCATCCGCTACACAGTCGATCACTTTCGCCCGGTGGCGACTGTAGACGCGGTAATCGGCCGCCATAGCCACCATGCCGCGCGAGGCCAGATAACGGCAATGCTGCACGAACTGCCTGGTCGAACCGCCGTTCCAGCCGCCGCCAAAGAAGAACACAATCGCCGGCCGTCGTTGCGTCGGTTTGTGCCCGGCCGGTTTGAAGATGTGCATCGTCAGCTTCACTCCGCCGACGGACTTGTAGACCTCAATCTGGTCTGCCTGCGTTTTGTTCGGCGGCTTCTTGTTCGCCGGTCTGGTCCGCTGAGCCTGAGCTGTTCGGGCAATGATCGCGAAACCGCCTATGAGCAGTATCGCCGCCAATCGTTTTCCAAGGACGTGTCGTTTCATGGGGTCGAGCATCTCCTGAGGATCATTTGGTCAATCGAACTGTAACTTCACCCAGTACAACTTCTGCCGGTCACCGCGAATGCGCAGGTCTTCGAGCATCGCCTCGACGTCGAGCCGCAGGAAGTCGTTGAACTTCTGCCGGCCGCCCATTCGCACGGCCACCCGTTTGTCAAAGTCGACGAAATCGGGAGACAGCCAGATGGTGTTCTTGTCTGCTCCAGAGCGAATGGTAATTGTATTGCCCGGCGAGACCCGCGCGTAGAGAATCATCGGTCTTGCTTGCTGGATGACGTTGGGGGGAAATCCCTCGGCTTTGATCCAGAAATGGCGGTTGTCGCCGGGCCGCATGACCTTGACGTCAATCTCTTTGACGTACTTCACGCGGCGCGTGAGGTCCATCCAGTCGAAGAGTTTGTGGATCTCGGCGTAATACGATTCGTAGCCGCGACCGATGTACTCGGTGTAAATAATGTTGTGTCCGTAGCGCATCATGCGGTTGATGACCGTGGCGTTGCGGGCCCGTGAATCTCGGCAGTACTCACCGCTGACCACGTACCAGGCCAGATGCTTCGAGTTCTGCCAGTACCACTTGCAAAGGTCGCCGGTGATGCCCGCGATCGGAATGACGCCGGCAAATACATCGGGATGCGACATGCCGATGTCGAAGGCCGCGTCGCCGCCCATGCCGTGTCCGGCCAGAAAGATGCGGTCCGAATCGATGTGGAAGCGTTTGCGGGCATCACGGATCGACTGCAGCACGATGTAATGCGCTTGGGCGTCTCCGTCATATTTTCGCTGTTTCTCCTCGGCGTACTCCGGCGCGATGACAACGTAGCCGTGCCGCTGGGACTGGCCTGGTTTCCTTTTGGTGCCTCCCCACCAAAGCAACTCGTCCTTGGTGGACCGCTCCGCGGGTCGCAGGGCCACAATCAGCGGATAGCGATGGTGCGGGGTGAACTTGGTCGGGTATTCGGTCGGCAAAAGCGCCGAGTAGGAAACGGGAACCTCGGCGTCTTTTGCGGTCACCTCAACCGTGAGTGCCTCACCGGCGGCAATGTCGGGCGGTTCGGGTTGCAGCGGCGCCGGCAAAAGGGGGATCAACTGCCGAATCCTCTGCGGACCAACCCCTTCCAGGTCGTTGAGTTGTGCCAGCAACTGTTTGCGGCGTTTGGGGTCGGAGTCCTCTGTCCGCAGATATTCGATGACGTGAACACGGGCGTCCCACAGCCGCAGCGTCGTCTCGAGGTCGTCGATGGCATTGGCGCTGCCCAGCACCCACCCGGAGTAGGCTAGCGCAAGTTTCTCGGCGGGGGTGCGCGACTCGTCGCCGGACTGTTTCAGGAACGCATCGAGCCGCTCCAGCGATTCGTAGTCCTCCTTCAGTTGGTAATCAACAACCGATCGCAGTGGTTTCAGGGCCGCGGTCCGTTTCGGATCCTCCAGTTGCGACGGCAGGTCGCCCAGCAGACCACGCACCATGTCGACGCGTTCGAGAGCTTGGTCGTACTCCGCGATCAATTCGCGGACCTCGCGCAATACGGCAGCGCTCATGTTCTTCACGGGGAACCGTTTCGCGTACTCGTACGCCAAACGATGCTGACCGGCAGCCTGGCGCCGCCGCAGCTCGGCGAGCAACTGTTTCGCCTGCAACTGTCGCAGCTCGAGGCTGACTTCTTCCACGCGATTCTTGTAGTCGGGGAAGTCCCGTGCGATCGACGTCAGCTCAGCGTCCGCCTGCTGAAGGAGCGATGCCTGGATGTAGAAGCGGGCGATCGCCATCCGGTCGTTCGGATTCTTTTGGTCGGTCACTTGGCGGATCATGTCGTCGAGAATCTTCGGTTCGATCGAAGTGATGGCAACGCCATGTTCCCAGAGGACTGTCAGGCCCGTGACCCTCAGGTACTTGGGAGTGATCTTGGTGACGCCTTGGATGATGTTCAGCGGCCCTCTGGCGGTAGAGAGAGTCACTGCCCGGCGGCCGAACTTGTCGAAGGGCTTGACGACGACGACCCTGCCCAGCCGTTGCACCATCTTGCCGCCCTTTCTGCGCTGCGGGATGTCGAACGTTTCATACCGCGAGAGGTCCTCCTCTTTGGTGACGTCGGCGACCTGCCTCGCGGGAATGTAAATTCGCTGCATTCCCGTATCGACGAGCAGGATGGGGAAGATGTTGATCGGACCTTGGCTCTGCTGAGTCAGCGCGTCGGTCAGGCCTTTGATGTAAGCCGCCTTGCCGGAAAATCGCATCCCATTTTTCAGATGGACTTCATCGGCCGAACAAGGAAAAAGTAGAAAGGAAAAAGTAAGACAGAGGGACAAAGGGGCAAAGAGATAAAGGGGCAAAGGGAGTGTGGCGAATGTTCTCCGACCTTTGTGCCTCTGTGCCTTTGTGCCTTGTCTTCTCTTTCCCCTTTTCCGTTTTTCCTTGAGCATGTCTCCATCATCGCGCCTGAGACACGCGATTTCCAGGGCCATCAAGGATCTAAGACCTGAAATCAGCTCTCGTTCTTTATCTGGTCGGCCAGCACGACAACCGCGACACTTGTTCTAGACCGGCCCGTTCTGATCATTCGCCGCTTCCTCGATCGTAAGCCGGGCGTGTTTGATGTAGTTGTCCAGCGTCCCAAGATAATCAATCGCTTTGGCGATTTGATAATCCTTCACCGAGACGACATTCGTTTCGGAGTCCGGCATGGGCAGCTGCGCATTCCCGCCGTCGACGGCAACCAGCAGAAACCTCTCCACGGCGGAGCTGCCGTAGCAGATCTGATAATGCAAGAGCTGCGCGTCGGTTCCGACGACCTGCTGCTTCCACGATTGGGCAAAGGCGAAACGTTCGTCGTCGGAAAGCGAAACGGCCGAGGCGTCATCGGCGTCGACTCGCTCGATGCGGATGTTAAGATCCTGCCGAAACGTGTGCACGCCCGCCTCGCTCAGATGCAGCCAATCGTCGGCCGACGAACTGCAAATGATCTCCATCAGTTCTTCGTATGTCATGAGCCACCTCCAACGTTGCCGATCTTCTCACAAATCGGTGTCCAGTTCCAGCCGAACGATGGTGGGATGGATTGTCTTGGGTGGGCGTCAGGTATTGCGCGATTGCTGGGGATGTGGTACAAGACGTCGTC
>CAZGYE010000279.1:0-1812 GCA_964530165.1 uncultured Planctomycetaceae bacterium
CGCCCGCACCACTATTCTCCCAAATTTCCCACCTACTTTCGAGACGCACACACCTGGCCCACGACACACATCGCCGAGAATTGCATTTTCGGCGCGCCCGGCTAACATGAACCGTTTCTGCTTTTCGTATTTCCGCCGAATTCGCAGCGGACAGAATCAACATGGCAGCAAAGACGGAGACCGTGGGCAAAACGGCCGCAACCGATGCCTATCGCGGCATGATCGACGCATCGGCCGAGGACCTGGTTCTCGTTCTCGATTTCGGCTCGCAGACGGCGCAGTTGATTGCGCGGCGGGTGCGCGAAGAGAGGGTTTTCTGCCAGTTGGTCCGGTCCAGCCTGTCGGCCGATCGGATTCGCGAGTTGAAGCCGAAAGGCTTGATCCTCTCCGGCGGGCCGGCAAGCGTTTACGGCGACAAGGCGCCGCAGCCGGACCCGGAGATCTTCAACCTCGGCATCCCGATTCTCGGCATCTGCTACGGCATGCAACTGGCGTGTTGCTCGCAAGGGGGACGCGTCTCGGCGGGGGAATCGCGGGAATTCGGCCGGACCCAGTGTCGGCTGCAGAGAGAGGATGCCCTTCTCGAGGGCATTCCACAGCAGTTGACCGTCTGGATGAGCCACGGCGACCAGGTCACCGATCTCAGCGAGAGCTTCGTCTCGCTGGCGGCGACCAAGACCTGCCCGTTTGCCGCGGTCCGACATCGCAGGCTGCCGATTTACGGACTGCAGTTTCATCCGGAAGTGACCCACACCGAACACGGCGGCCGACTGCTGGGGAACTTCGTCCGAAAGGTGTGCGGCGGCCGCGGCACGTGGGAGATCCGCTCGCTGATCCAGTGTGAGGTCGAACGCATTCGTCACCGCGTCGGCGACAATCGCGTCCTCTGCGGGCTGTCGGGGGGCGTCGATTCGTCGGTGGTGGCCGCGTTGCTGTCGCAGGCGATTGGTTCGCGGCTGTCGTGCATTTTCGTCGACAACGGCCTGCTTCGAAAGGGAGAAGCCGAGGCGGTCAAGGAGCAGTTCACGGAGCATTTTCGGACCGATTTGCACGTGGCCGACGCTCGCGAGCGATTCTTGAGTGAACTGGCCGGGGTGAGCGACCCGCAAGAGAAACGGAAAATTGTCGGCCGGGTCTTCATCGAAGTCTTTCACAAAGAGGCCGAGTCGATTCCCGACGCCCATTTTCTGGCGCAGGGGACCTTGTATCCCGACGTTATCGAAAGCGGGGCGAATCCCGACGGGCCGGCGGCCACCATTAAGACCCACCACAACGTCGGCGGGCTGCCGGAAGAGTTGGGATTCGAGCTGATCGAACCGCTGCGGGACCTGTTCAAGGACGAAGTCCGCCGCATGGGACGCGAACTCGATTTGCCGGAAGAACTGATCTGGCGGCATCCATTTCCCGGGCCGGGGCTGGCGGTCCGTTGTCTGGGCGAAGTGAGTGAGCCGCGACTGAAAACGCTGCGCGAGGCCGACGCAATCGTCATCGAAGAGCTGAGGCAGGCGGGGCTGTATCGGGAGATTCAGCAGGCGTTCGCCATCCTGCTGCCGGTGCAGTCGGTCGGCGTGATGGGCGACGACCGGACGTACGAAGACGTCGTCGCGGTGCGTGCCGTCCAGACCGACGATTTCATGACGGCCGACTGGTATCCCCTGGAGCACGACGTGCTGCAGCGGATTTCGACACGCATCATCAACAGCGTGCGCGGCGTGAACCGCGTCGTGTACGACGTCAGCTCCAAACCCCCCAGCACCATCGAATGGGAATAGCGGGTCAAGGATGTGCAGCCGATCGGCAGGCTGGAAAGCC
>CAZGYE010000279.1:1912-7849 GCA_964530165.1 uncultured Planctomycetaceae bacterium
TGCCCCACAAAGTTGGAAAGCCTGCCCCACAAAGTTGGAAAGCCTGCCCCACAAAGTTGGAAAGCCTGCCCCACAAAATTGGAAAGCCTGCCCCACAAGGCTGGCCGGGTGAGCGGGATCAGAACGCCGCGGGGGTCGCAGCGCACGCAAATTCCAGACGGGTTGCCGTTTGCCCGTCGACGGAGACCTTGCCGGTCAGAAAATACGCGTTGGCGAGACGTTCGGTCAATTCGACCTCGATGTCGAGCGTTTCGCCCGGCCGGACCATGCGGCGAAATTTCGTGTTGCTGAGCCGGGTGACGACCGGCACCTGTCCCTCTTCAGGCGGCTCGGTCTTCGAGATGAAGATTGCCGCCGCCTGAAACGCCGCTTCGCACTGCAACACGCCCGGAAAGACGGGATAGTCCGGGTAATGGCCGGCAAACACGTCGAGGTCCGGGTCCAGGAACTTCCGCGCGCGAATTCGCTTCTCGCTGATTTCGACGACCTCGTCGATCCAAAGAAACGGTGGCCGGTGCGGAATGCACTGCTGGATCTCTTCGCGATTCAACGAACCGTTTCTCCTGAAAGTCATACCAGTACGATCTGAAATCTCAAATCTGCAATCGCCAATCCAAAATCCGCAATCGACTAAACCCGGGCCGTTGCCGGTGTCAGGTATTTGTCGACGTCGTTGGCGACAATCACGCCGTAGTTCACCGCTCCGAGCCAGCCCGACATGATGATGCCCACCGAGCCGGCGTGATACAGCCCGGAGATTTGTTCCGGCAGCTCTTTGCTCACCTTCAACCCTTCGAACTTTGTGCCGAAGGAAGCACCGTTCCAGTGCCGAGTGTAGTGCTGAAAGGTCCGCGGTGTCGAGGCTTCGACGTGAACGGCCTTTTCGCGGATGTCGGGGATGTATTGTTCGAGGCAGTCGAGCGTCGTCTCGTTGAGATCCTGCTTGGACGCCCGGTACTCGTCCTCCGGCAAATAGGCCCAGTCTTCGTAGTTGGCGTTGGTCGAGGAGACGATTCCGTACCGATTGCCGCCAGGACGGGTCCGGGGATAATAAAACGAAAACGTGCGGCTGCTGATGTCTCGCGAGAGCATGGCTTCGATATTGAACCCCTTGTGTTCGGAGTGGAACAGCAGGTCGCCGACGTCGTCAAAGCCCTTGCCGGGCTCCAGCGCGATGTAGACCTGACAACTGCTGTTGTTCAGACGGACCGCGCGGGCTTCTTCGGCGAATTCAGGATCGAATCGCTCTTCGCCCACCAGTCCGAACACGGTCAGTTTCAGATTCGCGTTGGAGACGACGGCCCGGCAACCGATGCGCCGCCCGCCGACCACGACGCTAGTCACCGTGCGGTCCCTGGCGACTTCAATTCTCTCGGCCAGACAACGGACGCGGACGTCGACGCCGTTGTTTTGCAGTTCGGTTTTCATCTGGCCGATGAGTTTGTCCGTCCCGCCCTGGAACGTGTAGACCCCTTTGTGCATGAAGTTAGAAAAGACGATGCCGTAGGTAATGGCCGGGTCGTCGAGCGTCGAGCCGTTGGCGTAGGTGATCGGCTCCATCAGCAGGCGGACGACGTCGTCACGGCCCGGAAAGAACTCGTCGAACAGTTCCCGATTGGTCTTCGACTGATCGTCGTAGAAGTTCATTTTGCGAGCGGTGTCGAAGAAATTCTGCACGACCTCGGGGCGGATACCGAACTTCTCGGTGATGATGCGGGTGAAATCCTGCCGGTCGAAGGTGGTCCTCAGCGAGAACTGGGGGTTCTCGAAACGGATGCCCTTCAACTGCACGATGGAATCGGCGATTTCCTGGGTCCAGTATTTTCGGCAGCTTTTCTTCATGCCGACCGGAAAGCCGTGCAGCGAGATGTCGAAGATGTGCCCGCCGGGGCGCTTGAACCACGTCGCCATACCGCCCAACTGGTAGTGCTGTTCCAGCAACAGGACCGAATAACCGGCGCGGGCCAGAATGTTGGCCGACGTCAACCCGGCCAATCCACTGCCGATGACAATGACGTCGTATGCGTCCCGGGTCCCTTGGAGAAAATCTTTTGGCATGCAGCCCAGTCTATTGAGCGGCGCGTGAAATGCCAATCAACCGCGTGGCCCTGGGACCGACAATCCGCTTTCTGCAATAGGGAGGCCCCTTCGCCGTCAACTCGTTCCCGTCAAGGCGATCGCGTCGTGCCAACGCCGAAATTTGTCGACGCAAGTGTCTGTCAAACAACAAAATAGAAAACGTGGTGTTGAAAACGGGTCAAGCGATCTTTTCCGCTTTGTCGCGAGTGGCGTGCGGTTTGTCGAGGTGCAGGTGTGGTTGATGGAAGAACTGCGCGAGGAATCGGGGCCAGAGCCGCCTCAACTGGAAAACGGCCGTGGAACGAGCCTGCAGCTCGAACCGATGGCCGGCCAGTTGCCGATGTGACCGGCGACGCGACTCGGCGGTGCAGAGGATCGGCCGCCAATACTCTGCCGAGTGATGTGTGGGAAGCGCAAAGGTAACGGCATGGTCGTGGGCGTTGAGCGCGAGCAGCAGCGTTTTGCCGACAATCGGCCGACCGTTCACATCGACTTCGTCAATCATCCTTCCGTCGAGGCGGACCCCGAGGCAGCGGACGGACTCGGCATTCCAGTCGGCGTCGGTCATTTCTTCTCCGGTGGGAGTCAGCCAGTGAATGTCGCTGGCCCCCGCGCCGCGGATCTGCCGCCCTTGAAAGAACTGTCGACGCTGTAACACCGGATGTTCCCGCCACACGTTGATCACACGGCAGGCAAACCGGAAGAACTCCCGCTGCGGCGGCGTGAGCTCCCAATTCAGCCAACTGATTTCGTTGTCTTGGCAATACGCGTTGTTGTTGCCGTGCTGGGTATGCCCGATCTCGTCGCCGCTGCGGATCATGGGCACGCCTTGCGAAAGCAGCAGCGTGGTCAAGAAGTTTCGCTTTTGCTGTTCCCGCAGCTTGGTTGTCTCTGGGTCGTCTGTGGGGCCTTCGACGCCGCAATTCCAACTGAGGTTGTGGTTGTCGCCGTCGACGCCGTTCTGCCCGTTGGCCTCGTTGTGTTTCTCGTTGTAGCTGACCAGATCGTGCAGGCAGAAGCCGTCGTGAGAGGTGACAAAGTTGATGCTGGCATAAGGCCGGCGGCCGTTGTGTTCGTACAAATCGCTCGAGCCGCACAGCCGGGTGGCAAGTTCCGAAACCGTATGCCCATCACCGCGCCAGAACTCGCGGACCGAGTCGCGGTATTTGCCGTTCCATTCCGTCCAGAGCACCGGGAAGTTGCCGATCTGGTAGCCGCCTTCGCCCAGGTCCCACGGCTCGGCAATCAGCTTGACCTGGGAGAGGACCGGGTCTTGATGAATGATGTCGAAGAACGCCCCCAGCTTGTCGACCTCGTGCAGTTCGCGCGCCAGGGCGCTGGCGAGATCGAAACGGAACCCGTCGACGTGCATTTCCAGCACCCAGTACCGCAGGCTGTCCATGATCAACTGTAGCACACGTGGACAGAGCATGTTCAGCGTGTTGCCGCAGCCGGTGTAATCGATATAGTACCGCGGCTCTTTGGGCATCAGCCGATAATAGGAGGCGTTGTCGATCCCGCGCAGCGACAGCGTCGGCCCCAGATGGTTCCCTTCTCCGGTGTGGTTGTAAACGACGTCCAGGATCACCTCCAGCCCCGCTTTGTGCAGGGTGCGGACCATGCGCTTGAACTCACGGACCGATTCGCGGGGCGAGCGCGACGACGCATAGCTTGTCTCGGGGGCGAAATAGGACAGGGTGTTGTAGCCCCAGTAATTCGACAGACCCTTCTCGACCAGATGCCGATCATTCACCTTGGAGTGGACCGGCAGAAGCTCGACGGCGGTCACACCCAGTTTGAGCAGATGGCGGATCGCCGCTTTGGAGGCCAGACCGGCGTAGCTGCCTCGCAAGCGTTCGGGGACGCCCGGGTGCCGTATAGTGAACCCGCGAACATGTGTTTCGTAGATCACCGTCTTGTGCCAGGGGGTACGCAGTTGCGTATCGCCGGCCCAGTGGAATGCAGGATCGACGACCACTCCCAGGGGGGCACAGTCGGCGTTGTCCCGGTCGTCGAAGGAGAGGTCGGCCTCCACATTGCCGATGCGGTATCCGAACATCGTATCCGACCAGCGCAGGTCGCGCCCGATCGCCTTGGCGTGAGGATCGAGTACGACCTTGTGCGGATTAAATCGGTGTCCCTTTTGCGGATCGTAAGGGCCATGGACGCGATAACCGTAGAGCTGACCGAGCTTAACGTCCGGCAGGTAAGCGTGCCAGACGATGTCCGTTTGTTCCGGCAGCGGGATGCGATGCGTTTCTTTGGTGCCATCTTTCGAGTCGAACAAGCACAGCTCGACCTTGGTGGCGTGTTCCGAAAACAGAGTGAAATTGACTCCCGAACCGTCCCACGTCGCTCCCAGTGGATAGGGGCGCCCCGGCCAAATCCTCATTGATCATCTCCTGCACCTCCTGCGCGTTGCTGATTCCAACTGACCGGGCACATTGTTTCGAAGGCGAGCGTTGCGGTCAAGATCGATGCCTCCTGAGGAAAGCCGAAAGCCGATCGCTGCCCGTCAAAGTCAGAGAGTCTGGATGGATTACCGTCGACGGCACACGTCCGACCGAGAGTTTGTTGACAGCGCTGCCTCTGGCAATGTACAACAAGATGAGCGGAAGATCGTTCGATCTCTGTCAAAAACGGCTCAGAGAGTCGTTCAAGCGGACTCAACTGACATGAGGTATCACCATGAAACGACGAGTGATTCGCGGCACTTTGATTCTGACATGCTCGCTGGCACTGTGGACTGGTTTCGAATCCGAGAGCGATGCGTGCCTGTTTCCCTGGATGGTCGGACATCATAGCGGCTACTGGGGTGCAGCTTACGGTCCGTATTACGCTCCGGTTTATAGACCGGTTTATAGACCGGTTTATCCGCCGGCGTGTTGTCCTCCGGCGCAGATGTTCTATGGACCGGCGTGCTCCCCGTGTGGATCTGTCTGCTCGCCGTGTGGTCCTTCGGTTTATCCCGGCGGCGCTTGCGGCGTGAACCCGCAGCCTCAGCCGAGCGTCACGCCGGGCAAGGACTGGAAACCAACTGAAACCGTTCCAAAAACCTTCTCCGATGATCAACCGGGTGCCAAGAAAAAACCGGCGCCCGCTAACCCAAATGTGGGCAACGGGAAGGCCAGTCCGTTCGACGAGTCCAACGACAACGGCCAACCCGAATCCCCGGCCCCGACCGAAACCGAAGTGAGGAAACCGGTCTTGCCGGTCCCGCCGACCGTCATCGAGAAGAAGAAGCCGGCGCCGGCGAGTCTGCCACCCGAAGAGGAGGGCAAGAAGGATTCCAAGAACGGCGGCAGCAGCGAGAAGAGCGAGAAGAGCGAGAAAGAGACTCCGAAAGAAGACGTCAAGGAATCCGGAGCTAACCCGCAACTCCGCATTCCCACGCTCAAACTCGACAACAAGATCACGTGGCAATCGACTCCAAAACGAACACGACGCTCCCTGCAGGCAACGTTTCACAATCCGAAGATCGTTCGCAGATCGGTCAATCCAAACGTCAAGCCGGCGCCGCGAGGGACGAAGATCGCGAAGAATTGAGCGGGCGGTACGAATCGATCAACCGCCGGACCAGCTCGACAGAGTACCTCGAAGCCGTCCCAATCGCCCGCAAAGAGGGACTCGCGCGGCTCGACCTCGGCTGACAGGTTCCAGGCTGCCGGGATGTTCGAGCACTACGCGGAATCTCCGGCCGCTTCGACCTTTTCAATGATCCCTTTCAGCAGCACCTCTCTCTCCTTCAACTGATCGGTAAATGTGGACGTCATTGAATGGTGCACCTGTTCGCGAAGCGAGCCGAGTCGGTCGCGCAGTATTTCGAGCAGAAAATTCTGCTCATCGGCTGCCAGTTCC
>CAZGYE010000280.1:0-7771 GCA_964530165.1 uncultured Planctomycetaceae bacterium
ATTTCGATGGCTTCGCTTTCCACACGTGCCCGGACATCGGCGTCGGCCAATAGCAGGCAAATGAAGTGAGCTTCCCACGGGGCCCCGGCAGCGTACATTTCGACCGGTCGCGCTTCGTGCATGATGGATTCTCCAAAGCGGATCTATTCTACATCATCAACATTCACCCTGCAAAAAATTTGTGGAAACGACGCGGGAAGCTATGCCTTGATGGTCGCTTTGGTTATGTCTTGCATCCAATCCTGCAGGGCGCGGACGCTGGGCACGGGGCTTTCTGCGGAGGCCTCCAGGGCCTGCGTGACGGCCAGGCAGCCGGGGATGGTTGTGACGCACGGCACACCGTAGGCGACGGCGGCGGCGCGGATTTTTCCTTCGTCGGTGCGGGCGCCCTTGCCGCTGGGCGTGTTGAACACAAACTGCACCTCGCCGTCGGCCATCGAGTCGATGAGGTTGGGCCGGCCTTCCTGCAGCTTGCGGACTGTTTCCACTTCGATGCCGGCTTCCCGCAGCACCTGGGCCGTTCCGGAGGTGGCGACGATGCGAAAGCCGAGGGCCTTCAACCGGCGGGCTGGGTCGATCATCGCCTGCTTGCGCTCTTTGGCCATGCTGATGAAGACGGTCCCCTGGCGCGGCAAATCGTTGCCGGCGGCGATCTGACTCTTCGCAAAAGCCAGCGGAAATTGATCGTCGATGCCCATCACCTCGCCGGTGGAGCGCATTTCGGGGCCGAGGATGATGTCGACGCCGGAGAACCGCGAAAACGGAAAGACGCTTTCCTTCACCGAGACGTGCGTCGGCCAAATTTCTTCCGTGACGCCCTGTTTCTGCAGGGAGACGCCGGCCATCACCTTGGCGGCAATCTTCGCCAGCGAGCGGCCGGTCGCCTTCGAGACGAACGGAACTGTGCGGCTGGCTCGCGGGTTGACCTCTAGAATGTACACCGTGAAGCAGCTTTCGCTGGACTTGACGGCAAATTGAATGTTCATCAGCCCGCGTACTTCGAGCTCTTGGGCCAGGGCGTACGTGGCCCGTTTGATCTCGTTGATCACCTCTTCGTGCAGCGAATGCGGCGGCAGCGCACAGGCGGAATCGCCCGAATGCACGCCGGCTTCTTCAATGTGCTCCATCACGCCGCCGAGGAGCGTCCGTTCGCCGTCGGAGATGGCGTCGACGTCGACTTCGATGGCGTCTTCCAGAAACTTGTCGATCAGGACCGGGCGACCGGGCGAAACGTCGACGGCTTTTTCCATGTACTTGACGAGCGATTCTTCGTCGTAGCAGATTTCCATCGCCCGCCCGCCCAGCACATAGCTGGGCCGCACCAGCACCGGATACCCGATCCGCTCGGCAATCAGGCGGGCCGCCTCGATGGTGGTCGCGGTCCCGTTGGGCGGCTGACGCAGACCGAGCTTTTCCAAAATCGCCTGAAACCGCTCGCGGTCCTCGGCGGCGTCGATCATGTCAGGGCTGGTGCCGATAATGTTCACGCCGGCTGCTTCCAGTCCGCGGGCCAGGTTCAACGGCGTCTGACCGCCAAATTGCACGATGACGCCGTCCGGCTGCAAGCGATCGCAGATGTTGAGCACGTCTTCGGTGGTCAACGGCTCGAAGAAGAGCAGGTCGGACGTGTCGTAATCGGTCGAAACCGTCTCCGGGTTCGAGTTGACCATGATGCTCTCGATGCCCAGCTCCTTCAATGCAAACGAGGCCTGGCAGCAACAGTAATCGAACTCGATGCCCTGCCCAATGCGGTTCGGCCCGCCGCCAAGAATCATCACACGGTCGAAAGTTGAGAGTCGAGAGTTGAGAGTTCCGAATGCGGAGTGCGGAGTGCGGAGTGTGGAATCCGAATCCTTGGTCCGGCCTCGGTCATGGGACATTGGGGCTTGGTCAGTGGAGGTTTCGGCTTTCGGCTCTCCGGTTTCCGGTTTCCGCTTTGGCCCCGGCGATTCATCTTCGTCTTCATACGTCGAATAGTAGTACGGCGTGTCGGCCTCGAACTCGGCGGCGCAGGTGTCGACCTGCTTGAACGTCGCTTCGACCCCGAGCTGTTTGCGGTACCGGCGAACATCCAGCTCGGTGGAGTTCCACCACGACGCCAGTTGCTGATCGGAAAACCCATTCTGCTTGGCCCGGCGGAGCAGCTCTTCTCCGGCGTCCTCCAATCGCGAACAGACGCGGATTTCGTCTTCCAAAAGAACCAGTTGGCGGATGTTGTCCAGGAACCACGGATCGATGGCGGTTAGGTCGTGGATCTCCTCGATCGCGACGCCGGCTTGAATGGCGTGCCGAATGAAAAAGACCCGCGCTTCGTTCGGGACGGACAGTTTGCGTCGGATTTCGTCGGGGGAGAATTGACTGGGCGTGCGGCGTATTCCCTTCCTGCGGCCGCCGAGACCGAAATGACCGATCTCCAACCCCCGCAGCGCCTTCTGCAGCGATTCCTTGAACGTGCGTCCGATGGCCATCGTCTCGCCGACCGACTTCATTTGTACGGTGAGCACCGGATCGGCGTCGGGGAATTTCTCGAAGGTCCACCGCGGAATCTTGGTGACGACGTAATCGATGGTTGGCTCGAAACAGGCCATCGTTTCGCGGGTGATGTCGTTGGGGATCTCATCGAGCCGGTAACCGACGGCCAATTTGGCCGCGATCTTGGCGATGGGAAACCCGGTCGCCTTCGACGCCAAGGCGCTAGAGCGGCTGACCCGCGGGTTCATCTCGATGATGATCATCCGGCCGGTCTCCGGATGGATGGCAAACTGCACGTTCGACCCGCCCGTTTCGACACCGATCTCGCGGATGCAGGCGAAGGTGGCGTCGCGCATGCGCTGATACTCTTTGTCGGTGAGCGTCTGCGCCGGGGCCACAGTAATCGAGTCGCCGGTGTGCACGCCCATCGCATCGAAGTTCTCGATCGAGCAGATGATGACGCAGTTATCGGCGACGTCGCGCATCACCTCCATCTCGAACTCTTTCCAACCGAGGACCGACTCTTCCAGCAGGACCTGCCCAACCGGCGAAAGCGACAAACCTTTGCGAACCGTCTCCTCGAATTCCTGCCGATTGTAGGCGATCCCGCCGCCGGTTCCGCCCAGCGTGAAACTGGGCCGAATGACCATCGGCAGTCCGATCTCCTCGAGCGCCGTGGCGGCTTCGGGCATGTTGCGGACGAGCAGGCTGCGGGGAACCTCCAGACCGATCTTTTGCATCGCCTTTTTGAACAATTCCCGTTCTTCGGCCTTGGCGATCACATCCGCCTTCGCGCCGATCAACTCGCAGCCCCACTGATCGAGAACGCCCCGCCGGGCCAGTTCCATGGCCGTATTCAGCCCGGTCTGACCGCCGAGGGTCGGCAGCAGGGCGTCGGGGCGCTCCTTTTCGATGATCTTCTCTAAATACTGCCAGGTAATCGGCTCGATGTAGGTGCGATCGGCCGTGTCGGGGTCGGTCATGATGGTGGCCGGGTTCGAGTTGACCAGCACCACCGAAAAGCCGTCCTCCCGCAGCGCTTTGCAGGCTTGCGTGCCGGAATAGTCGAACTCGCACGCTTGCCCGATCACAATCGGGCCGGAGCCGATAATCAGAATCTTCTGAATGTCGTCGCGGCGGGGCACGGTTTGCCAGAAGTCAGTAGTTAGTGGTTAGGAAGTGCCGGCAGCGCGTAAAAAGGAGCGGTGCGACACGGAGGTAGGCGCTCCTGAGGACAGGATTAGTCGACATTGTCGAAGTCCTGACGCCCCGGGGCAATGACCTCATCCCGGTACTTGGACCCGTCGTCACCGCTCACCAGAATAGATTAACCGATGTCGCGCACCGGTTCAATCATCCGTCTCCTGTTTCTGCTCCAGTTTTTCGGTTTCGAGAGTCCGCGTGCAGCTCAAGCGCGCCGGACCACCCTGGGCCCAGGCGGTTTGTGGGACGTAGCGCACGTGCCGGCGAGTCAGAGCGTCGTAAAACCGGTCGCCCTTTTGCAGAATCGGACGGTACTCGGTCATTTCGCCGAACCAGTCGGGACCGGAGACCTGGGCGGGAATCCAGTAACCCTGCCTTTGCTTGTCTTGGAGGTAGAACTCGGGGTATGCGTGGCCTTCGATCCACACGGTCCGAGCCGGGATCCTGGAGACGCGACACAACGCCACGAACAAAGCGGTCATGTCTTCACAGTCACCGGTCTTCTTGTCGAGAGCGTAGACCGCTCCTCGGAACTTGCCGAACTCGTACTGCACGTTCTCGCGGACCCAGTCGAAGTACTGGCGTGTTGTGGTCCAGGCGTCGGCGTCGGGTTTTGTAAGCGACTCGGCAAGTTGTACGATCCGGCCGTTCTTGGTCTCCACGCCAGGCGCGGCTATCAGGAAGCCGCGCAACTCTCGCGAGAGCTTTTTCACTGCCAGCAGCTCGGACGGATTCACTTGGAAATGGATGCGGTAGCGGGTGAGTTCGTAGACCCGCTCGACGACCGCCGATGAGCCTCCGCGGATGTACGGAACGCGGAACACCAACATGCCGGCTTGACCGCGGAACTGCGTGAGGGTGGTCCTCGATCCGGGCGGCTTGGTCTCGCTCAACAGCCGCACCTTCTGCTCCGGCCAGTCGATGGGCACCGGCCCGGTGGCCGTCACGTTGCGAATTGTCACGCGCGGAGCGTCCACGCGGATCGTCACCTTCATGCGGTAAGTCCGCGGATCGGACAGCTTGAATCCCACCACCTCGCGCTCGGGTGCGCTGAGTTGGGGCGAATGATCCACTTTCGGTTCAGCAGCCCGGATCGACGCCGAATCACCTAACAGCCAGACCTGCGCCAGGACGGCGGCCAGCATGACGAACACGGCTGGTCGAATGATAGATCGGGTTTGTCTCACCATATTGGGACGGCCTACGAACGTCTAACAAAAAAATGGCGAGCGGCCGGCGTAAGCCGGCTGTTCCGACAACCAGGGGGCTGACGCCCTCCGCTCGCCTATCTATGCAATTCTCAATTTTCAATTTTCAATTTTCAATTCGCACTTGCTATGTTCCTCGTGCAATCTGGCTCCACAAGTCACCGGAGAACAAATCGACCATCTTCGCCAGGCCGGCTTCCACGACTTCCTGCCCCGAGACGAAACGTCCGGGGCGGTTCCAATCGGCGAGTTTCTCTTCCGGGACGTCGAACAACCGAGCCAGCAGGCCGTCGAGGTCCTCCTCCAAGACCTTGAAGTGCCGGGCCCACTCGGCCGCTTCCTCCACCCTCACATCCTCGTCGCTGTGCCAGCGAATGGAATGAAACAACAGCGTCGCATGCGGCGTCACGTAGCGGTGTTTGCAGGCGGCAAACGGCAACAGCGTCGCCGAGGAGCATTCGCTGGCGACTACGCCGGTCACCACCAGGCCTCGCAGCCGGATCACGCTGGCCAGCGCCAGTCCGACGTAGGCGCTGCCGCCGCACGAGTCGAAGAAAATCGTCCCCCGGCTGTTGCGCGGGAGCTCGACCAACCGGTCCAGCAGCTCGGACTGCTTCTCGGTGAGGTCTCCGAAGATGGCCAGCTCCCACCGGGCGGTGCGATCACGTTCGAGCCGTGATGGTGCAGTCGAATGAGCCAACGGCGGATACGGTTTCAGCCGGCCATGGAAAGCGTTCATCGGATTCGTGCGCCTGTGTCGGATGCAGAGATGGGTACAGCACGTTGCTGACATCCAATCGCTTTTACCCGGCTTTTGGCTCGACTGCAAGATTCTCGCCGGTACCATAGTGGGAAGTGCGGAGTTTGGAGTTCGGAATTCGGAGTGAATCGAGGAGAATCCCGTGAAATCGCTGCTGAGCCTCACCTGTGTGTTGTTCGCCTCCGGCGGCCTTGTCGCCGGCGAGCCGACCGTCAAGCTGACGAAAAAGACCGATACGGTCGAAGTCACCATCGGGGGCGAAGAATTCGCCGTCTACAACTTTGGCCGTAAGCTTCCCAAGCCGTTTTTCTCACCGGTGCGCGCTCCCGGTGGTGCGATCGTCACGCGGCCCATTGAACGAAAGGGAGACGACCATCCCCACCAGAAAGGGATCTGGCTGGCCGTTGACGAGGTCAACGACGTCAAGTTCTGGGCGGAGAAGGGGAAAATCGAGAATGCTTCGCTGAAATTGCTCTCTAGCGAAGGCAACCCGGCACAGTTCGAGGCGGTCAATCGCTGGCTGGACGAGCAGGGCAACCTGGTCGTCACGGAGAAGACCGTCATCAGCGTCTTTGCCAATCGGGTGCTGGCCTACGACATCACGTTTTCCGCGGGGAACAATCAGGTGACCTTCGACGACACGAAGGAGGGACTCTTCGGGTTCCGCATGGTCGACTCGATGCGCGAAAAACAGGGGGGCAAGGTCGTCAACGCCGACGGGCTGGAAGGCACGAAAGCCTGCTGGGGTCAGACGTCCGACTGGGTCGACTATTACGGCGAGGTGCAAGGCGAGACGTTCGGGCTGACGATTTTCGATCATCCGCAGAACTTCCGCCGTTCGCGTTACCACGTCCGCAACTACGGCCTGTTCTCGGTGAGCCCATTCGGCCAGAGGGCGTACACTCGGGGCAAGCAGCCGCAGTTGCCCGCCCAGCCCGTGGTGGTGCCGCCCGGGAAGAGCCTGCGTTTGCGTTACGGCATGTACGTCCACGCCGGCGACACCAAGAGCGCTCGCGTGGCTGAGACGTATCGAGACTACGTGAAGGCGGCCGACTGATCGGCGGTTCCGGCTCTGAAGCAGCCGCTGTGTGTGCGAAACACACCTGTTTCGCTCTGGCGTTGCAGGGGTGAGGTCTGCGCCTATAATACAGCCTCTTTGCGAGGGCGTGTTTGAACACGAAGGGCGAGGCCGCTGCCGAGCCGACAAAGCCCGCCGGTGGCAACCGGCGGGACCCACGGGTTGCCACCCGTGGGCTTTAATGCGAAATTTCGGTTCAATTGGAGTTTCACCCTCCCGAAATTTGCTCGTTGTGACCCCGTTCAAACACGTTCCACCAGGACGTCAGCTCTTTTCAAAGGACCTGCCACGGTGTTACGAACACAGTTGCGGACACATACCTGCGGCGAATTGCGTCGCGAAAACGTTGGAGAAACGGTGACCGTGTGTGGTTGGGTTGACAGCTACCGCGATCACGGCGGTCTGGTGTTCGTCGACCTGCGAGACCGGTACGGCAAGACCCAGATTGTGTTTCGTCCCGAACAGGGCAAAGAGATGCACGCGCTGGCTCGCGGTCTTCGCAGCGAAGACGTCATTCTGGCCACCGGTGAAGTCGTGCCCCGGCGAGACAAGGACGTCAATCCCAAGATGCGGACCGGCGAGATCGACGTCCGCGCCGGCGAGCTCGAGGTCCTCAACAAGTGCAAAACGCCGCCGTTCGAGCCCGGTGCAACCGAGCTGCCGAACGAGGAGCTCCGGCTGCGGTACCGCTTTATCGATCTCCGCCGGAAAAAGCTGCAAGAGGCGATGCTGCTCAGGCACCGTTTGACCAAAGCGGTCCGCGACTATTTTGACGTCAACGGTTTCATCGACATCGAGACGCCAATGCTCGGCAAGAGCACGCCGGAAGGCGCCCGCGATTATCTGGTTCCCAGCCGCGTGCACGAAGGCGGCTTCTACGCGCTGCCGCAATCGCCGCAGATTTACAAGCAGATTCTGATGGTGGCCGGCTACGACCGGTACATACAGCTCGCGCGCTGTTTCCGCGACGAAGACCTGCGCGCCGACCGCCAGCCGGAGTTCACACAGATCGACCTCGAGATGGCTTTCGTCGGGCGGGACGACATTCTC
>CAZGYE010000281.1:0-7696 GCA_964530165.1 uncultured Planctomycetaceae bacterium
TTCCTTGTGACCCGCTCGATATTTTAGTCATTTTCGCGCCGGACTACCAAGCCAGGTTTTCCCAAGTCGACCAACCGACAGTCTATCGACGGAAATTCGTTGTCTTGCCCTTGGTGGCGGCTCAGCGGTTTGTAGAGGCTCGCTTTTTGGCGGCTTTCTTCTTGTCGGTCGATTTCTGCTCGTTCGCACTGCGGGAACGACTCCGCGCACCGGACTGCTCGGTCGGCTTCTTTTTCTTGGCGGTCTTTCTTGCCGCTTTCTTCTTGGCGGCCGCTTTCTTGGCACGGGCGTCGGCCTGCGCCAAGAGCTCCGGGAGCCGCTCCGGCGCCGACATCACGTCGTACCCTCCCTGAGGGGCCTGGCGATTTGCAGCGTCGAAGGTCTTTCTGACTCTCGGATCAGACGCCAAGCAGCGCAGCAAATGGCAGAACAGGGGAGCATCCGCTTTGCGAAGGGCCGGCTTGAGCGCGTCGGAGACTTGCTCGGTGTCTGAACCAGGCTCGGCCAAACCAAGCCAAATTGCCGCATTGCCCATCAAATCGTCGATCGGAACCACATGGCTGCCCAATATCTGCTGCAACGTGTACGCACGGACAAAAGGACTGAGATGTTGGATCGCGCGGAGTTGTTTTCTCGCCAGCTCGAGGGTTTTGCGGCGAATTGCTTCGAATTCAAACGCGAAATGCTTCTCGAAGATGTAGTGCAGCATCGACCGTACGCCCAGCGCCCGCCATTCCGGCCTCTCCATGCCGCGGAAGGCGGTTCCCAGCTCTGTGATCGAACTGACGCGGATTTCGTTCAGATCGTGAAACTCATCTTCAAGCCGCGCAAAGCCGCACTCAGCCTGCCGGATCGAAGCGTTCTCCAAACAGATGGCAAACAGAACCGTCTCAAGCACCGAGCGGTCAGACTTCGGGATCCGCGCTTTGTATCGCTTCCGAAGAATCGAAACGAGTTTCTTGCAGATCGCCTGCTTGTCAGATGCTTTTATTCGTTGTGCGGCAGACATGTCGTTGTGCTAAGATTCTCCAGCTTCGTCGTTTTCGTGATCATCCGCCACCGGGTCTTCTGCGGATGTGCTTTCAGAGAGCAGTTCCCGAATCATTTTCGACGTCTCGATGCTTTGCTTCACGCCCGGATCGAGAACGAACTTGAGGATCGGAGTATATCGCGTTTGCAGCCGGTCGGCGACTTTGCGCTGTAAGTACCCACGTGCCGACTGCAAACCGTGCATACATAACGACTGCGTTCTCTCGTCACCCATCACGGAGACGTAGACTTTGGCGCTGCGAACGTCGGAAGTGACTTCAACATTCGTCACCGTGACGTTCTTGACGCGAGGATCTTTCAATCCAAACAGGATGTTTGTACTGACCGCTTCCAGAATTGCTTGCGCGACTTTCGCGGTCCGTCGAGAACTCATTGGCCGCCGATCCTACATCTCAAGCAGTCAGCACTCAATCGAGCGTCCGTTTGACTTTGTCCACGCGGTATGCTTCCAGCAAATCGCCTTCCTTGACATCGTTGAAACCTTCCAGACGGATCCCACATTCCATGCCCTCACGGACCTGCTTGACATCGTCTTTTTCCCGCTTCAACGACGCGATGTTGTAGTCGTTGAGAACTGTTTGATCCCGGATGACGTGCACGCGGTTCGATCGTTCGATCGTCCCGCTAAGAAGGCGGCAACCGGCGATCGTCCCAAAGCGGCTGATGTGGAACGTTTGCAAAACCAGGGCGCGGCCTGTGGAGACTTCGACCCGTTCCGGCTCGAGCAGTCCTTCCAACGCGCGTTTGATCTCCGCGGTCACTTCGTAAATGATGTTGTACCGCCGAACGTCGACGCCTTCCCGTTCCGCCAGAATCTGCGCGCGGTCTTCGGGGATCACGTGGAATGCGATGACGATTGCCTCTGAGGCGCTGGCGAGGTAAATGTCGCTTTCGTTCACACCGCCAACACCGTCGTGAACGATCTCGACCCGCACTTCGGGATGTTCAAATTTGTCGATTTCACTGCGCAGCGCTTCAATCGAACCGGGCGTGTCGGCCTTGATAATCAGCGGCAAGTTTTGCACCGCTCCCTCACGGGCCGCGCCGAGAATGTCTTCTAATGTCCGTGGCCCACCGCGGCGCCGGGCCAAGCCCTCGGTGCGGCCGGCATGGCGGCGTTCTTCGGCCACCGAGCGAGCTCGTTCGATGTCGGACACCACGAAAAAGTGATCGCCCGCCCCCGGGACGATGTCCAACCCGGCAACTTTCACCGGAGTCGACGGTCCGGCTTCCTTGATCTCTTCGTCGCGGTCGTTGTACATGGCCCGAATGCGTCCGTAGGCCGATCCACAAAGCACGACGTCGCCAATCCGCAGCATCCCCTTCTGCACAATCAGCCAGGCAATCGCCCCGCGGCCTTCGTCCCGAAACGCTTCCAGACAGACTCCGATGCCCTGCCGGTTCGGATTCGCCTTGAACTCATGGATTTCGGCCGTCAACAACAAATGCTCGAGCAGATCGTCGAGTCCCTCTCCGGTCAACGCCGAGGTGCGAACGACGTCCGTGTCGCCGGCCCATTCGGCGGGCAACACATCGTTGGCCGCCAACTCCTGAAGGACTTTCTGCTCGTTCGCATTCGGCAGGTCGGTCTTGTTCAGAGCGACGACGATCGGTACACCGGCCGCCTTGGCGTGGCTGATGCACTCGGCCGTTTGAGGCATCACACCGTCGTCGGCCGCGACGACCAGCACGACGATGTCGGTGACATTGGCGCCCCGTGCGCGCATCTTGCCAAACGCGGCGTGGCCGGGTGTATCGACGAACGTCAGCTTCTGTCCGGCGTGCTCCACCTGATACGAGGCAATGTGCTGCGTGATCCCGCCGGCTTCTCCGGCAGCCACGTTGGCCGACCGGAGCTTATCCAAGAGTGTCGTCTTGCCGTGGTCGACGTGGCCGAGAATTGTGACGATCGGCGGGCGTTCGACCAGCGTGTCTTCGGCATCGACCGATTCCAGTGCAGCGGCCAAATCGTCCTCGATGCTGCGTTCTCGCTTGATTTCGAGGTCGACGCCGACTTCCATGGCCAGAGTGAGTGCCGTTTCTTCATCAACGTTTTCGTTGATTGTGATCATTTGGCCCTGCTCAAACAGGGTTTTTTGCAGGAGCTTTGCCGGTCTTCCGAGAGCTTCACACAGTCCGCGCAGCGTGATCGGCAGCTCAATGTGCGCCGAGGTCTTCAGGGCGGCGGGGGCAACGCTTTTCTGACGGCGCCGGCGACTGAAACGGCTCCTGGTGGTTCGCCGCATCTCCTCTTCAGCCATTTGCCGCGCCAGCTTGCGTTGCTCGCGTCGCTGCTTTTGGTGAGTTTCGACAAGCCCCATGCCACCACCGCGCTTGCCGACCCCTTTGGCGGCGCCGGGTTCCGCCGGCCCCACCTGTTTGCGTTTTCGCTTTTGTTCCGCATGTTTGCGCAGATGACCCGCGAGCGGACTTTGAGCTTGCTGCAAAATGTCGGGGGTCAGCTTCATGTCGGGCTTCTGCGCGGGCTGCTCCTCCTTCTTAGAAACTTTCAACTTCGGCTGTTTGTACGCCGGAGGTGCCGCGACATTCGGCAAAGACTGCTTCCCTTTCGCTCTGGCTTGGCGCGACTTGACGCTCTCGCTGTCAGACACGGTTCCTCGCGGCTTCATCTCCCGAATGCTGCTGCCCGTGGTTCCCGAAGCGGGGACGTAGTCGTCGCGGCTAATCGGAATAATTTCTTGCCCGGTCTGGTCCGTGACGTCTCCGGTGGATGTTGGTTGGGCCACGGGCAAGGCGTCCGTCGCGCCGACGGTCGCATCGGATTCGGTTTCAGGTGGCTCCTCGACGCGGGCGGCTGCTGTGACGTCCGCCACTGCGGTTCCAGTGCCCGTTCCGACAGTTTCTTCACCAGGCTCGGCCTCAATGGTTCCGGTTGCTACGGCTTCGGTGGTCCCGGTGCGCTTGCGGCGTCCATTCTGCGGCCGCGGAGACATCGTCTTGATTGCACGGACTTTACCGGTCGTTTTGCGGCCGGCCGGGCGTCTCGGAATCAAGGACGGATCCGCAACTGCCGTCGAGCTCGCCGCGGCGTCCTTCTCAATGAAGTCCACCACAGTGTCCCGCTCTTCTGGCGAAATACTGGCCAGCGCAGAGTTCTTGACCTGAACGCCAGCCTTGCTGGCGTATTCGATCAGCACTTTGCTGTCCATACCCAGTTCTTTCGCCAGAGCGAAAATCCGAATCTTCAAAAGCGTCTCCCCTACACAGTGCCATCAGAACATGTTGCGATGTCTTGTGTGTCACTCACTGATCGCGACCGACTGCCTCCAAACAGAACCCTACTCGTCCGCCGTAGACGCTTCGGCTTTGTGAAGCGATTCATCCGACAACTCGTCGTCACCGGTCGCCGCGCTGTCTGTTTGAAGGCTGTCGGCGGTCGTACCCCCTTCGACGGCGTCAACGGCGTCGGTTGTTTCCGAAGGCTGCTGATCGCCCACCTCGTCGACTGCTGCTGCGTCCCCAGAGGGCACTTCGCCGCCAGTAGTTATTTCCTCCTCAGTAGTTGCTTCCTCCTCGGCAGCCGGTTCCTCCTCGGTTGCTGGTTCCTCCTCGGTTGCCGGTTCCTCCTCGGTTGCATCGTCCTCTACGACTTCTACGCCGTCCTCAGTTGTTGTTTCGCTGGTTGTGGATCGTTCCGGTTCCGCACTGGCTGTGTCGACCTGTTCCTCTTCACGGTTTTCCGCGATTGCTTCCGCGTCGGCCGACGCCGATACTTCGTCTGTGTCCGTCTTGTCCGAGGAGGAGACCGTTTCCTCGACCCCTGTCTCCGTTTGCTCCGCTCCCTCTTTGACACCCTCGGTTGCGGGAGCCGGTTGGTTGACCACTCGAAACTGGGCCAACCGGGCCTCCTGAGCGGCGCGACGTTCTTCCTCTTCGATCCGGAGGCTTTCGACGTCGGCGTAGGCGACGATGGTTTCACATTGCTCGGCGGTCAATCCACCCAGCTCAGCGAGTTGATCCGGCTCAATGACCGACAAATCGTCGAACGTGAAGAAGCCCTGAGCCACCAGGTTTTCAGCCAGTTCGTCGCTCACTTCGGGGACCGTCGCGAAATCCGCAACCGAACGATCGAGCTGTACGTCCAACTTCTCCTGATTCATCACGTGAATGTCCCAACCGACCAGTTTGGAGGCCAAACGGAC
This sequence comes from uncultured Planctomycetaceae bacterium, assembly GCA_964530165.1. Lineage (GTDB taxonomy): Bacteria > Planctomycetota > Planctomycetia > Planctomycetales > Planctomycetaceae > CAZGYE01. The sequence goes on from CAZGYE010000281.1 coordinate 5,214, forward strand.
GTTCTGTCCCTTTTTTCCGATCGCCAAGGAGAGTTGGTCGTCGTGAACCAGGACGATCACCTTTCCCAACATCGGACACAGGATGACGTCTTCAACCTCAGCCGGCTGCAAGGCGTTTGGCACCAGGACCTGCAGGGAATCGTTCCAGCGGACGATGTCGATTCGCTCGCCGGCTAGTTCGTCCACCACGCTCTTGATGCGCGAACCCCGCACGCCGACACACGCACCCACGCAATCGACCTTGCTGTCGTAGCCGGAAACGGCCACCTTCGAACGGTAGCCCGCCTCGCGGGCCAACGATCGCACCTCGATGACGTGTTCGGCAACTTCGGGGATTTCCAACTCGAACAGCCGACGCACCAAATCCGCATGCGTGCGCGACAAAATGATTTTCACTCGGCTGCCGGCCTTTCGCACGTCAATGACGACCGCCCGCACCCGTTCGCCGCCCCGGTAACTTTCTCCCGGTATTTGCTCTCCGCGCGGCAGAATGCCTTCGACTTTTCCCAGGCTCACGGTCACGGCTCCGCCATCAACGCGGGTCACCGAGCCGGTGACAATCTGGCTTTTCAGTTCGGAGAACTCTTCGAATAAGGAATCCCGCTCGGCTTCGCGAATCTTCTGGATCATCACCTGCTTGGCGGTCTGGGCCGAGATCCGCCCCAGCAGGTCGCCCAGCACGTCCGGATCCAGCAGTTCACCGTGACATTGCAGGGCGGGCTCGCCTGTTTCGCGGTCGATGTCAACGGCCAATTCTTCTTCTTCGCCGTAGTGTTTTCGCGCAGCCGAAAGGATCGCCTGTTCGATCCCTTCGAAAACGATTTCCTTATCGATGTTCTTGTCGCGATGAATCGCATCGACGATTCTGAGAACCTCTACGCCGTTCATGTCTGTCCTTTCAAAGCCGACTCCTCAGGAGCCGGTTCGACACCCTCCCATTAACAAAAAAAGCGGGCCCAAGTCCCACTTCCCACTCCCTGCCGCCAGAACGACAACAGTCGAACGAGTGACCGCGAACGCACGGCACAAGACCGGCAGATACCTACTTCTGATGCGCTCCAGGCCAGTGTTTTCCTACACACGTCTACATGACCGACGCCCTCATCAGAAAACGAACAGGTCCAGATGTCAAATTGCAGGCCTTCCCCTCAGGTCACGCCGAACGGTCGTCACCTCATTGGAACCTGTCGGTCAAATCAACTTTCTCGGCCAAACCTTCCGGTTGGCGCTCCTTCGGCAGAGAAGTCTACAAAATCCTACGCGGACGACAACCCTGTCCGTGCAGATCTCACAAACCCTTTGCCACTTCTGCCCTTGACGATACTGTCCCCGCCTCGAGCTGTCAAGGAGTTTATGGCCATCTCGCCGGTCCGTTGAGCGTTTTTGTGTTTCCGCTGCTGCCGAACCCTGGATGTCACAAATGCTGTTCGTTGGCTGGAATCTCGTCTCCCCAACTGTTATATTTCAACCTGTCGACGCAGTTTTACATTTTAGTGAGAAATCGGTTCGCGGAAATGTGCCATTTCCGGACTTTTCTGTTTTGAGTAAGCTGGAACCAGTCGATTTGACAATAGGCCCCCGCTGGAACAGTTCGCAGCCATCGATTCTGTCAAACAAAGGGAAAAGTGATGAATTCTCGATCCGCCACGTTTGGACTGTGCATAGGACTGATCTTGCTGAGCGCCGCCCCGGTGGAGGCCCAGTTCCGGTTGTTCCGCAGCAGACGTGATGAACGCTCGCGGGTGAACGCAAGCCACGAACAGGCAAAGAGACAGGCCGAGCAGGCTTACGAACAGGGCCACTATCAGCGGGTGATCGAACTGATGACCACCGTACTCAAGCAGAACCCCCGCGATCATGTTGCGTATTATCTGCGTGGCAGCGCACGGGTCGAAATGGGGCGGGCACAGCATGACGCAAAACTGGTTCGCGAAGGGATTGCCGACACCCGCCAGGCCATCAGCTTTGCCGGCCCGCGAACCGTCAATTACTATCTCCCCTATCTGTACGGCATGACGAATCTGGCAGCCATCGAGAACCGTAAAGAGCATGCGGAAACAGCCGTCAAAGTAGCCGGACAGGTCATTGCGAATTCAGGTCTGCAGTCGGAAGAGAAGGCGAATTTGTTGTACCAACGAGCGATGTCGTATGTTTACTTGCGCGATTTCGACGCGGCCGCCGCCGATTACCAGCAGGCAATCCAGTTGCAGCGGACACATCTGGGCGCCTACGTCGGGTTGGCCGACGCCTACGCTGCCGCCGGCAAAGGTGATCAAGCGCTGGAAGCCTTCGGAAAGGCAATCGAGACCTTCCCGAGCAACCCACTGGTCTACAACAATCGGGGTATGTATCTGCAACAGCAGGGGAAAATGGACGATGCCATCGTCGACTTCACCCGCGCCGTGGAAATTGACGAACAATACTTCTACGCCTACACAAATCGTGGATACACCCTGATGCAGCTAGGCGATCCGCAGGCGGCC
>CAZGYE010000282.1:0-7669 GCA_964530165.1 uncultured Planctomycetaceae bacterium
GTTCTCGGGGGCTTGGGCGCCAGGAGGATCAGGGCAAGCCCATACGCCGCAAGCATTGTTCTTGGCGCGTCCATGATGTTTCCCTCTTCCAGTGCCGCTAGTCGGGATTGTTTACAGGCTGGCTTTATGGCACCCAAACCGACAACTTGTTGTCGCAATCAACGGGTTGCACGGCTCACCCAGCGACGACAAGTCGTCGGTTTGGGTTCCTAGTGAATCATCCTGGTTCAACTCGTAACAAGCTGTTGATCGCGCGTGCAGACGTATTATCTATTCTTGCACACGTTCAGCGCAAAGTACAATAGTCTTTGCGCAACGTTGCCGTGACATGCTGCTGCAAATTGCGTTCCGGTAAAGTGCCGATCCGAGCTTTCCCAAGCGCGCTCTGAGGATCAATCAGCGCGACGTCTGCGATCTGTTACCGCTTGTCGTAGTCGGGATGTTGTTTCAGGAAGGCGGCGACCATCTCGGCGCGGATGCGGTCGCGTAGCTGGCGGGTCATCAGGCTGGCATGATCTTTGCCGGGATGAATTTCAACGACCGCGTCGCTGTTCAGTTCTTCCAGAGCCTGCTGAAGCAGGATTGTGGCGCCGTCGAGGTAGAAGGTGTCGACGTCGCCCATGAATACGTGCAGCTTGCCGCGGAGCTTCGGGCCGAGCGTTTTCCAGTTGCGCTGAAGAATCAGGCGGATGTCGTATTTCTCCCACGAGTGGGCGACGTCGGTGTTGATGGCGCCCGTCTTTCGGTTCCAGAGGGGCAACGGTTTGCCGTCCTCGCCGCGAGGACTGAAAACCGCCTCGAAGCTGTGTAACTGGCCGCCGTGCCCGAGCGTCGACTCCATGTCGGCGAAACCACGGTACCAAAGCACGACGCGACCCCGCATCCGGGCCAGCGGCCGTTTGTGGCCGTCGGCGTCCACGTACATGTTCTCGCCGGAGTGGTACAGGTTGATCCGCTGAAAGTCGCGGAAGTCGACCGGATCGGGGGCCGTGCTCCAAACGCCGCCGAACTGGTCGGGGTACGTGATCTGCAACCACAAACTGCTCCAGCCGCCCGATGAATGGCCGGTGAGAAACCGAGCCGTCGGCTCGGCAATGCTTTGAAACGTGCGGTCGAAGGCCGGGATCAGTTCGTCGACCAGCGCGGTCCCGACCGGACCGTTATTAGCCGAATCGGCGAACACGTGGTGACCGAGCGGACAACTCGGATCGAGCACGACCTGAAAAAACTCGACGTCGCGGCCGTTGTGTCCCGTTACCGGCCGTCCGCTTGGTCCGCCGAAATGCGTGCCTCCGAAACCGGGAATGCGGAAGATGGTCGGGTAGCGACGATCGAGTTCGTCGTAATAGCTCTCTGGCAGTGTAACGGCCGCCTGCAGAAAAACATCGCGGTGATGGAAATCGCTCAACAGCTTCGAGTGGACTTTTAGCAGCTTCCTCCACCTGGTTTCGGTGAACTTTCGCGGCTCGACCAGGCGATCAACGACGAACACCGGTGTTTCGGTTTCAGTCGGTTCGGTCTGGGCCGGTTTGTCGCGGATGTTGACGACCTGGCTGTAACCGTTTCCCGCCCCGGTACCGATCTTACGGTCCAAGGGGTTGAACCGAACGACCGCCTGGGCCCGGTAGCCGGCCAGTTTCATCTGGGCCAATGGTTGCGGATAGGCGAGCATTCGGCCCGGTTCCTCGCCGGAGAACGTCAGCAGCTCGCCCGGTTGCCAGTCCTCGACGTCTTGCGAGACGAACAGTTCTGGGTGGAACCATCCGGCTCCGGTCCGCGGTTGGCTGTGGCTGCGGCTGAAGAAAATGTAGACCCGCCCCGTGAACGGCTCCTCGTGAACGTGCCGGGTGAAGCGGACATGAAACGCCGGTTCCGCGTGCGCTTCCGCCGATCTCTGTGAAAGCAAAACCAGCAGGGCGGCCAACCCACGGGCGACGACTTTCAAGCAAAGGCGATTTCTGCACATGTCTCCGCGTCCTGTTGACGAAACGGTCTTTGAGAGCCGCGACCGTCGGGCAACGGTCGTCTCTCCGAGGATTCTCACTCCGCTCGCTCACGACAAGCGGCTGGCGTCGGGAGTTTCTACAGACTGAATTGAGCGAACGTGTGGTTTCATCTTACGGTCGAGGCCGTCGCGTGGCAAATTCTCGAACGAACGATCCACCCCTTCCAGAAATGGAAATAATGCCGTGAACGATTTCAACTTGCACTTCAATAGACTACAATCCGGCGGTCGCCAAGGGGATGTGTGCGGCCGTGATGGATCTCGAGCAAGCAGGAGGCGTGGCTGTCGGTTTCCATGCAATGGGTTGTTTCCCTGGAGGGGAACAGTGGGAACAGGCAGGCGTATGTGGCTGATGACCCATGTTTCCCAAACGTACCGTTTCATGCTGCGAGGCCTGAAACGCCTGAGCGAGCAAGTACTCATGAACGAAGATCTGTTTTTCCCCGGTTTGGAAGGGGTGATTGCGGGTGAAACGGCAATCGCCACGATCGAAGGAGGGTTGCAGTATCGCGGCTACCCGATTGAAGAGTTGGCTGCCGAGGCGACATTTCTCGAAGTCGCGTACTTGCTGCTGTACGGTTCGTTGCCGAATCAAGAGCAGTTGGCCGACTTCCGTTCCATTCTGGTCGAATCGGCGGAAGTCGCTCCAGCGTTGCTCGAGTTTCTGAGGGCGATTCCGTTGCACGTCCCAGCGATGGACGTGCTGCGAACCGGGGTCGGCGCGCTGGGCCACTTCGATCCCCAGCCCGGCGACGACGGCAGCGACGGCAACATCGCAAAGACCGTGCGACTGTTGGCGCAGATTCCCGTTCTGATCGCGGCCCGCTTCCGCCAGACGCAGGGATTGCCGCTGGTCGAGCCGAATTCCGAATTGAGTTACGCGGCGAATTTGCTGCGGCTGATCACCGGTAAAGCTCCGTCGGCGTTGCACGAGCGGGCGATGGACGTCTCGCTGATTCTGTATGCCGAGCACGAGTTCAACGCGTCGACCTTCACGGCTCGCGTGGTGACGTCGACCCGGTCGGACCTTTACTCGGCCGTCACTGCGGCCGTCGGAGCGCTGAAGGGGCCATTGCACGGCGGGGCCAACGAACGCGTGATGGAGGTGCTCAGAGAGGTCGGTTCGCCGGAAAATGCCGAGTCTTGGGTCCGCGAGGCCTTGGCGAAAAAGGTTCGCGTCATGGGCTTCGGACACCGTGTGTACAAGACGGGTGACCCGCGGGCGACGATTCTGAAAACGTATTGCACCCAACTGGCGGAGGAAACCGGAGAGACCGGTCTGGAGGAGATCGCCGAGGTGATCGAAGGCATCATCCGGCAGGAGAAGGGTCTCCCGCCGAATCTGGATTGGCCCAGCGCTCGGCTCTACCACTACCTCGGTCTCGACGTCGACTTGTATACGCCGCTGTTCGTCGCCAGCCGCGTCGTCGGATGGGCGGCCCACGTGATCGAGCAGGCGGCGAACAATCGTCTCATTCGCCCCCGTTCCCGCTACACCGGTCCGGCCCGCCGTCGCTTCAAGCCGCTGGCGGAGCGAGGGTGATCGGTAAGCAGCCGGCAGTCTCCCACATCAAAGCCAGGGGTGGCCGGGGCTGGACTGCAGGGAAGCCCCGGATCGCCAGTCGCTTGCCGTCAGTGTTATTGCTGACCATATTTCTCAAACCAGGCCAGTGTGCGACGCAATACGTCTTCACGGTGTCGCGGCTGACGAATGCCGTGGCCTTCATTGGGGTAGACGACCATCGCGGTCGGTACGCCGCGAGCCAGCAAAGCCTGGTGGAACATGCGGCCCATCGCAATCGGGCAGCGCCGGTCTTCGCGAGAGTGCAAGATGAGCGTCGGCGTGCGAACGTTGGCCGCGTGCGTGAGCGGGCTGTGACGCCGCATGGCGTCGGGCACTTCCCAGGGCAGTCCGCCGAACTCCCATTCGGTCCAGCTTTGCAGATCGCTCAAGCCCCACATGACGTTGAGATCGGTGACGGCGTTCTGAGCCACCGCCGCTCGAAACTGCGAGGTCTGCCCGACCAGCCAGCAGGTCATGAAGCCGCCGTAACTGACTCCGTAAACAAACTGCTGTTTCGGGTCGACCAGCTTCTGCTTCACCAACGAGTCGATGCCGGAGAGAATGTCTCGCATATCGCCGCCCCCAAAGTCGCGGCGGTCGGCGTCGAGAAATTTTCGGCCGTAGCCGTAGCTGCCGCGAAAGTTCGGTTGAAAAACGGCGTACCCGTGGGCCGCGAACACCTGTGCCGTGAAGTTGAAGCCCCGTGTCGAGCGGCTGTGTGGACCACCGTGCGGGTAGAGCACCAGCTTGTAGGGCGGCTCGGCGACCGATGTGTGAGGTACTGTCAGCACACCTTCGAGTTGCATGCCTTCGGGGTTGTTCCACGTGACGACGCGTGACTCGGCAATCAGCCGCTCGCGCAGGAACTGGTTCCCGGACGGCGTCAATTGTCGGCGGCGATTCTGGCGCGCAGCGAGCTGGCTTTCGGGGCGGCCTTTTCCGTTGCCGGCACCTTCCGGCGGTTGGGCTTGAGCAGTCTCGATATCGACACGGACGGTCTTCGACGTGGTACCCGTTGCCGTGTGATACACCACGTGATGGTCATCGACCCAGCAGTTTTCCGGCAGCGGGAACGAGGGAGCCGGATGAGGCGGATCGTCGTGGCCGGCACGATGGTGGTCGAAGAGCAATGCCGCTTGCGGCTTAGCGTCTCCAAGTTGCACGCGGAGCAGGTTGAACACGTCGAAGTGCGGTCCTTTTCGCGGGACGCTCAGACAGATCAACCACTTTCCGTCCGGCGAGAATCGTGGCGAGACCTCCGGGCCGGGTCCGTTGGTCAGTCTGCTGATTTTGTGCGACCGCACGCCGATGGCCCACAGGTCGTAGTTCTTGTTGATGCTGTAGCGGACGGACTCGCGGTCGTCGGTGCGATTGGCGTGGACGACGATCGTCTTGCCGTCGGGCGACCATTGAGGATCGCCGTACCAGACGTCGTCGTTGGTCAGCCGATCGATCCGGCTGGAGGCGAACTCTTTCGGTTCCGCGTCCAGATGAGCGACCCAAATCTGGGCCGGCCCGTAGCCGGTATAACCTTCCCCCTGGTCGCGGCGAACGATGTAGACGTCGGCGTCAATCTCCTCGGGCGTGCGGGGGTCTTTGCCGTCATCAGCGACGAACACCAAACGCGTGCCGTCCGGGGAGAAGGCGATCCGCTGGTAAAAACGGTCGCCGAGTAGCCGGCCGTAAGGTTTCTTCGGTCCAGCCAGCGGGATCGCTTTCCCGCCGGCAGCCGGGATGAGCCAGATATCGGTGGCGGCTTCCGATTCAGGCGGCACCGACGGCGTCTGCTTCCATCCTTTCGGTCGAGGACGCGTGGATCGAAAGACGATCCATTTGCCGTCCGGCGAGAACAGCGGCGAGCGGGCGTCAGGCTGCTCGGCCTCCGCGGGCCGCGAGTTCTTGCGGCTGCCCTCGACCCGCCACAGGGAATACCGCTGGCGTTTCGTGGTCCGGTCGATCCAGGATCGACTATACGCCGCCTGGCTGCCATCGGGTGAAAGCACGAGCGACTGCGGCCCCTCGAACAGATACAGGTCTTCGACGGCAATCGGCCGCTTCTTCGGCTGTGATTCTTCTGCCCCCAGCACGGCTGGGTCGGTAGAAACCGGGATCAGAAGCAGTGCCGTCCAAAAAAACATGGCGTGCTGCCTGGTTCGCATGGCTGTTGTCTTCTCTTGTTCGAATTGTCGTGGTGGTCCATTCCGAATTTTCTGCTGGTCGTAGACGGTCATTTCGCCGATGAGCTTACTCGCCGCGCCCCGCAAGCGGGGCGGCTAAATAAGCCCGTGCCACAATCATCATCTACCAAGCACACTACATCGTCAGTCATTTTTTTGCATTGGTCATCAGTCGCCGATTCAACTCGTGCACTTTGGAAAGGATTCGTTCCTCAACCGTTGCGGTGAACGGTCCAGGATACCACATCCGGCGGTCACCGGTCCCCACATACCGGGCCAGCAGCACGACGTCGAGTTGATCGGCAATGTATTCGGTCGTCATGTCGCTGGCGGCAAATTCCTTCAGAATCAGCGGCGTCGTCCCCGGGAACCCTTTCCGAACATGATTTCAGCGAGTCTAATAAAGGGAGCACAAAACGTTTCCTTGCAAGCGGAAGGTCCCGGACGATGCTGCACATCGTACCAAAAGTCATCGATTGGTTGGGCGGACACGAGTTGATGGTGCTCTTGGGACTGCTTGTCGTGGTCGCCGGAACCTGGGGATTCATTGAGTTGGCCGATGAAGTGCTCGAAGGTGAAACGCAGGCCTTCGACGAACGAGTGATTCTCATGTTGCGTAGGCCGGACGATCCGCAGACTTCCCGAAACGAATCGGAAGATCCGATCGGCCCAGCTTGGATGTGGGAGGTTGGACGCGACGTCACCGCACTGGGCGGTTACGCGGTCCTCACGCTGGTGACGTGTGCGGTTGTCGTCTTTTTGCGGCTCGACCGCAGGTTTGCAATGATGTGGTTTGTACTGGGGGCCGTCCTGGGCGGTTTCTTGCTGACGATGGTATTGAAATCGTTGTTCGCTCGGGACAGGCCGGACATCGTACCGCATCTCTCACAGGTGCACACGTCCAGTTTTCCCAGCGGTCATTCCATGATGTCGGCGGTGGTGTATTTGACGCTGGGGACTTTACTGACCAGGCTGGTCGTCAAGCGACGGCTCAAATTCTATTCTCTCTTCGTGGCCGTTCTATTGACGGCTCTGGTCGGTGTGAGCCGAGTGTACCTGGGAGTGCACTACCCAACGGACGTCTTGGCGGGCTGGACGGCCGGTCTAACCTGGGCAACCATTTGCTGGCTCATCGCACGGTCGTTGCAACAACGCGGCACGATCGAGAAGGAGCTTTGAGACCCTACCGGAAGAATCACGCCCGATGTTCGACCCGTATCACAAATGGCTGGGGATTCCACGGGACCAGCGACCGCCGACCTATTATCAGATGTTGGGGATCTCGCCGGACGAAGAAGATCCGGAGGTGATTGAAGAGGCCGCTTTGATGCGGATCGCTCACGTGCGGAATTACCAGCTTGGACCTCACGCCGAGGAAAGTTCGCGGCTGCTGCGTGAGCTTGGGGAGGCCAGCGAGACGTTGTGCGATCCTGAGCAGCGGGCAGCCTATGACGCCGCGACGCTGCCTCGACACAGAACCGAACTTGATTCACGACCGGAAATCGAAGACATCACAGCCGCACCGCCCGAACCGACATCGCCGAGCGCCATTTCACAGCCAACGTCGCCGAGACCGGTTTCTGCCCACCGGCCGGAAGACGAACTCATCCAGAAACTTTCGAACGAGGCGCTCAACGACCTGCGCCAGCCGCTTGACCCTCAAAACGAAACATTCTGGCAACTGGCTTACCAACTGTTCCAGGAGTGGCTCGAACAGTTGCCTCCCTGGTGGCCGACCTTGCTTCGTCGACCGGCTGCCGTGCTCGTCCTGGTGGTTTTGTCGGTCGTTGTTTTCCGTCTGATGGACTGGCTGTTTTGACTCCGCGACGCGGCCCTGGGAGCAATCGGAAATCGGAACACGCGAAACTGGGCAGTGGGTCAGTTTCGATTAAAGGGTGGCTGTGGTGGAGCGAATGCGACCCC
>CAZGYE010000283.1:0-7664 GCA_964530165.1 uncultured Planctomycetaceae bacterium
CAGAGCCGCCACACTGTGTGGCGGCCGGAACCCAACGATTTCCCAGTTCTCAAAGGAGTTCACAGCCATGCGACGAGTCTTGACATCGACTTCTGCCGCTCTCGCCACCTTTGGTCTTTTGCTCGCCACGAGCATCCCGGCCTTCGCCCAAAGCGGCAGCCGCAACAATCCGCCCCGCAGATCGGCGCGTCGGGCGGCAAGGGGGCCGACTGCTCTGGAGGGATATTGCCCTGTAAGCATCCTGGAGATGCACAAATGGGTCAAAGGCGATCCAGACCACCAAGTCGTCTATGACGGCCGGACCTACCTGTTTGCCAGCAAACAGGGCAAGAACATGTTTCAAGAGCATCCCGCCAAGTACGTCCCCGCGCTCGGCGGCGATTGTGTCGTTGCCCTGGTCGAGATGGGGAAGCGGGTTCCCGGCAATATCCGACATGCGGCGTTCCACGATCAACGTTTGTTCCTGTTTTCCAACGAGACGGCTCAGAAAATGTTCCTAGCGAACCCATCGGCGTACGCTGACGCCGACTTGGCTTACGGCGGCAAATGCGTTGTTTGTCAAGTGGCGATGGGGAAAACCGTACCCGGTAAGGCCGACTTTGCGGTCTTCCACGACGGTCTTCGTTATCTTTTCCCGTCTGCCGACCAGCGAAGACAATTCCTCGCAACCCCGCAGAAGTACACAGTTCCCGCAAATAACCCCGCTCGCCCTCCCAGCGGTTCCACGACCAGACGGCAGCCGGCCGCAGGCTCTGGCACCCGTTAGGGGGTGAATCCCGTTTCCGCACAGCAACTCATTCGCGCGGAGGGTCCGTATCATGCGAAAGATTGTCATCGCAACAGCAGTCTCCTTACCCGTGTTGGGATTAGTCGTTTATCTCGTCATTTCCAGCCCAGCGGGTCCTGTGGCCTTCGACACTGGCACCCAAGCGGACGAGGGACGAGGGAAAACTCAACTCCCTCTGGACCGAGTGGATCATTCGCTTTGGGATCGTCTGCTCAAGAAGTACGTCGATCGCGACGGAATGGTGAACTACGCAGCGTGGAAGAAGTCGCCGCAGGATTTGGCAGCGCTGAAGCAGTACTTGGCGACGCTCGGGCACGGCGATCCCCGTGCCCGAACCACCAAGCAGGGCAAACTGGCTTTCTGGATTAACGCCTACAATGCGTTGACCGTGGAAGGCATTCTGGGGGTTTACCCCACGAGCAGCATCCGCAACCACACGGCGGTTGTCTTCGGCTACAACATCTGGAAAGACTTGCCCTTGACTGTGGGTGGCAACAAGAAGTATTCACTCAACGCGATCGAGCATAATGTTCTGCGAAAGCTGGGCGAGCCGCGAATCCACTTCGCCATCGTCTGTGCGTCGATCAGCTGTCCTCGACTTCGCAATGAGGCTTACACGCCAGAGAAGCTGGAGAATCAGTTGGCCGACAATACTCGGGATTTCTTCTCCCGGCAAAGGAACTTCCAGGTGGACCTGGCACGCCGCCGAGTTCGCGTGTCGTCGATTCTCGACTGGTTCGGTGAGGATTTCGGAGCGACTCGCCAGAAGGCCCTGGCGAGCCTGGCGGAGTCCATGCCGGACGAGGCAACCAAGGGCCTCATCGCAGGCGGAAAGTTCTCAGTCTCCTTCCTGGACTACGACTGGAATTTGAACAAGCAATGAAGACCGCAAAGATCCCGCAAATCACGCTTCTAGTCCTGCCGAATGACGAGCACAATCAAGCCCTCGTCGACCATGTCCATCCGCGCGACTGGACCAATCCCGAACCGGCGCGGCGGTACAATCTCGTCGTTATCGGGGCGGGCACCGCCGGACTTGTGGCGGCCGCCGGAGCTGCCGGGTTGGGCGCCCGGGTGGCGTTGGTCGAACGGCACTTGATGGGTGGCGATTGTCTCAACTACGGCTGCGTCCCGTCGAAAGGCATCATTAGCGCGGCACGGATCGCTGCGGCCGTCCGAGATGCCGGCCGGTTCGGAGTGGCCGTGCCGGAGGGGTGGCGCGTCGACTTCAAGGCTGCCATGGAGCGAATGCGACAGTTGCGGGCCGGTATCAGCCGGAACGACTCTGCGGTCCGGTTCCGCGACCTGGGCGTGGATGTCTTTCTTGGCGAGGGCCGATTCTCCGGTCCCGACACAATCGAAGTCGACGGGCGGACGCTGCGGTTCAAGAAGGCCGTCGTCGCCACAGGCGCCCGCGCCGCAGCACCGGCGATCCCCGGGCTGGATGAGGTCGATTACCTGACCAATGAGTCGGTGTTCTCGCTCACGGAGCTGCCCAAGCGAATCGGCGTGATCGGCGCCGGACCGATAGGGTGCGAAATGGCACAGAGCTTCGCTCGTTTTGGCTCGGAAGTGTTTTTGGTCGAGGCCACGCACGGGATTCTTCCACGTGAAGACCCCGATGCTTCGGAGATTGTCAAAAGGTCTCTGATTCGTGACGGCGTCAACCTGCTGTGCTGTGGACGCGAGACAAAGGTCCGCAAGGATGGAGACCAGGTCCGTTTGTACCTGGAGTCGCACGGTAAGACCTACGATGAACCCGTCGACGCTTTACTGGTCGCGGTTGGCCGCGCCCCCAACGTCGAGGGTCTCAACTTAGAGGGCGTCCGTGTCGAGTACGACAAGCGCGTTGGTGTGACCGTCAACGACAAACTGCAAACGACGAACCCTCGCATTTACGCGGCGGGCGACGTGTGCTCGCGATACAAGTTCACGCACGCCGCCGACTTCATGGCTCGGATTGTCATTCGGAATGCACTGTTTATGGGGAAAGCCAAGGCCAGCGCGTTGACGATTCCGTGGTGCACCTACACGTCGCCGGAACTTGCACACGTCGGGATGTCGCCGAAGGATGCCGAGGATCAAGGAGTCGCAATCGACACATTCACGCAAGAGCTGGCGCAGGTTGATCGAGCCATCCTGGAAGGCGAAGACGACGGATTTGTTCGCGTCCATGTGAAGACGGGCGCAGACGAAATCGTCGGCGCCACCATCGTGGCGGCGAATGCCGGCGACATGATCTCCCAAATCACGCAGGCCATGACACACGGAATCGGCCTGAAAAAGATCGCGGACACAATTCATCCGTATCCCACACAGGCCGAAGCCATTCGGAAGGTTGGCGACCTATTCAATCGGACGCGTCTCACGCCGTTCGTCAAGAAGTTGTTTGCCAAATGGTTGGAGTGGACATGTTGAAAGATGCAAACAACACGGTTCCTTTCGCAAGGAGTCACCCCATGCGCTCGACATTCTGGTTGGGCGGTCAACGCGGCCGCTTGTCACTCGTTTCGGTTGTGAGCCTGCCGATTCTGTTGGGCGCCGTCGTGTTCGGGGTTCGTGAAACGTCCCAAGCCGCACAGCGTCAAACCGCGCCGCAGTTTCAGCCGACGCGTGTGATTCCCCCTCAACGGGCCATCAAGACTGCCCCGGTGGTCAAGGCCGATCGAGTTCACGGACAAGTCACAGACGCCGAGCTGGTGCTGGGAGTCGTCGTGAAGGGTGAAGCGCGTGCGTACCCCATCAACATGCTCACCGGCCCCAGTCGCGAAATCATTAACGATACGCTCGGCGGCCAAGCCATTGCGGCGACGTGGTGACACCTCTGTCACAATGGTGTGGTCTACACCAGAAAAGTTGGCAACCGGACGCTCAACCTTGCCGTGTCCGGCATGTTGTGGAACCGCAGCCTGGTGATGATCGATGAAGAAACCCGCTCGCTCTGGAGCCACTTGCTCGGCGAGGCTATGCGAGGGCCTCTGAAGGGGGCCCAATTGGAAGCGATACCGGCCGAAATGGCCACGTGGGAGTCGTGGCGACGTGAACATCCCAAGACAACCGTTCTGAACCTGTCGAGGACCTCTCGCAACTATGTCAAACAGTTTTATCGCCGAGGGCGGGACTTTGTCTTTGGCTGGATCGAAAACGGACAGCCATACGCGGCTGGATTCGACACACTGAAGAAGAACCCTGTGCTCAACTTGGAATTGACCAAATCGACGATAGTCGTCACCTTTGACCAGGCAAGCACCGCGGCGCACCTGTTTTCCAGCATGGTTGACGGCCGCACGCTGCAGTTTGTCGCGGACAAACAGGGACGCATGAAGGACACGCAAACGAATTCTATCTGGAACCGCAACACCGGAATGGCTGTGGAAGGTCCGCTCTCCGGGCAGCGCCTGAAACAACTCGCTGGAATCGTCTCGTATGCGCGAACGTGGAAGGTGTTTCATCCTGACAGCAAGTCCGTTCGGCCAACAAAGTAGACGGCTTGTCGACCCCATTCAACAAAAGAGGTGTAGAAACGATGTCCGTGAGAACGTTACCCGGCCGCAACGGCCGCGAAGCGGCGGTTGCCAAGCGGTATTCCGCTGCTGCACAAGAAAGGGAATCGGCACTCTGTTGTCCGGTCCGGTATCTGCCAGAGTACCTGGAGGCAATCCCGCCAGAAATTCTGGAGCGCGACTACGGATGCGGCGATCCCACGCCCTACGTCTGCGAAGGAGAGACCGTTTTGGACTTGGGCGCCGGCGGGGGCAAGGTTTGCTACATCCTTTCCCAAGTCGTTGGACCGCAAGGCCGAGTGATCGGCGTCGACTGCAATCGGGAGATGATCACGCTCGCCCGCCGTTACCGCGACACCGTGGCGAAACAGATCGGTTTTTCCAACGTCGAGTTTCGTTACGGCATGATCCAGGATCTTGCCCTCGATTTGGAGGAACTTGTGGAAGAATCAAGCGGCCTGCGCGTCGAGAGTCCGCAGGATTGGATCGAGCTGCGGCAGTTGGAACAACGGCTGCGGGAAAAGCGACCGATGATTTCCGACGGGTCGGTCGATTGCGTCGTCTCGAACTGCGTGCTCAATCTGGTGCGTCCGGAGGACCGCCGACAACTCTTCAGCGAGGTCTTCCGCGTTCTCCGGTTGGGAGGCCGAGCGGCGATCAGCGACATCGTCTGCGACGAGGATGTGCCCGAACACTTGCAGCATGATCCCGAATTGTGGTCTGGCTGCATTTCTGGGGCGTTTCGTGAAGATGCCTTCTTGAAGGCATTCGAAGAGGCGGGCTTCTACGGGATTCAGATCGCGGCCAGGCAGACCGAGCCGTGGCGTACCGTCGAAGGGATCGAGTTCCGCTCGCTGACGGCTGTCGCCTACAAGGGCAAGCAAGGGCCGTGTCTGGAAAGGAACCAGGCCGTCATCTATCGCGGTCCGTTCAAGACGGTCCAAGACGATGACAATCACGTCTACTACCGCGGCGAACGGATGGCCGTCTGTGACAAGACGTTCCAACTGCTCAACAAGAAACCGTACGCTGGTCAATTTGAGTTCATGGACCCGATCGAACCAATTCCTCTGGAAAATGCCGAGAGATTCGACTGCAGCCGGCCCAAACATCGCCACCCGCGGGAGACCAAAGGCCAAGAGTACGACGCCACCACCCAGGCCAAAGGGACCTGTACGGACTCTGGCGGCGCCTGTTGCTAAGAAAAGCAGGAAGCCTGAGAAGAAAAAGGCGAGTCGAAAGTTGAGAGTCGAGAAAAGTTGAGAGTCGAGAGTGGAGAGTCGAAAGTGAAGAGTCGAAAGTCCAGTGTCCAACGTCAACACTCTCAACTCTCAACTCTCAACCCTCAACTCTCAGCTCTCAACTCTCAACTCTCAGCTCTCAACTCTCAACCCCATAAGAAGACCATGGCGACCATCACGCTGCTCCGCGAGGGCAATCCGCTCTCCGCCCCGTCGAACCAATTGACCGTGCTTCAGCCGAAACTCTCGCACAAACCGTTCGAAGATTCGTTAGCTGAGAGCGGACTGTCTCCGCTTCGGTCCATCGGAATCGAGGTGCTTCAGGTCAACGTCGGCAAGCTGTGCAATATGACGTGCGTGCACTGCCACGTCGACGCCGGCCCTGACCGGCGCGAGATGATGACCCGCGAAACGGCCGAGGCCTGTATCGCGGCCCTCGCTCAGACCGACATTCCCGTCTTGGACCTGACCGGCGGCGCTCCGGAAATGAACCCCAACTTCCGCTGGATGGTCCAGGAGACGCACCGCCTGGGCCGCCACGTCGTCGATCGCAGCAACCTGACGATCCTTCTTGCCACGGGCTACACGGACCTGCCGGAGTTCCTCGCAGCGCACCGGGCGGAGATCGTTGCTTCGCTGCCCTGCTACCTCCAAGAGAACGTCGACTCGCAACGGGGCAACAATGCGTTCAAGCGATCCATCGAGGCTTTGCGGAGGCTCAATGCCCTCGGCTACGGGCGGCCGGAATCCGGACTGCAGTTGACGCTCGTGTACAATCCTGTCGGGCCCTCGCTGCCGCCGACTCAGCAGGAGTTGGAAAAAGAGTACCGGCGCGAGCTGGCTTCGCGGTACGGCATTCAGTTCAGCCGGCTGTTCACGATTACCAACATGCCAATCGGCCGCTATCTGAATCACCTGCTGAAGACCTCTCAGTACGACGCATACATGGAAACGCTAATCGCCGCCTACAATCCCACCGCCGCTGCCGGCGTCATGTGCCACACGACGCTCTCGGTTGATTGGGAAGGCCGGCTTTACGACTGCGACTTCAACCAGATGCTCGACGTGCCGGTCCGCCACGGACTTCCGCAGAACATCCGCGACTTCGACCCGAAACGGCTCGCCGAGCGACTGATCCTTACCGGGCAGCATTGTTACGGATGCACCGCCGGCGCCGGCTCAGGTTGCCGCGGGGCGATCACCTAAGTTGGAGATTTGTGGAGAGTCCAGAGGAAGAAACCTCCGAAGGGGGTAACGGGTACGTATTCGGAGAGAACTATGACTCTGGCAATCCTGCTTCTCATTGTGCTCGCGCTGGCCTATGCGAATGGCGCCAACGACAATTTCAAAGGCGTCGCAACATTGTTCGGGAGCGGCACCACCAACTACCGCGGGGCTTTGGTGTGGGCCACGCTGGCCACGTTCGTCGGTTCGTTGACCGCGGTGTTTCTGGCAGGTCAACTGTTGAAGAACTTCAGCGGGCGGGGGCTCGTTGACAGCGCTCTGGTTGGCAGCCCTCAGTACGTCGGAGCCGTGGCCCTTGGCGCCGGGTTGACCGTCCTGCTGGCCACCCGAATTGGAATGCCGATTTCCACCACTCACAGCCTGATCGGCGCGTTGGTCGGGGCGGCATGGGCGGCCGGCTCGGCCATCAATGCTACCAAGCTCGGCATGGGTTTCTTTCTGCCATTACTCACAAGTCCCCTGTTGGCGATCGTCGTCACGAGCGTCTGCTACCCGCTATTGCACTGGGCCCGCTTGCGATTGGGCGTCACCGAGCAATCTTGCTTTTGTGTGGGCAACCAAACGATTGAGGTCGCGCCGGGACTGTCCCAGACTGCGGCAATCCAGCGGGTGCAGCAGCTCAGTGTCAGTCTTGACAACCAAGTTGTTTGCCGGAGCAGCTATCAGGGCAGTGTGATGGGGATTGAAGCCCCCGCTGCTCTGGACTGGTTGCATTACATCTCATCCGGCGCAGTGAGCTACGCCCGCGGTTTGAACGACACACCCAAGATTGCCGCCCTGCTGCTCGTCGGTGGGCAGATGGGCACTCTGGGCAGCACCTTCGCGGTCGGGACGCTGATAGCGATCGGCGGTGTGTTGAGCGCCCGCAAGGTCGCCGAGGTGATGAGT
>CAZGYE010000284.1:0-7628 GCA_964530165.1 uncultured Planctomycetaceae bacterium
TCATCGTGCCGCTCGTCATGTGTACGCGTCTTGTCGGTTCCGGCGCTCATTTCCTCCCCAGCACTCCCCGCAGGTTTTTCCGCTTTCGGCTTTCGGCTTTCCGTTTTCCGTTTTTACAGAATCTCCTGCGGATGGGCGACGGCCGAGCGGACGGCCTCGGCATACCTGACGCCGCACGTCTGACCTCGGTACAAGGCCAGCGACTCCTTAACCCGCTGCGCTCCGTCGCGCTTGGCGGGATCGTACTTTTCGTTTCTGACCAGCGCCATGAATCGGCCCAGCCAATCGACGGCCTGCGGCCAGTCGTCACTGATATCGACGAACGTGTTCGGCTCGAAACCGATCGTGTGCCGCGGACCGTTGTCGTACAGATCAATCCGCCGCGGACCGCGGAACGGCTGGTGCGGGTCCTTCAGGAACCGGTTCCCGTGCCTCAGCGCGATCTTCGTCAACTGCGAAGCCACCTCATGATCGGGGTGCTGATCGTGCGGCCAGAGCATCAACGCCACGTCGGGCTGAATCTCGGCGACCGCCTCGGCCACTTTGCGCTTAAACGGCTGCGTCAGGTCGTACCGCATCGAGGCGAAGTCGAGATACCGCATCTCAACTCCATACTCTGTACAAATCGCGACCGTCCCGTCGAGCACCTCCTGTTCCCGGCCGCGAACCGGCTTCCAGTTGGTGTAATCGCCGATCAGCGACAGAATCACCACGCGATAATTCTTCCGCACAGCCTTGAGCAAAATGCCGGGAACGCCGAACACGCAGTCATCATAATGGGCGCCAACGGCCAAGACGGTTTTGGGCATGGCTGGTTTCCTCCTACGCCAAATGATTTCTAGGGTTTTCCCGGCCAGTGTAACAAACAAATTGGTTGATCGCTGACATTCCGCGTAGGATGGATTGGTGAATTCAAGGACTATGGGGATCCGAAGAGCTTGAGAAGCACAACAAGGTCAAGAAAGAGATCCGTTCCGTTCTGGAGACTCTGATCCGCGACCTTGATCTCAGAACGCTCTACCTGGACTGGATTGTTTGGACGGTTTTATTCGGAGGTCTTGCTTTCTGCACTGCCTGTGAAGCAGAGGACTTGGCCGTCTTCCAGGGAGACGACGATTCGGCCTTGGTGGTCGACGGCCGTGCCGCCTTTGACCACGTCGGCGGGCAGCTCCTTTTTCCAGATGTTGGAGCCGTCCTGGGTGTTGATGGCCGCGAGGAACGGTTTGCCGTCAGCAGCCGGGTGGCCGGCCGCCAAGAGAACGTCGGGGGCGACAACGAAGCTGGTGAAACGGCGGCCGGTTTTGTCCTGCCACAGCGCCTTGCGTTTCGACCGCTTTCCGCGGCGTCTGAGCGACGGCCACCGCGAGGCCTGCTTCTTCTCCTTGATGGCGCCCGCCGGAAGCGGCTCCAGCAGCGCGAGCTGCGAAAACAGGTTGCCTTCGTAGCTGGCGTCGAAGCTCAGCTCCCTTCCGTCGGCCAGCGTGTGGTCCAACGACACGTACTTCCCGTAGGCCGGGTAGTAGGGGTAGAAGGCGGTGTAAAACTGGGACGAGATGCCCGGTTTTGGTTGGTTCAGGCACCGGCCGGTTTTCAGATCGTAGCGGGCCGTCTCGTAAACGCCGCCGGCGAGAAACCGCAGTTCCCCATCGCTGATGAAGAGGCTGCCCTGCAAACTGATGCCGTTGTTGGCCTCTTTCTCCAGGGTGCCGGACGAATCGTTGACCCATTTGGGCTTTCCGGTGACGGCGTCCAGGGCGGCCACGTGCGTGCTGTCGTAGTGGGCGATTCCGGCCGCCGCGTACACGACGCCGTCCTCCACGACGACACCGCCGGCCACCGGCCAAGTGGAGATCAGCTTGCCGTAGACGGAGATCCATCGCTCGGCCGGCGCGAGGCGGAAGGACCACAACCGGCGTCCCGTGGCGGCTTCGAACGCGTAGACCCGGCCGTCGGCCGACCCGACGAACACCCGCCCTTGCGAGACGGCCGGCGGGAAGTAGACGGCTCCGCCGGTGTAGGCTTTCCAACGGGGTTTTCCATCGGCGGCGAAGGCTTGCACCACGCCGTTGCGATCGGCGACGAACGTGACGCCGCCCGCGACCACCGGGGCGGTGGGCATCGCGGTCGCTGAGGCTTGGGACTTCCAGTGCAGGCGGACTTGTCGGGGAACGGACACAGCGGTGACGGACGTCCGCGCATTGTCGCCTTGGTAGCTGGGCCAGTCGTCGTCGTTGACCGAGAACTTCTCAACCGCTTGAGGGTCGCCCGGTCCGACTCGCAACCGGTGATCATCCGAGGGGGGCCGACTGTGAAACTCTCCGCCGGGGGCCAGGCAGATATGTCCGTAAAACGACAACTGACACCCGCACATCCACGGTCCCCAGTACAACTGCCCGTCGGAAATGATCACGCCGTCCTGACAGGGGGGCCGCATGGGGGCGATGTGCTGGAAGGTGTTCGACGGAATGTCCAGCCGCACGGTGCCTCCCGAGGCGCGGTAAAAGATGCTGTCGATGCTGCCGGTCGCCCTGGTGCAGGCCCGTCGACGGGGAAGCTCGGCCAAGACCTCGCCGGTTTCATAGGCCAGCTTGTAGCCAAGTTGGTCGGCGGTTCTCGCGTGCTGCTGAGGCCCGACGGCGTAGATCCCTTCCTTTCGCAGCACGAGCAGCATGTTGCCGTGTTCCCTCTGCCAAACAAGTTTGCCGTCCTCGGTCGAGGCGGCCACCAGCTTCTTTCTCTGCGGCCCGGCAAAGAAGATGAAGTCGTCGCTGCACTTGATGAACGTCGACGTGGCGTACCCGGTCAACCAGAGCTGCGCTTTGCCGTCGGGACCGATGGCCTGCAACAGGTCGCCGTCGCTGTTCTTCCAAAGGAGCTGACCGCCTTTGGCATCCAGGCAGGCCAGGAACTTCTGCGGACTGTAGAAATAGATGTGGCCGTCTCCCATGCAGACGCCGCGGCTGTCAATGTATTCCTTCTCGCGGTGGTTCCAGAGGATTTTCTTCGTGTTCGTATCGATGGCCACCAACGTGCGTCCGAAGCCGAAGTTGGTCTTGGGGTCTTTGTAGTCGTGTCCCTGCCACATTCCCCAGGGCCAGTGTCCCAGCCCGGAAACTTTCGCCGGCTTCACATCGACCCGAACTTCCTCACCGCCGAGGAGCGCGTACAGGACGCCGTCTTTGAGCGCCATCCACTTCCAAACTGGCCCGTCGGAGAGGGATTGGGGGATGATGATCTGGTCCTTGACTCGGCCCGTGCGGGCGTCGATCACCTTGCACGACTGGTCGTCTCCCAAGTACAGGGCCTCCGGTGTGGCGATCATGGTGTTGCGGTGGATCATGAACCCCTCGGGGAGCTTTCGCTTCCAAAGGATCGTCCCGTTGTAGGCGTTGATCGACAGCAGCGTGTTGAGCATGGGGTTCTGATTTTTCTTGTGCGCGATGTGCCCCATGGCCTTAAAAATCCGGCCCCCGGCGGCGACGGTCACCTCGGGCATCGGGCTGAACTTCGGCTCGGCCAAAAACTGCGTGAGGTAGGGCGCGCGGGCAAGCTGGTCTCTCGATTGCGGATTGTTGTCCGGACCGTGGTAGGGATGGCTCCAGGCGTCGACGCCTGGGGGGAATGGCTTGACGATCTGTCTATTACCGACAATCGCCTTCCCCCGCGGCTGCAGCGCGCGCAGCAGCTCCTTTTCGGCCACCGCAGCTTGCGCCGACGACGAAACCAGGACCGCGTCGGCCAGGTTGTCGGCCAGGTGAACCGACTTGAAATCACCTTGATCCACGAAGATTCGGCGACCCAACAGTCCCGCCGCGTCGGCTGCTTTTCTCACACCGGCGACCTCGTCCGCATTGGGAGATTGGAAATACACTAGAAGCTCGCTCCCTTTGGCTAGATCGGTCACAAAGCTCGGCCCGGCGGAATCCGGCAATCCCAAAACGGCGCAGACGCCTTTTTCCACGTCCAACTTCTTCAGAGCAGCCCGTGCCAGCGATTCTCCGGAGGCCGGCTTGGCAGCGCTGGCGGGCGTAAACAGCATCGCCCACGACACGGACGCGACAATCAATACTGTCATCGCGTCGGGTGTGTGCAACACACCGCTGCTGCGAGGATCGGCGCCCGCATGAAAGGTGTGTTTCACACACCCTACGGTTTCAAGGTTCCGCTTTGCTGACATTTTCTCGTGCTCCTTGTTCCGGTCTACTGGAAGTCCGGCCCGCTGATCCGCTCGCCGCGCCGCTGACGCGCTTGATCGTCCCGATTGAACGTGCCGTAAAACAACGCGTTGGCATCCATCCAGGTCGCCAATCGTTCGATCTCTTCGTCGCTGAGTACGACCTTCTCGTGGCCTTTGAGCAGCAGCTTCATCAGGCTGCTGCCCAGCGCCCCGAAGTGACCGGGCTTGCTGAGCGGCTCGCTGTTGACCTGGCGGAAGTCGCCTTTTCTGCCTCCCCAGGCCGAGTAAGTCACCCGCGGCGCCAGCGCGTTGTACGAAACGGTGAAGGCCCCCTCCGGCTCGCCGGTCAGCACGACGCCGCCGTCCGGCTTCTTGCGGCTGTGACAACTCACGCACCGTTTGTCGAGCAGCGGCTGCACCAGGATCGCATAATTGAGCGGGTTGGAGCCGTCAGGGCCTGGTTGGATCGTCGAGGGCGGCCGCAGCGAAGCCAGGGGCAAACGGCTCGCGGGCGGTGCGATGATGCGGCGTTCGTGACAGCCGGTGCAGGAGACGACCTCCCCCGGCTGAAGGTAGGTGATGCTGCGCATGATTTGCACCGCCTGTCCCCGCGCATCGAGAGCCTGGAACGAGAGCGGAATGCCCGCCGGAGCGCGAAAATACGCGGAACCGTCCGGCTCGACCGGCACCGTTCCCACGACCTGCTTGCCCGGAGAAGCGTTGGGAAGCCCGACACGCGGCCAATTGATGCCCGGCGTCGATTTGGGCAACACCTGCACGATGCGAAGCCGTTTGATGGAACCTACGGGCAGCGGCGGATCGGCCTCGTAGACGTTCTGTACGAAAAACATCCCCTCCGGAAGTTCAGAAGCCACCGTCGACCGCGCACCGGATGAATCCGGCTTCGGACTCTGGACTCTCGACTCTGAACTCTCGACTCCCGCCACGACACCCGGGTCCACAGGCCGCACCAGCGCCGGGCGCCGGCGAGCTCGCAGCGGAACCGGCCAGAGGCTGCCAATGTTCAGATCGCGATACAACAGCTCCTTGTTGCCGAAACGGTCCACCAGATAAACGCCGAACATGTTGGCCGCATTGGCACCCGGCTCGCCGATCAGAGGATCGAAGCTGTACGCGGCGAGGAAATAACTCTCCGAAAGCGGATAGGGGCTTTTGTAGCAGTGCCCCGGCCAGCGCTTCTGTTCCGGGGGCACGGCCGGCGGTTTGTGGATGCCCGCCGCCGCATGCCAGCCGCGGGGCAACATGCTGGTCTCGCTCTCCGGAAACAGTGCGTCGGGCGTCAGCCGCGTGATCGCCTGCAGCCCGTCGACGCCACGGTTCACGTCGACCAAAATGATCGAGCCGGCCGTCATCGCGTGATGGGCCCCAGCGGTGGCCATCACGCGTTGAGATCCCGGCACCGGCTGCGCCTCCCAGATGCCGACCGGGTTGAAAGTGTTGTTCCCGAAAAAGATCGCGGGGTTGCTGCCGTCGGGCCGGGTGGTCCAAAGCTGCTCGTAGTAGACCGCGTGCCGATCGACGTAATCCCAGCGGGTGAAAATGACGTGGCCGCTGTGGAGCACGGCCGGGTCCCATTCTTGTGTCTCGTGGAAAGAAATGGGATGGGCGTGCGATCCGTCGGCCTCGGCGACGGCCAACGTGTAGTTCTCGCAGCCGTGGCCCGGACTGCCTCCGCAGCGATGCCAGCCGCCCCGACGCGTCGAGACGAACACGATCTTACCAGCGGGCAGATACCGCGGCGAGAAGTCGTCGAAAGGCCCGTCGGTGAGACGCCGCAGACGCGAGCCGTCGGCGGCCATCTCATAAAGGTGGAAATGCCGGCCGCGATCTCCGTCGATGCCTTTCGGCGGCGGCGTGTCGACCGGGCAGAAAGAGAACAGCACCCGGTCGCCTGCGTAGGAAACAGCGGGGTGCTGGTAACTTCCCTGCGGCAGCTCGCCGGCGGCCAGTTGTCGGCACTGCATCGACTCGCCCGGAGCGTCGAGCACGAAGACGCCGCCCCCCGGCCGCGCAAACCGGCCCACGTACTGTGTGAGCTCATGGCTGAAACTCCCCGGCGCTTCCTTCACGAACAACAGCGGACCGAACCCAGCCAGCGGGTTGGAAAAGACAATCTGCCGGCGCAGGTGGTGCACCCGCCGCCAGAGATCCTCGGACCGCGACGAATCGGCTTTTTGTGCCGACGACAACTCTTTCCACTCTCGCCACAGCGCCTGCCAACGGGTCGGGTGGTCGCCGAGCGTCGCACCCGCGGCCTGCAGGTCGCGGATCAAGCGGTCGCCCCGGCGGAGGGTCCGTTCGGTGGCGGCTGCGTAGGTGCTCGGAACCCGCTGGGTGCCGATGCCGTCTTGCATCCGCCAGTCCCACCCGATGAGCGCCTCTTCGATGGGCTTCCTGAGGGAAGGCAGAACTGGCGCCGCATGTGGTCCGTCCTTAATCGCGGCGACCGAGACGGGAACCTCGACGGAACGGTCCCCGATCTTCAGCCGAATGTTTCGCCAGCGAACGGCCGCATCCGCAGACCGGCCCCGTGTTCCAAAATGCATCGTGAGCCCCGACGGGCTTCCCCGCCCGCTGAGCTGAAGCTGCAATGTCTTGTTTTCGCCCAGCAGCGTGGCGGAAGTCGCCTTCGCTCCGCCGGCGGAGATGTCCGCCTCGGCCGTCTGACCGTCGACGAGCGTCACCTCGGCAGTCACCAGAAACGGCCCGGTCAGTGCCGGAGCAGTGACCGTGACGGTCACCTCTTCATCTCCGCGCACCGCGGCGAGGAACACGTTGGCAGGTTTCATCACCGCGACCTGTGGCCCGCCGCCGGCGGCAACCAGCGAGAACCCGCAGACCGACGCACTCGACGGCGGCGCCGCTTTGCCGCAGAGCGTGACCTTGGCCTCAGCAAAGTCGATCGCCTCGGCTCGAAGAACCGGACGTGAGAAACCCAACACGAGTGTCAGGCACAAGGGCACAACAGCGAACCCGCCAAATTTCATCGCCGGCCTCCTGAGCAGAAAGAGTGCGCACTCGCTCCAACCAGTGGAGACGACTCTCTCCGGTTCGAGCGTCCCAATTGACAGTGACTTCGGACCGGCAAAGCCCGCCGGTGGCATCCGGCGGGACCCGGCGGCATCCGGCAGGTCCCACGACCCACGGGCTGCCACCCGTGGGCTTTCATGCGGAATCGCGGCTCAGCGGGAGCTTCGCCCTCCCGAAGTCGTGTTTTGAAACTGCTATTAGCGTATCGGATGTCATCGTTCGATACAAACCCGCCGTCAACCCGCACCGGTCAGCGAGAGACGATCCAGTGGGGGCTCGACCAGGCGAGATGGCCGCGTGCGACGCTTGTGTTGCCCCGATAGTGTTTCGAGCTTCCTTCCTGGGCGATCTCCCAGTAGTACCAATGTTCGCCCTTGGAAAGTCCGTCCTCCTCGAAAAC
>CAZGYE010000285.1:0-7626 GCA_964530165.1 uncultured Planctomycetaceae bacterium
CACCACGTTGCCAACGTGGCTGTCGAGGGTTCGACTCCCTTCACCCGCTCTTTTTTTGTGTTCCTTTTCAGCCGGGAGTCAACCAGGAGGGAGCGACCAATGAACATGAGCCCCATCGACGAAGACGACGGCAGCAACAACGAGGCGGCCGCCGAATCTGAAACCACCGAATCTGAAACCACCGAAACCGAGACGGCTGCGACCGAGATGGCTGCGACCGAGATGGCTGCGACCGAGATGGCTGCGACCGAGACGGCTGCGACCGAGGCGGCTGCGACCGAGACGGCTGAGACCGAGACGGCTGAGACCGAGACGGCTGTCGCCGAGTCCGACGACGAATTCAAGATGTCGTTGGACGTCTCCATCGAGGAGGCCGGTCCCTGCAAGAAGCACGTCCGCGTCCGGGTCCCGAAAGAGGACATTCACCACTACTACATGGACTCGGTCGGCGAGATGATCGAAACGGCCGAGGTGCCCGGCTTTCGAGTAGGCCACGTCCCGCAGAAGCTGATCCAACGGCGGTTCCGCAAGGAGTTGTACAACCAAGTCAAGCAGCAAGTCCTGATTGACAGCCTGGAGCAGATGGCCGACGACTACGAGCTGGATCCGATCAACGAGCCCGACTTCGGCGTGGAGGACCTTGAAATCCGCGGCGACCGGGACTTCGAATACGAGTTTGACGTCGAGGTCCGCCCCGAGTTCGAATTGCCGGACTATGGAGGGCTGACGATCGAGCGACCGGTCCGCAACATCACCGATGTGGACGTCGAGAATTACCTGCAACGGTTTCTCTCGCAATACGGGGAACTGCTGCCTCGCGACGGAGCCGCCGAAAAGGGCGATTTCGTGGCCGTCTCGGCCGACTTCCGGCATGACGACAAGCCGCTTCGCAGCTTGCCGGACCTCATCGTTCAGCTCAAGGGGGTGCTGCGGTTCCAGGATGCCGAACTAAACGGATTCGACGAACTCATGGCCGGCGTGACGGCCGGTGAGACGCGCGAAGCCGACCTGACGATCTCCTTGGAAGCCGAGCACATTGAGATGCGTGGTGAAACGGTTCACGCGCGGTTCACCGTTCACGCTGTCAGCCGCATGGAATTGCCCGAGCTGTCGAAGAGCTTCTTGCAGCGGATCGGCTTGGAGTCTGAAGAAGATCTGCGGAAAGAGATTCAGGACACGCTGGAGCGGCAGGTGACGTATCAGCAGCGGCAGTCGGCCCGCGCGCAGGTCTTGGAGAAGATTACCGACTCGGCCGATTGGGAGCTTCCTGAAGACTTGGTGCTCCGGCAGGTGGAAAACGCGCTCAGGCGGGAAATCCTGGAAATGCAGCAGGCCGGCTTCACAACGCAGCAGATTCGGGTCCGCGAGAACGAGCTGCGTCAGCGGGCGATTTCAACGACACGTCAGGCCCTCAAAGAGCATTTCGTACTGGACCGGATTGCCGCCGAAGAAGAGATTGAAGTCACGCCGGCCGACATCGAAGCCGAGGTCTACCTGATGGCGTTGCAGCGGGGCGAGAATCCGCGGCGGGTGCGCGCACGTCTGAACAAGTCGGGGATGATCGAGAACCTCGAGGCCCAGATTTTCGAGCGGAAGGCGGTCGACATCGTCCTGGATCGGGCCCAGTACGAAGACGTCGAAATGGAGCCGCCGGCTGAGGATCGTGTGGAAGCGGTTCCGCGATCAATTTGTGGCGTGGCTGCTGATGTAAGCATCGCTGGAACTTTGGCAGACGAGGCGGCGGAAGAACCCGCCACAGCCGAGCGATAGGCCTGGCCCGATCGTTCACCACATCGTATGATCCGACGCGGAAGAAGTTCGCGACTGCTTGACGCAAGGCATTATCCAACGAGGGAATCCGTAATGATCGATCCGCTCACAGGCCGCGGTTTGTTTGCTGCGAACCAGCGGAGCCGGGAATATACACGCCAGCGGCAGATGGGGATTGGCGATCTGCTGCTCGAAAACCGCATCGTGTTCCTCGACGGTGTGATTCACGACGCCAGCGCAAACCTGATCGTCATGAAACTGCTGTTTTTGCAGTCTGAAAACCGGCATCAGGACATTCACCTGTACGTCAATTCTCCGGGGGGCTCGGTCACCGCCACGATGGCGATCTACGACACCATACAGTTCCTGGAGTGCGACGTGGCAACATACTGCGTCGGGCTGGCCGCCAGCGGCGGGGCAATTCTGGTCGCCGGCGGCACGAAGGGCAAGCGGTTTGCTCTGCAGCACGCGAAAATCATGATCCATCAGCCTTACGGCGAAGTCGGCGGTCAGGTGTCGGATATCGAAATTCAGGCTGAGGACATCATCAACACTCGGCAGATTTTGAACGAAATCCTGGCAGAACACACGGGTCAGCCTTTGGACGTGATCGCTCAGGACACCGAGCGAGATCGCTTCCTCAGCGCAGCGCAGGCCAAGGAATACGGATTGATCGACGAAGTCCTCGCCAAGTCCACGAAGGACGAGAAAGGCGAGGACGAGAAAGGCGAGAAAAAAGAGTAAAGTCGATGTTGACAGAAACCCGGTTTCTGGGGAGAAACCGGGTGTTCAACCGCTGGATCAGATTCTTCTTGGATGGGAAACACGGCTCATGTCGGTGTTGGTTCCTTACGTCATTGAAAAAAGTGGCCGCGAAGAGCGGGCCATGGACATCTACAGCCGGCTGTTGAAGGACCGGATTATCATCCTCGGCACGAGTATCAACGATCCGGTGTGCAACAGCATTGTGGCCCAATTGCTGTTCCTGCAATTCGAGGACGACAAGTCTGACATCCACATGTACGTCAATTCGCCCGGCGGTTCGATCACCGCCGGCATGGCGATCTATGACACCATGCAATACGTCAGCTGTGACGTGGCCACCTATTGCGTCGGGCAGGCCGCCAGCATGGGCGCGATCCTGTTGTGTGCCGGGGCCGCCGGGAAACGCAATGCGCTGCCGAACAGCCGCATCATGATTCACCAACCGTTGGCCGGCATGGAAGGCACGGCGACCGAATTGGAAATTCACGCCAAAGAGGTCCTCCGTGTCAAGAAGCGAATGAATGAGATCTTGCTGAAACACACCGGTCAGACGCTTGAAAAAATCGAAGCAGATACCGACCGCGACAAGTTCATGACCGCCGAGGAATCCAAAACATACGGGCTCATCGACAACGTGTTGGAGCGAATCGAGCCGAGTACCGAGTAATCCCATCTCGAACCCTCCTGGACCAATGAAGAACGTCCGAGCGACATGGATGCCGCTGCTGATGCTCGTGGCCCTTTCAGGCTGCGCGGGGCGCGGAACCCTTGATTTGTTGGAAGCGAGACTCCGGGAGCAAGAGGATGCGATCTCCCGTCTCAAGTCAAAACTGGCCGCTGCAACCACCGAGCTCACAGCGGCCCGAAAACAGACGCATGCGCTCCGCGACCAACTGGCCGGCCGGGGTGAGAAGACCTTACTGCCGGAACAGGCCGACGTCCTGTTCCGCGCCACCGGAATCCGATTTCACAAACTGCTCACCGGCGGCGACGACGGCGACGGCATTCCAGGCGACGAGTTGCTCAGCGCCCTAGTGATTCCGCACGATGCCGACGGTGAGTTGGTGAAACTGCCCGGCGCGATTCAGCTCGACGTCTCCGATCCGACCAAACCCCCCGGCCAACAGCGCATGGGAGCGTGGGAGTTCTCAGTCGAGGAAAGCCGCGCCTTCTGGCGCCGTGGCTTCGTCGGCTCCGGCTATCTTTTCCGGCTGCCGTGGAAGCAGGTTCCGGAAACGTCGGAGTTGGTGTTGCACGCCCGAATGACGACTCCTGACGGCCGGCAATTCGACGCCACCCAAATCATCCACGTCACGCCGCCGCCTGCCGACGCTGACCAAATCGCCGACGTTCCGCCGGACAAGACCGAGCAGACAAACGACACGTCGACGGCTCCGGAACTGCTTGACTCAACTGAGTGACGAACGGAAACTCGAACCGCCGTTCAAGCGAAATCGGCATGGCGAGTCGCGAGCGTCAGCCCGCTGACGGGAACAGGGGGCTCGCGCCTCCCCGTTCACCGGACCTTACCCTTGCATCTGGATTTGGCGGGCTCTGGCCATCGCTTCTTCGGCTTCGGGAATCCTGCCGCATCGCTGGTAAATGACCGACAGTTGCATGAACGAGAACGAGTCGTTCGGTTCCAGCTCGACCACTTTGAGCGCGTGACCAATCGCCTCGTCGAGTTTGCCGAGCCGCTGCAGATGCACGGCCAATGCCGAGTGCGTCAGCGCGTGTTGCGGATCGACGGTCAAAATCTCCTGCAGCTTGACAACGGCCCCTTCCAGGTCACCCTGCTCTTTGAGCTGATTGGCCTCGTCGTACATGTCGTCCGCAATAGCCATTTTTGCGCTCCATTGAGTATGATAGTCCAATCGACGCGATCGGCAATCCAATTGGCCGGCCGAATGAGAATACCAGTTGTTGACCGCGATGGTCAAACCCTCCGAAGGGCGTTCCACGTGAAACGCCCTTCGTACACGCCGACCGGCTGCTGCGGCGAAACCATTGATGATCGGCATCTCCCCCAGCAAAGGCGACGTGACGTTCGGCAGCTTACCGCCGGCACGGGCGGAACTCGTGTTGTTGACGGCAATCGTGCTCGCCGGTGTCGTGCTACGCTGCGCTTGGCCGTCACGGATGGCGGTCGAGCACTTCGACGAAGGTGTCTACGCGTCGAACTTCTGGTTCGGCGCCGAAGAAGACTTCCGCTATCCCAACCGTCACTTGTACGCCCCACCCTTGTTGCCGTGGCTGGTGGAGTGGTCGATTGTCTTTCTCGGTCCGTCGCACTTGGGCAGCATGCTGATCCCTCTTCTGTTTGGCGTACTGACAATTCCTCTCGTCTGGTGGGTTGCCCGGCGCTGGTTCGGTTCCGAGGCCGCTTTGGCTGCCGCAGCGTTGGCCGCACTGAGCGACATCCACATTCTCTATAGCCGGACCGTACTGACCGATGTGCCGCTTTGTTTCTGGCTGCTGCTGGCGGTTTACTTTGTTGGAGAGACGTACCGGACGGCATACATCGGCTGGGTGCTAGCCGCCGGAATCGCGACCGGACTGGCATGGTCGACCAAGTACAATGGCTGGCTGCCGCTGGCAATCGGCTTAGCCGGTCTCGTTCCCTGGCTCGTGTTGAGCAAGGCGAAGAATCGACCAGCTAGGAGCTACTTCCTCTGCTGGTTTTGGATTGCCATCGTAGCCGGCGCTGTTTGGTCGCCGGCCTGGTACGACCTGCAGTTGGCGGGCCGCGGCGGATACGCGGCCGTCGCCGAGAACCATCGCGGTTACCTGGTCGGGCTGGCCGGCTGGCTCGATGCGTTCCTGCAGCAGGTCGCCAATCACCGTCACTTCGACGGTTGGCTCAGCACAGCCGGTGTCGGTTTTGCACTCCTGCTGCCAAGAGGAAACGAATGGCTGCGGGCCGCAGGCTTCGCCGTGCTGGGGGCGGTTTGTGCGGCGCTCGTGGGATCAAGCGTGCTGCTCGGCCTGAGTGCGGCCTTCGGAATCGCGATGCAATTGTGGACCGTTTCCTCTGGGACAGACCCACACGCAGCAAACCAAGGCGGGCCGGACAACAACAGCACCCTGCCCTGTTGGCTGCTGGCCGCTTGGTTCTGCGGGCTGTTCGTCTCGACGCCATTCTACACCCCCTTTCCACGGCTGACGCTGCCGTGGTTGATGTCGGCCTGGCTGGGAACGGCTGCCGCCATCGGCTGGTGGACCCGACGTGTTCAGGCACACGGAGCAAACGACCGAGCGACCGCGATCGGCCGAAGCCGATTGTCGTCGTGGAGTTGGGTGGCCGTTCTCTTGCTGGTTGCGGTGGTGGTGTTCTGGCGGACGCCCCAGGCTGCTCCGAAGGGGGTGCCCGGCTGGCAGGCGCGCAACGGCCTGGAAGCCGTCGCCGCCAACATCGTCCAAGATGCTCGCCGTTCGGCCGACCTTGATCGATCGACCACCGTGGCCGAACAGCAATTCGATCTGCCCGATTTTGTGGTTTACGTCTACGCCGAGCCGGCCCTCGTCTTCCACCTGTCGGCCGCTGACTTCCGCAGGCCAGAGACGCATTTCGTCGTTCAACCGGTCGCTGACCTCGACTTTGCCAATTCGAGCACCCCACGGCCTCCGATTCCAACCTTTCTGGTCACGCGACCGCACGCACGCCGAAACCAGACGCTCGCCGAGCAGTTGACCAAGTACCGAGATCGACTCCTCCAAATTGGCACCTACCACTATGTACCCAGTGAC
This sequence comes from uncultured Planctomycetaceae bacterium, assembly GCA_964530165.1. Classification (GTDB taxonomy): domain Bacteria; phylum Planctomycetota; class Planctomycetia; order Planctomycetales; family Planctomycetaceae; genus CAZGYE01. The sequence continues at coordinate 6,283 of CAZGYE010000285.1, forward strand.
CTCGTGCTGTTGAACGACACCCATCCCCAGGAACTCCCCGATCGCGAGGCCCACGCGGGAGAGGGGGACGTGTACCTCTATCGGCTCAAGTGACCAGGCTCTTTCCCATCCACCCTGTTTCACGTGAAACACGCAATTGATGCCATCTTGTCCCGATTTGAAATCTCGCTCTAGAATTCGGCCCCAGTATCGAGTTTTTGGATTACACCGCTCGATTGAGTAAACAGGACCATTCCGCCAATTCCTGCAACGATTCCACAAGAATAGGCGCTCTCATCATGGATGAACACATGACCCCAACAATGAGTGAACATGGGAACCCTGAAAGCAACGGCCCGGGACGTCGACGATTGGGACGTGGTCTGAACGCCTTGCTCGGCCCCGGTGCGCCGGTCACGCATCAAACGGAAGACGCAGACGGCCAAACTGGTCTCAACCAGATTGAGGTCGATGCGATCCAGCGCAATCCGTTCCAGCCCCGCCAGGATTTCGACCCCGACACGCTCAACGAACTGGTCGAGAGCATCAAGCAACATGGCGTTCTGCAACCACTGTTGGTGCGTTTGCATGCCGGGGGGCATCAGTTGATCGCCGGAGAGCGCCGCTGGCTGGCTGCGAAGAAGGCCGGACTGGAGAGGGTTCCCTGCCGGATCCTCGAACTGGAAGACCAGCGCGTCTGCGAGGTCGCCATCGAGGAGAACCTGAAACGCAAGGACCTCAACGTGCTGGAGAAGGCGCAGGCCTTTCAGGACTATCTCGACCGATTCGGTAGCTCGATCGAAGAGCTGGCCAAACAGTTGAGCATGAACCGCTCGACGCTCAGCAATTACCTTCGGCTGCTCGAACTGCCGGACATCGTGAAACAATCGCTGCGGACCGATGCAATCAGTAACGGTCACGCCCGGACGCTGCTACCACTGGCAGAGGCCGACCAAATCGCTCTCTGCCGGCGGATTCAGTCGGAGTCGCTCTCGGTCCGCAAAACCGAAGCAGCCGTCCGCGCCATTCTCCAGAGCACGAGTGACGCGGCAATCAGGGGAACCGTCCCCTTCCCAACCGGCGGCGGAAAACCACCGGCTCCACAGATCAGCAATCACGTGCTCTCGCTGCAGCAGCAGCTACAAGACTGCTTGGGAGCAAAAGTCGAGATCCGCGTTCGCGGCAAAGAGGCGGGCAAGATCATCATCGACTTCAACTCGAACGATGAGTTCGAACGCATCGTCGGTCAACTGCGACGAGCCGCCTGATCGGTTCGCTTTGCGTGTCTGGCCGCACAGTCACCCCTGGGGAGTGGGTCAGTTTCGATTAAAGGGTGGCTGTGGTGGAGCGAATGCGACCCCACAG
>CAZGYE010000286.1:0-7626 GCA_964530165.1 uncultured Planctomycetaceae bacterium
GGTCCGCCATCGAAACCTTCTGCAGCTTTGCTGAATTACCGCGTCCTTTCTTAGGCAACATTTTTTCGCCAACCCCGTTCGCGCTTCTATTTCACGCCGAAAAAACGGCGCAAGAATCCGTCCCGCCTGGGTTTGCGAGGCGCCTTTTGCGCGGAATTCGGTCCCCGAGTTGAGAGGCTGACGCCGCGGCCTTTCGAGCGGCGAGCGTTTGAGTTCTTGAGCGTCGCGGCGGTTTCGAAGACTCGACCCACCCTCCGGGCTCTGGCTTATTCCGACGACTGCGTGACTGCTTCTCTTTGGGAATCGGATTGGGTCGGTTTCTCGCTTTGAATGGACCGCAGCAGCCACCGCATGGCGGGATATGTCAGGACGCCGCCGAGGGTCGCCACGATGAGCGTCCCCACGATGAGCGGCTCACCCACCTCGACGAACAGCGTACTGATCGTTTCCCACCATTGTTTCTCCAGCATCCCGGCGAGGGCTTTCCGGCTGAGGTGGCCGCCGACAAAGATTGTACCGACTTTGTACAAGGCCCAATAAATGGGTGCGACCGTCAGCGGATTCGAGACGTAAACCGTCAGCAAAGCGGCGATTCGGTTGAATCGGAACAACCGGCCGGTGAGGGCCGCGACCACGATCACCAGAATCATCTGGATCCCCACGGTCGGCGTCAGCCCGATCGCCATGCCGATGGCGGTCCCCAGCGCGATCGAATGCGGCGCATCGTCGAGCATCAGAATTTGACGCAGCAGCGTGCGCGGGCTGCTCCACCATCGCAGGGAACTGTTCTCCGCCATCTGCACCCCGTCGTCTTGCGATTCAGATGTTCCGTTTGAGTCGCGTTCGGAACTAATGGATTATACGGGGACAGCCGGTTTCTGGAAACGGCGATTCGCCGGCCCTATTCCCCCTGGAGCAACCCCTCGACAAACGGGATGACGTCCTTCTGATAGGTAAACCCCTCGTCGCCGTAGAGTCCTTCTTCGTTGTCGAACCGCTTCTTGAGCGTTCCATCCTTGCCGTAGACGTACACAACCGGAATCGACGCGAATTCGAGCTTTTCGAAAAGCTCGTCTGAGGCGACGCTCGACAGGACGTTGTCGAAGGTCGCTCCCTTCTCTCTCAAAAATTCAAGCACTCTGTCCCGGTCTGACTCCGGCGGTTCACCCTGGATGCCTAAATAGTCGCAGTTCACGGAGACGCATGCGACTCGGTTCTTGTACTTCTTGTGCAGGCGGACGAGATGCGGAAATTCTTTCCTGCACGGTGCACAGGATGTCGACCACATGTCGACGACGACGACCTTCCCCTTGTGCTCGGCAATCAGCGTCTCGGTGGCGTCCCAATCGAGGATTTTCAGCGTGACTTGGGCGTCAGCAGCGTCGTTGCCGCTCCTTTCGGTCGTTTCGGCCGGCGATGCGATCGGGTCACCATCGGCGGATGCTTTTGCCGGCGACGGTGAACTACCCGGACCGGTGGGGGCCACAGCAGGTGCGGGTGGCTGACCGTTCTGACCACAACCGACAGCCAGCACACAGCAGACGAAAAATCCGGTGACGTTCTTCCTCATTCGAGCAATCCTCTCTGCTCACGCAAAGTATTTTGCATAGTTCTCTTTGGCCGCCTGCACGCCCGCATTGACGATCCTGACATCGTTGGTGGGCGAGAGCAATTTGCAGCCTTTCTCGACCAGCAAGTCGGCATGTTCGGGGCTGACGGTGACGGCGCCCCAGTGCTTGCCGTGCGCCCGGCAGGCGTCGGCGACTCGGTCGAGGGCGTCGAGACACTTCTGGTTCCAAAAATCGCCGGTAACGCCCAGGCTTTGGCTGAGATCGGCCGGCCCGATGAACAGCAAATCGACGCCGTCGATGGCGGCGATCTCGTCGCACTCTTCGACGGACTGGGCTGTTTCGATCTGAATCGCGACGAAGTGCTCGCGGTTGGCCTGTGCGCAGAAGTCGGCCAGCGGAATGGTCCCGAACTTCCCGTCCCAGCCGCCGGCGTTGAGCCCCCGATGACCGCGCGGAGCATATTTCGCCCACTGCACGAATTCTTCCGCCTGCTGGGCCGAGAAGATCTGAGCCGCCATCACGCCGCTGGCCCCGGCTTCGTAGCAGCGAGTCACAGCGGCGTAATCGGTCGGGGCGATGCGGGCGAAGCTGTCCATCCCCTGGCTGCGGGCCGCTATGGTGGCCACTTCCAGCTCCTGAATCGAGCAGCCGACGTGTTCCAGATCGAACCACAGCGCATGGAAACCGCCCTGAACGCCGATCATTTGAATAAAATTGTGATTCAGTAAGCGGCCCATGCCCGCCGCGAGAACCACCTCGTTGCGGGCCAGCCGGTCTCTGATGGTGTCGATCATGTCGTGTCCTTTTGGAATCAGCCGTGTTAAAGTTCGAAACGCGGACGACACACATCGTGCCGGGCGGCGCCAAGTTGCGGATCCCGCCCTGAGCGTTCCGCACCAAAGGTAGTGTGCCTACATTCGGCGAAGAAATCCAGCCTGTCCGCGTACGGATTGTGCGGAGTGCCTCTTTACAGTTCGATTTTGTTCGGCATAATGTGTAGCTGGGCCACGTCGGGAGCACACTTCGAACTCTGCGGGCAGTCCATTCCCTGTCGGTGTTTGTCGCAAGGAGATCGTCATGGCTCGGTTGAGGACCTCACGGTGTGGTTTCACCCTGGTGGAATTGCTGGTCGTGATCGCCATCATCGCGATTCTGATCGCGTTATTGGTGCCCGGTGTTCAACAGGTCCGGGAAGCGGCCCGGAGGAATAGCTGTCAGAACAACCTGAAACAAATCGGGGTGGCTCTGTACAACTACTACGATGCGTATGAGGTTTTCCCGCCCGGCTGGGTTTCCGCGCGGGTCGCGGGTGCGGGAAACAACAACTACTTTGCCTGGTCGGCGTTTCTGCTGCCGTATCTCGATCAGCAGACCCTTTACAACCAGTTCGATTTCAGCGTCGACATCGACGAGGGGGACAACGCCTCGCCCGTTGGCGCCGCTTTGCCCGTGTTCCGTTGCTCGTCGGACACGGCAGGAGAAGTCTACACCTCGAAGCGTAGCGGCGTGAAGTACGGCGTCTCGAATTATCCGGGCTGCGCCGGCATTCTGTTGTGCAGCGTCCTGGGTGACGGCTTCTTTACATTGAACGGCTCGCGTCGGACGAGTGACGTCACCGATGGTCTCAGCAATACCTTGGCGGTCGGCGAACGCATCGGCATTCAGTTGCCGGAGGTGGTTCCTGTTTGGGCGGGCGTCTACGACACCCGATTCATCGGAATGAATTTTTGGGTGGTTTTGGGATACACACAAATTCCAATCAACAGTGACTGGGTGCCCGAGCACTGTTTCAGCAGCACGCACGAGGGGGGGGCGAACTTCCTCCTGGCCGACGGCAGCGTCCGCTTCATCAACGAAAACGTCAATTCCGGTACGTTCGCGCAGCACGGCATCTACCAAAATCTCAGCACGATCGCCGACGGGCACGTCATCGGCGACTATTAGTCCGAATCTCTCACCACGGCTTTTACGCCGCGTCGATCCAGTCGGCCACGAAGCGGAACGACTCGTCGATGATGTCCGCACCGTTGGGATTGGCGATGATGTCGTCACCTGCGCCGCCGGCAACGGTGTCATTTCGGCCGCCCTGGCCGTTGACACGGTCGTCGCCAACCCCGCCCAAAATGATGTCTTTTCCAGCGCCCCCGAACAAGGAGTCGTTGCCGCTGCCGCCCAAGAGCGAGTCATTTCCCCGGCCGCCGTTCATGAAGTCGTTGCCGTCACCACCGGTCATCCCGTCTTGGCCGTGGCCTCCGAGCAGGCTGTCGTGTCCCTGACCGCCATGGAGAATGTCATTGCCGGCTCCGCCTGAGAGGGTGTCGTTCCCCGCGTTGCCGTACAGCAAGTCGTTTCCGTCACCCCCGCTGAGACTGTCTTTCCCACCCTGACCTCTGATGACGTCGTCGCCGATTCCCCCGTCGAGCACGTCGTTGCCGGCCCCGCCAAACAGGTGATCGTCGCCCGCAGAGTCGTAAAGGCTGTCCTGCCCGCCGGCACCGTTGAGCAGGTCGTTACCACCACCGCCCAGAATCGAGTCGTTACCGCGACCGGCCGAGATGGTGTCCGCGAACTCGCTGCCGATGAGTGTGTCGTTCCCGTCGCCTGCGCGTATGGTGACCCCGGTCAATGCGGTAAAGGCCCCGCTGGTCACGCCGCTCAGATCGATCATGTCGTCCGCGTCACTCCCCACAACGGTGATTGACCGGACGTCACTCGAAGACAGCGTTCCGAGGGACGTGTCAAGCAGCCGACCGGCCCAAATCTCGAGGTTGCCGGCGGTTGCCGTGATCTCGATCTCGGCTGCCTGAAACGCCGTCACCGTCAGCCGGCCGGTCGGTGGATCGAATGCGACCGAAATCTGTGGGGCCGGCGCAGCGCCATCGAGCACTGCGTTCATCGCGGCGTCGAGATCGAGCCGCTGGAAGCTCAGACCGCTGTTGATCACGTTGTCGTTTTCGTCATCACCGTCGATGATGCGCACGCCGGTATCCTGCATCAGCGTCAGCAGGCTGTCCTGGTTGGCCAAATTGGTTTGTCCGGTATCGTCTGCGGCCTGCCGCAACAGGGCTGCGGCTCCGGCAATCATCGGTGTCGCCATCGAAGTTCCGGCCAGCGTTGCGTAGCCTCCGCCGAGGTACGTGTTCGTCACCAAGGCTCCCGGAGCGAGTATGTCCAGAGCGCTGCTCCGCTGAGTGAAACTGGTGATGCGATCGGCTGCCGTGGAGTAATCGACGGCGCCGTTGGACCACGAGGCACTGCCGACGTTGTCGTCCCAGACCGCCCCGACCGAAACCGTATAGGAACTGACCGCCGGCGCCCCCAGTCCTTGTTGGCTGCCGTAACTGTAGAAACTGTTGCCGGACGCTACGGCCAGGAACACGCCCGCGCTCTCGAGAGCGCTGAGTTCGTCGTCCAAAAACGTGAATGGGTCGCTGGTGTAGTTGCCCGCGCCCAGCGACATGTTGACCGCGACGATGTTGTACTGCTCGCGGTTGGTGGCGACCCACGCGAGGGCGTCTTCCACGGCGCCGAACGAACCGGAACCGCTTGCGCCGAGCACTTTCAACGCAATCAGGTTCACGTCCGGCGCGATACCGCTGTAGGTTGTGCTGCTGCTGCCGACGATTCCCGCGACGTGCGTCCCATGGCCGTTGTCGTCCAGCGGATCGGCGTCGTGATTGTAGAAGTCGTAACCGGCCACCACTCGGTTGCCCCACCCGCCGCCGAGGTCCGGATGGTTGTAGTCGATCCCCGTGTCGATGATCGCCACGCTGTAACCGCTGCCCCGATAGTCGGTCGCTGCGAAGACCTGTGGAAGCCCGATCAGGCTGGCTGACTGGACATCGTTAATGACCGGGTTCTCGGCCGCCGTTTCGAGCGTCACGTCAACGGGCATCATGGCCTGAAACGGTTCGATCGAAAATGTCTGTTCGCGCCACTGTTCATGGGCAAGGGAACCGTTGCCGGTCAGCGTTGCCGAGAGCAACACGCGTTCTTCCATGAATTCGATCTGTCGCGCAAGAACTCCGCCCGGCGATGTGAGTCGCTCGGAATGACGGCGGGCTGAGAAGTGTTTTCCACGTATTCCGCACCGGCGGCACAGCAGTTCCATCACAGTAGCGCACCCCTTCGGCAACCTGGCGACCACACCGCGAATGTTGTCATTCGGCAACGACGTGGCCCATGGCTTTGCGCCCCCACCTCGCGGTGGGTTTGCTCTTATCGAGGACGAACATCTTGTGCAGAGGGGATCTGCAGAAATCGGAGCGATCGTGCCGCCGAAGGGGAGAAGGCGCACTCCGATTTTGACATCAAAAGCATAGGTTGCAACGGACGCGAGTCAAATCGAAGGGGCAAAGTTTGCCGGCGCCGGTTGTCAACGATCGGTGGTCATTCCACGCTGTTACCGAAATAGCATGCCCGCATAGCCGACCACGCGGTTTGTGTCGCCGGTGGCGTCGGCCGAGGTTGCGGTGCCGACCCGTTCACAGGACGAAATCGCACCGAGTTTTTGAAGCGTCTTGAGCACAATCACTGCCGGACGCAGGCCGCACATGCTGATGTGGTTCTGCGTGCAGGTGTCGAACAGGGCGTCGGCATCGAGTTGTTCGAGCTGCGCCAGAGCCAGCTCGTCGAGCCGGCGGGTCTCGTCGTCGTTGGCGTAGTGGTTCATGTCGGTGGAGATGATCAACAACGGCGGCTCCGACTCGCTGCGGATCACGTCGGCCAGTCCATCTGCGAACTGCTCGCATTTCTCCTTGCTCGCGGCGCCGATGGAGACGCCCACCACCCGCGTTTTCGGTGCAAGCCGCTGGATAATCGGCAGCACGACCTCGACGGCGTGCTCCTGCTGATGGGCGGCGGCGTCGAGCGCCAGACCGTCAATCGTCGCGGCGAGCTGCTTGGTGAGTCGTTCGTTCGATCCGAGGTTGCCGTTCGGCAACGCCCAGACCAAATGCGGCGCGACGGCCCATTCGACGCCGTTGGCCGTATGCTTCGGGCCGATGACGATCACGTTGGCTGGGAATTCGATCCGTTTGAGCACGTCGGCGGCCAATTGGCCGGAGAATTTCCAACCGGCGTGCGGGACCATTGCCGCCGAGAAGCGCTCGCGGGTCGCTTTTTCCGCCAGAAACGAGTCGAGCATCTTTGACGCCTCGGCCGGTTTGCCCGGATAGAACTTGCCGGCGACGCCCGGACGACGCACATCCGGTCCACGAACCGGCCGCGGCACCGACCCGCCGCTGACCCGATCCTGACTGGAAACGGCGGCAAAACTGTAGACGGTCGCAAACTCTGGTTCGGCCACTTCCGCAATCCGGCTTGCTTCTTTGAGCAAGTCGGCAGGCAGGCGGTTCTTGTCGAACACCCAGCCCGTGCGATTTCGTTCCCGCACCAGCACACAGCGGCTGGAACGGTCGATGCCCGCCAGGTCGGCATCTCTCACCGAACCGTGCATAGCCGGGTCGGAGAGCACCGTCAGCCCGACAGTCAGTCGCTCGCAGTCGGCTGCCCCGAATCCGCGTTGTTTCAACGTTCCGGCAACCTCTTCACACAATGAGAAGATCGACGCTTGCAGCGGGTTCTTGCTGCGAATGGCCAAACGCCAAAGCGTCTGCTGCACATCTCTGCGGGCGCTTGTCACGACGATGGCCAGACCACTGACGTTGGCGTCCGGCACGGCCGCGAAGTAGGGGCTCGGCGTGGCGCCGACGACGAAGGCCGTGATGGTCTTGCGGCAATAGGCGGCGTAGGCGACCATCTGGTCTTCTTGGAACAGGGGGCGCGGCAATGTATCACCCCTTATGCCCAGCGCGTCGGCGAGAGATCCTTCGATCGAGTCGCCCCGGAATCGGATGAGTTTGGTCGCGTCGTCTCTCCAGGCCGTCGGCGGCAGGCTGGCCTTCATGCAGACGCGGTCCAGAAACTCCTTGGAGTCCCAGCCGTTGTCCACCGGAACACCCGGCAGCAACAGGCCGCGGTTGTGGCCGCGGATGACCTGCAGACCGTGCGTCCCGACCGTCACGGCGTCGATTCTCTTCTCGCCGCGAGCTTC